>NZ_JBFRKG010000055.1:0-33334 GCF_041469325.1 Shewanella sp. 10N.286.51.B8
TGATTTATCAGACATTAAATCAGGTAAGGCAAACAAGCCTTGATAGGTCACGTTGGGATCAAACAATAACCCAAATAGCGATAAGCCAATGATCACCAGTAAAATACCGCCTGGTATCCCGCGTCGTTCAAGGCCAATGGTGGCCGCAAGTCCAATAATGGTAGCAATAACGGGCAGGCTATTGATGTCACCTAATTTTACCGGTAAGCCAGCATTGTTAGAGACGATTAATTGCACGCTATTGGTGGCAATCAAAAGTAAGAACAAACCAATACCAATACCTGTACCGTGAGCAATACCTTGAGGTAAATTAGTCAGTACCCACTGACGGATCCCTGTAACACTCACAAAAGTAAATATGAGACCCATAAGAAAAATAGCGCCCAATGTCACCGGAATTGATATCCCCTGACCCAGTACCATACTGAATGCCGTAAATGCTGTGAGTGAGATAGCACAACCAATGGCCATGGGTAAATTAGCCCATAACCCCATGAGTAAAGAACCAAAAGCGGCAATTAAGCAAGTGGAGATAAATACTGCCTCAGGGTCGAAGCCTGCTGTGCTAAGCATATTTGGCACCACAATAACCGAGTACACCATGGCTAAAAAAGTTGTTAAACCAGCAATGATTTCTTGTTTTAAGGTACTTCCACGAGCAGAAATGTTGAAATAGCGATCGATAAATGGAGCAGAGGCTGCAGTAGCCTTGGTGGTCTGTTTAGACGTCATAGTAGATAACCTTTGATCTCTTAAATATCAGTTAACCAATGAGTATTCATTGGCTACATAGCTACGGCAGGTAGAGCCCCAAAACCTTATGGTATTGGGTGAGAGATCCACTTAGCGCTATAAGCGTTAGTGACCTGCGATTACTGTAGTAAACAAATGTAGTAAACAAATTTGTTATACACATTATCTGGTAAAATTTACTCTTACCAACATAGCTTTTGTTGGCGCGAAGTTTACAGGATTAACCAATAGCGAAATTTGAAACAGCTAACAGTTTTACGCAACAAGTGTAAAAGTTACGTGAATGATTTGACCTAAGCGATATCGATAGTTAAACAAATCTTTTGATTTGAAAGTCTATGCTATTTAGTTAGTTGATATTTATGACTGCTGCGCTTGAGCAAAACGGCGCTATTGCCTACAATAGCGGATATATTTATTACTACAGATAGCAGACCATGACTGACTCAACTGAGAAACTCGCTTTACCTGATCGCCTTTCCGTTAACCCACGTAGCCCACATCATGTGGCTGCCATTTTCGATCACGACATTGGTATTACCGTTAACGGTAAAGAGCGTTTTGACGTTGAAGAATATTGCATCAGTGAAGGTTGGGTTAAAGTACCGTCTCACAAAGCGTTAGATCGTCGCGGTCAACCGTTAATGATGACAGTTAAAGGCACTATTGAAGCCTTTTACAAGTAAGCTGATTAATCTTTAAATCAGTAGCTTGAGTTAAGATCAAAAAGCATTAGCTTGAGTTGTTAACTTAAAGCATAAAAAAGCGAATCGATTGATTCGCTTTTTTGTTTTTTAATCTCGACGCTTTGTTAGCATTAGACTTAAATTGCGTTCATGCCTGTTTACGACTTAGATTAAATCAAAACGATCGGCGTTCATCACCTTTGCCCACGCTGTAATAAAGTCGCGAACGAATCGTTTTTTATTGTCATCTTGGGCATACATTTCAGCATAGGCACGCAGCTGTGAGTTTGAGCCAAAAATCAAATCTACCCGTGTTGCCGTCCACTTGAGTTTGCCTGTTTGACGTTCACAAATATCGAACAGATTATCTGATTTTGGTTGCCAGCTATAATTCATGTCGGTGAGGTTGACAAAAAAGTCATTACTGAGCACGCCAACATTATCGGTAAATACCCCATGTAATGTATTGCCGTAGTTGGTGCCAAGCACCCGCATACCGCCCACAAGTACCGTCATTTCAGGGGCAGAGAGCCCCATCAGTTGACTGCGATCAAGCATTAACTCTTCGGCGCTGACAATATAATCATTCTTTAACCAGTTACGAAATGCATCATGAAGCGGCTCCAAATCGGCAAAGGAGTCAATATCGGTCATCGCTTGGCTTGCATCACCACGGCCGCGAAAAAACGGCACTATCATCTCATAACCTGCCGCTTTGGCAGCTTGTTCAATCCCGACATTACCTGCTAGAACAATCACATCGGCGATACTGGCGCCGGTATCTGTCGCGATTTGGGCAAGTATAGTTAATACCTTACACAGGCGTGTCGGCTCATTGCCTTGCCACATATTTTGTGGTGCTAAACGAATACGGGCACCATTGGCTCCGCCGCGCATATCTGAGCCTCTAAAGGTTCTGGCGCTGTCCCATGCTGTTGTTACCATTTCGCTAACACTTAACCCGCTGGCGCTGATTTGCTCTTTTACCAATTGAATATCGTAGTGGCGGTTTCCTGCGGGAATAGGATCTTGCCAAATCAACTCCTCATCTGGCACATCAGGGCCGACATAACGGGTTTTAGGCCCCATGTCTCTGTGAGTCAGCTTGAACCAAGCTCTGGCAAAAGCATCAGAAAACTCATCAGGATTATGATAGAAACGCTCGGAGATTTTTCGGTATTCAGGATCCATTTTCATCGCCATATCAGCATCAGTCATCATGGGGTTGTAACGTTTGCTTGGGTCTTCAACATCAACAGGTTTATCTTGTTCTTTAATATTGATGGGCTGCCACTGCCAAGCACCTGCTGGGCTTTTTGTGAGCTCCCAATCGTAGTTAAGTAACAGTTGAAAGTAGCCATTATCCCACTGGGTTGGGTGAGTCGTCCATGCGCCTTCTATACCACTGGAAACCGTATCACGACCAATACCGCGGTTCGCTTGGTTATTCCAGCCCATGCCTTGTTGTTCAATGTCAGCGGCTTCTGGCTCTGGGCCCAGTAGACTTGCGTCTCCGTTACCATGGGCTTTACCCACGGTATGGCCGCCAGCGGTAAGGGCCACTGTTTCTTCATCGTCCATGGCCATACGTTTAAAGGTCACCCGTATATCATGGGCGGTTTTTAGTGGGTCAGGGTTACCATCAACGCCTTCTGGGTTGACGTAAATTAACCCCATCATCACTGCCGCTAGTGGGTTTTCGAGATTACGCTCACCTGAGTAGCGACTGCCTTCACTGCCACTTGGAGCCAGCCAATCTTTTTCAGCTCCCCAATAAATGTCTTTTTCAGGATGCCATATATCTTCACGGCCAAAGCCGAAACCGAAGGTTTTAAGCCCCATGGATTCATAGGCTATGGTGCCTGCGTAGGCAATTAAATCTGCCCAACTGAGCTTGTTGCCGTACTTTTTCTTAATTGGCCACAGTAGCCGACGGGCTTTATCGAGGTTGACGTTGTCAGGCCAGGAGTTAAGCGGGGCAAAGCGCTGATTACCTGTGCCAGCACCGCCGCGGCCGTCAGCAGTGCGGTAAGTGCCCGCCGCATGCCAAGACATGCGGATCATTAAGCCGCCGTAGTGCCCCCAGTCAGCAGGCCACCATGGCTGACTATCTGTCATCAGTGCATGCATATCTAGTTTTAGCTCGGCCACATCGAGTTTTTTAATTTCCTCTTGATAATTGAAGCGATCGCCCATGGGGTTGGTCTTAGCATCATGTTGATGCAAAATATCCAGATTAAGCGCTTTAGGCCACCACTTGGTATTTGGCATGCTGTTGTCGGTCGTAGCACCGTGCATTACTGGACATTTGCCACCAGTATTTGTGGTGTTTTTATTCATAGCTTAACTTCCTTAGTATGTAGAACCCTAAGCCGCTTTTAGCAGCATAGCTTGCACAATATGATTGCCATAAGGCGCAGTACATTAGGTGTTCAGGTTGAATGACTACCCACTTTTTACCTCCCACAATTGGCGTATGATGAAAGCGATAGTCATTGCTTTTCGATATGGCTATCTATCAAGTTAGTTCATAAAGTCAGACTTTGGCGCTTTTAAGCTCAATCGTTTTGATGGTTTTTATCTGAATGGGGATAAACAAAACATGGCTATCTTTTGTGTTGCCAATTTTTAGGGCATCTACAGTTTGTTGTTCGGTTTAGTCTTTGCTCGTGTCATTAAGGCTGGTTAGACGAATAAACTGATAGTGAGTCCAATTGATGGGATTCACCACTATGAGGTATTTGCACCTCTTGGTTTGCTGAAAAACAGCTAAGCTTTGAGGTGAAGCCTTGCCACCCGTTGGCGGCACATTAATTTGGTGATTTGATCAGGTCGTCCCCGATTCCGGTACGGCAATTAATTCGAACTCATTTGAGGTGAGTAACAGCAGTTGTAGCACTGATGGTACACAAATCATTTTAGCTAACGATTATTATGAATGTCAGTTCGATGTGCATCTGCTTGCCACTGAAAATGACGCCGCTGAAAATGTGTTTAAATATGACACCAGTGACGTTACCCCTTATGCCAGTAACCTTGCCGATCTCGTTGAGGTGGTGGTTAATAAAGATAATGAAGGTAACGAGGCAAATGATGTTGCTAACGTCACCGTTCAGTTGAACGAAGACTAATTTAAAGGAGTTACCCCCAAAAAGCGCTAGTTATCACTGGCGCTTTTTATTTTTGGCTTAGAGGGGCAATCATTGGGTCGATAGGTGCCGGTTGCCTACTGTATTAATATGCTGTTATCAATGAGTGGTAAAATTTTAGCTTCAAACAATAACAAGCATGCAACTAAAGTACATATAAGACTCTATTATCTTGTACTACTTATGTATGTAATTTCAGTTACTAAAGTGAGTCAGCAACATTTACGCTTAGCGCGTATATCGCCTGATATGGCCGCTTTAGAGTCATTTTCCTGTGATAAACACCGCTGAATCAAGGGGCTCACATGGTTTGCGCAATATACAAAACCTACCTAGACTGAACATTCAGTTTAATATCAAGTTTCTCCCCATTTAACAGTGTAAGTTTCCGCATAATCAAGCGAATATTAGAATCTATAAGGCTCAATTTTTATGGACTCAAAGGGCAGAAATCAAAGCGATATGGAAGGAATCGACCCTAACTTACGTCAAGGTTTTGTGTTAAATGACATTGTGGTATTACCCGACGATGGTGAAGTGATTGTTCATGGGGAACGGCGTCATTTGCCTCCTAAAGCTTTTGAAATCTTATTATATTTATGTTCAAACCCTGAGCAGTTGCTTTCAAGTCAGCGATTGCTCGCTTTTGGTTGGGGGAAACTTAATCGAAAGCGTAGAAATTTGAGCCATGTAATTAGCGAAATTCGCCACGCCTTAGATGATCACAAAGAGTCCCCTGTTTTTATCCAAACCATTACCCGAAAGGGCTATCGATTAATCGCGACAGTCGCCCCCCTTGATGAAGAGGCGCTTAACCGAAAGCGTGCTGCGTTAAAAGCGCCGTTGTCTACCACGCATTCTGCCGATAGCGCACATACACCGCAATGGCACTTAAATATTGCCCTGTTAAAAAACTCTAATTTATTTCGTGTTAGCGTGGCTTTTTCGATTATGACTTGGCTCATTATTCAAATTATAGCCATTATCTTTCCGATTTTTAATGTGCCTGATTGGGGCATTAAAATTGTTGTTTTAGTACTGGTTGTCGGTTTTCCAATATTACTTATTTACACATGGTTTCAGGATATTAAGGTCAAAAAAGACTTATTTAAAGCTGATAGAAATCATCCGAAGAAAAAGGTGTTTTACAAACAGTTGGCGTTTGATTTTTTCTTTATTGGCGCGTTGTCCATTTTAGGTGGCTTTTTATCGCTGCATTTAATTGACTCTATTTATAATGAAAAACCCAAGGTCGCAGCGCTGAAAACTAGCCTACCTATTCAAGATAATCTCATTGCGGTTATCCCTTTTGTGTTTGATGAGCAAAGCCAATTACCACATTATTTTGAATCCACCTTTCAAGGCGAAGTGATTAGCGCCTTAAGCAAGCAAAGCGCTTTTAATTTAATGTCTCAGCGGGCAGTAAATGAAATTCCCCAAAACAGCAAACTATCCACCTATGCCGAAAAACTCGGGGTGCGATATTTAGTCGATGGCGCCATTACTGAAAATGCAGGTGAATTTTCAATAATATTACATATTACTGATATCAAAACGTATTTACAGGTGTGGTCTTCGGTTGTTAAAGGTGATGTCGGCAATATTTTGTTGGTGCAAAAACAAATATATCGTGAGCTTTTTAATGCCTTATCACTGATTGCACAGTCGAGTGAATTAGATAGTCAGGACCTTATCAGCACCGATGATTTCAAAGCTTATGACAGTTATATACAAGGTAAAAGCGAGCTGTTTAAAGCTCCCACTCAGGCCACATTAGCCCAAGCTGAATTTCATTTTATGAAGGCGTTGGCATTTGATGGGGAATTTACCTTAGCCAGCGCTGGTTTATGCCAAACCTATCTAAATCAATACCAGATAAATAAAAAACTTGCGACGTTTGAATCAGCCCAGCAAATTTGTAATGCACTGACTCAGGTGTCGAATTTAAAAGAAGAAGGCTTAGTTGCCTTAGGTAACCTAGAGCGCTTAAGTGGCCGTTATTCACAATCTATTGCGTTTTTTGACGAGGCATTAACCCTTAACCCTAAAAATATTGAAGCAATTATTGGCGCAGCCGACAGTCAGACTCAACTGGGTCACAATGATAAGGCGGTGGATTTATTTGCTAATGCGATTCAATTAGAGCCGGGATACTGGAAAAATTATCAGCGCTTTGGCAATTATTACTTTAATAATGGTCAATATAAAAAAGCCAAAGATAAATACCTTAAAGTCACATTATTAAAGCCTAACTACGCTAATGGCTACAGTAGTTTAGGCGGCGCCTATTTTCTTGATGATGAATTAGAAAAGGCCACTATGGCGTGGCAAACCGCATTATCTTTAGCACCTAATGCGTTAACTTACTCAAACCTTGGGACAGCACTCTTTTTTAGATATGAGTTTACTGATGCAGCCCAAAGTTATCGTAAAGCCATTAAGCTGAGCCCCAACGACCCAGTATTGTGGGCTAATTTAGCGGATGCAGAAAAGTTTTCCGGTGATGCCACTCAAGCCCTTCAAAGCTATCAACAAGCCTATAAATTAGCTCGTGAGCAATTTGTAGTTAATCCTAACGACCATGTTATGCAAGCAATGTTTGCTCGGTATCAATCAGAGCTTGGGGAGTGTGAACCGGCATTGCAAAAAATAACCTCAACTCAATTACAAGATAGCCCCGATCCATATCTTTTTTATGATATGGCCATAGCGGCGATAAATTGTGATGAAAAACAACTGGCTATTCAGTATATCGATAATGCCCTTAAATTAGGCTATTCGAAAAAGTTGCTGGCTAGAGATATTCAGTTTCAAGGTGTTTACGTCAACATGGCGATGCCATAACGCAATAAAACAAGGAAGAAGGCAATGAATATTACTATAAAACCATTACTCACAGCTCGAGCATTAACCTTAGTTACACTCATAGGTCTATTGGGGATGTTTTCACGACAAAGTCTTGCTGAAGATCAAACCATTAGTTTGGTTGCCAGTGAGTGCGCTGTCACGGTAACACCTAATGAAGGTAGCGGCTGTGAGCAAGGGCAATGTGAAGGGGTTGAAGCGTGTATCTGCGCTAAGCGAGGTGACTTTATCACTTGGAAAATGGCAGATGATATTTTCAGTAAGTTTAAATTAAAATTTACCGAAAACTCACCTCTTAAAGAACAATGTGGCAAGAACTTTAAAAATGGCCAGGTAAAGTGCAAAGTGAAAGAAGAGCTTGACGTTGGGGAAAGCTTTGACTATTTGGTGATGCTTGAAGGCTGTGATGAAGGCACAGATCCACGTATTGTTATTTCGAAATAATAACGGCTCAGTGAAAGTCAGAGTATGCATAATAGGCTGATTTATATGTTAGTTTATAGCTTGTTTTATATTTGGATTTATAAAAATCTGGGCTGGCATGACTTTTATGGGCGCGAAATTGATTATCAATAAACAAATATTACAGATTTTAAGGTCAATGGTCTTACTCCCATTGGCCTGTTTTTCAGCGTCGGCAGCTGAAACTCAAAGGTTTACTTGGCCTAACGGCGAAAAACTAGCAGTGAGCCTTTCTTATGATGATGCCTTAAACAGCCATTTAGACAATGTGTTGCCAGCACTGAATAAGCATCATTTTAAGGGCTCTTTTTATGTTATCTCCACGTCTTCGGTATTAGCGCAGCGAAAGAGTGAGTGGCAAGCTGCAGTTAAACAAGGTCATGAGCTAGGTAATCACAGTATGCAGCATCCTTGCCGCGCCTCATTGCCCAATAGGGGCTGGGTTAAGGTAGAGCAAGACCTTGATCATTATAGTGTCACACAGATGATTGATGAGCTTAGCGCTGCTAATACTTTTTTAAATGCTATTGATGGTAAAACTGAGCGCACCTATACCGTCCCTTGCGGTGATTTACTGGTGGGCAGTGCTTTACGCTTAGATGATGACTCGACTGGTGGTCAAGAGTACCTTAACAAAGTAAACCACCTCTTTACCGCGATTAAAGGCCACGGCGCTGACACACGCTTTAACCCCATCATTTACCCAACCGGCGAAACCGGTAAAGCGTTAATTGCTTATATTAATAATACCTCTACAGATACCTTGCTGATTAACTTGGTTTTTCATGGGGTGGGCGGTGATTACCTATCGGTTTCATCCAAAGCTCATGCTGAACTATTGGCTTATTTAGCGGCCAACCGTGACAAGTACTATGTCGATTCATACCTTAACCTGATGAACTATGCAGCCGCTCAGCAATAACACTTTTTTAGATTTGGGTGTTTTAAGCTTTGGCTATATTTAGTGAGAGGCAGTGACAAGTATCATGTGGATTCATACCGTAATTTGATGAACTATGCAGCTGCGAAGTAATAGCAGCTAATTCTATTTAGCTTGTTTCAGCTTACGCTATCTTTAGCTTAATTCAGCCTTTAACATCAGCCTTTAACATCAGCCTCTAATATTAGCTGTAAATAAACTCTGCCAACTCAAGATCTCATTTAAACACAAGATGACTTTTATTCATGTTGGATAACTGTAGAATCCGCGGCTGTTTTATCACTAATTTTGTATTTATCATGATTGATCTGGCTTTACTTCCTGTTTATTTAACCACTGTGGTCGCTTTACTGCTAATACCTGGGCCTGACATGCTGCTGATAGCCAGCTCGAGTTTAAGTTATGGCCGCAAGGTGGGCGTGTATGCAAGCTTTGGCAATGCGACCTCTGGGCTTATTTTAACTTTGCTGGCAGCTATGGGTGTGTCGGCGTTAGTGGCAATGAACCCGATGGCATTAGAAGTGCTGCGGGTGCTAGGCGGCGCTTATTTATTAAAAATGGGCTGGGATTGTATGCGCAGCAGCGCAGCTGATGCCCCTGAAATTGAGCAGCAAAATAATTTAGCCAAATTACTTTATCGCCGCGCGGTAATGAGTAACCTGCTTAATCCCAAGGCGCTGATATTTTTTGTGTTATTTTTGCCGCAGTTTGTCTCAACCCAGCTTAGTGCCAGCTCAGGCGAGCAGATGTTGACTCTTGGGCTGATACTGAACGTCATGGGGCTCGCTTTTAATTTACTGCTGGTGGCTTTAGTGGGCAGTTTAGGTAAGCCGCTGCTTAAAAATGACAAGTTTAGAACCTATCAAAATAAGTTTATGGGATTGATATTTTTTGCCTTAGCCATTTGGTTGTTAGCTTCTCAAGTGCAAAGCATTAGTTAGGCCAATATAAGGTATTGAATTTTAAAGCGACTTTGCTTAAAAATAAAAAACGGAATGAGCTGCCACTCATTCCGTTTTTTGTTTTAGAGAACAAACCATTAATATTCATAGCGTGTTCTTGATATCTGCTTTTAAGCCGCTTTAACGTTTTCAGAGATGTAATTCATTAAGTACTGCGCATCCTTGTAAACGCCGCCTAGGGTGGCAGAGCCTCGGGTATAAAGCCACGGCAAGCCAATAAAATACAAGCCCTCAATATCATTACTGACACCGCGATAATTGCTGGGGTAGTTCATTTCATCAAATGAGATACCGTCAATCCAAAAAAAGTTGGGTTTAAAGCCTGTAGCCCAAATAATATTTCTGATGCTACTCACACTGCCTTTTTGAAATTTAATACTGCTTTCATCGGCTGACAAGGTTCTGCCCATGTGGATGACATTGTCTTTTGCTAGTAGTGATTTTACGTCAGTGCCAATGACAGGTTGCACGCCGCTGCTCAACCACTTGCCAATTTTGCTAAAACGGTTAACCGATAAAAAGCCGATTTTGGTGAACCACCACCATAGGGTTTTACCTAAAAAGGCTTGGGGAATGGCTTTGATTTTATTGGTGCCAGAAAAATGCACTGTGCGGCCGGTATCGGCTATTTCAGATAATATTTGCACCCCAGAATCACCCGCACCCACGACTAAACAATCACCTTGTTGCAGTTGAGATGGGCTTTTATAGTTTTCACTGTGCAGTTGAACAACATCTTTGGCAATATCAGCATGACAAGGTGGGGTGTAAGGGGTATGAAACGGCCCGGTGGCAATGATGACTTGTTTGGCTTTATAGCTTGTGCTGGCAGTAGTTATGTCAAAAATACCATTCACTTTTTTAATCGAGGTGACCTTTTGGTTAAACTCAATCGGTATCGAGAACTTATCTACATAACTTTTTAAGTAGTCTGCCACTTCATATTTATTGGGGTAATAACCTTTGGGAAAAGGAAATTTCATACCCGGTAGATGGTTATATTCAGTGGGAGTAAACAGGGTTAAAGAGTCCCAGCGCTTGAGCCATGGAGCCCCTATATATTCATTGGCATCGAGAATGAGATAGTCTTTATTATTGCTCGATAAGTTATACGCCATAGCCAGGCCAGACTGCCCTGCGCCAATGATGATAAATTCTTTCATGGAACCCCAATAAATACATATGGTTATTATTATGGGCTGCATTCTAACAGAACATCAGCGCTGAATCGGCTGTGGCCTTAAAAGAGTTAACGGCGTTACTGTAAACCTTGGTCGCTTTTTAGCGTTGAAATTAAACTCTAAAGGTTTAATTTCAATAAAAAACCACGGTAAATACCGTGGTTTTTTGTTTGTGACTAGCCTTAGCTATATTACTTCTTAAACGCAGCTATTTCTTGCTCAACAGCTGCCACCACAGTATGCGGGCTACTGATGTATTTTGAGTGATCGATAAATATGGCGTTATCACCTACAGTCATCACTAATGCTGGAAAACTGTTAGTACCAATGACCTGTTGGATTTCGGCAATGCCTTCGAGTACGTATTCAGCGTCCATACTCAGCTCATCTTTAAAGACTTTATTTGATGGCGACAGTTTAAACTTTTCAACGATAGCATTGAAATCATGCTTAGTATCAAGCGGGTTACCTTCGATAAAGTGTGCTCTTTGAATCGCATTAAGTACAGGCAGTTGTTTATTCGCTTGCTTGCTTTGCAACCATCCCATTAGGTTAGCGGTTTTGACTGAGTTTTTAGGGCTATTGGCATAACGAATATGATCTCTGCCAAACTTAAGTCCACTCATTCTTGCTGCCGCTTCCATTTGCTCTTCGCCAGCACTGTCTTTGCCGATGAAATTGGCGCAATGTAATAAGTTTACATTCATTTCAGGGTAGGCTTCTTGTAATGCATTCACCAAAGGTGTTGCGGCGTAGCTCCAAGGGCAATGTGAGTCGTAGATGAAATAAAGCTCGGTGGTCATAGGAAAATTCTTGTTTGCTATCTGATGAGTTGATCCTAGTGAGTTTGTGGCCATTATTCAATGATTGAAAGCATACATAGCTAATAAGTTGGCTGTTTACATCTTGCAGAGGGGCTGACCCTTTACAATCGATATCGTGCTTTGAATTTTTCCTTATACAATTCAACCATCAAACGATAGCACATATCGATGGTAGGGCTTGATTTAATCGAACCAGACGTTTAAGTCCTAAGTAATCTTTTTGAGGTACAAAATGAAGCTAGCAAGTAACTTAAAACCTTTGGTCATAGCAATGGCATTAATCTGCCAAGCGATGTGGCACCACTAAAACGTTACTGCGAACTCGCTCTAAGATCGACTCAGCGGTATTTCCGAGCATAAATCCAATAATGCCTTCTCGCTGGCGAGCGCCTATAACAAGATATTGAGCTTTTAGGCGACAACTTAATTCGAACAGGCATAGATCGGCATTGCCTGTCAGGATATGCACATGCTCCTTATCTAGGCCAAGCTTTGCAATCTTGCTGTCATAACGCTGGTAAGCTTCTTTCACTAAGGTGTGAGTATTGACGATATCCATATCCCGCAGTATTTGCGGAAAACGCACCACGTAGCCTAGGTGTAAATCACAACCCGTAGCCTTAGCAAGTTGCTGGGCTTGGGTAATTACATCTTGGTTGAGGGCTTGTTTTAGTGGATCGCTAGTGCCCAAGTCCAGCGCCATTAAAATTGAATTTGCCTTATGCAAGGGGTGATTACTCAATAACATCAACGGTACTTTGATATGACGAATAAGCTGCCAATCTAAAGGGCGAAAACAGGCTGATTCATGAATAGATTTTAGCATCATGGCGTACTTGTCGGGGGTGACATACTCACATACATGTTCAACTAAATGCTTACACCACATATTAGTAAACTGTACCTCATTGGCATTGAGAACACTCAGTTGTTGCTTCACTGCGGCGCTATCATCGGCGCGAACTTGCTCTCGAACCACGCCGGCAATACGGGGATTATAGTAAGCATCGCCACTTAAGGACTCATAACTGTAGGACATGATTTCAGGAACTAAGCCTAACTGTTTAGCGAGGTTAATCCCTTCTTTTATGGCATTAGTTTGCTGCTGATGCTGTTGTGAAATAATAAATAATTTACTCATTTTCATTTCCTCTGACACTAAGTATAAGCTTAGCAGTTGGTTAAAAATCAACCTTGATCTTTGTCATCTAAACGCTCAACATTTAATCAATAACAATAAAAAGATTAAGGTTAATATGAACGTTGACCAGTTTGTTATTTCACTTTGCCTGATTTTGTTTTTGGGCAAACTTTTTGGCGAGATTTTTCAACGCTTCGAACTGCCAGTGGTGGTGGGAGAGATTCTTGCGGGCTTATTATTGGGCCCGTCGCTTACTAATGTTATCAGCCCTGATCCTACTTTGACTGTATTGGCAGAGCTTGGGGTGATCTTGCTGCTGTTTTCCATTGGCTGTGAAAGCTCAATTAAAAGACTTTATCAAGCTGGTGGTCGCGCGGTAAGCGTGGCCTTAGTGGGAATTATTGTTCCGGCTATTGTGATGGGCGTGAGTGGTGCCTACTATCTTACCGACTCAATATTCACCGCTATTTTTCTTGGGTGTGCCTTAACAGCGACGAGTATTGGCATTTCATTACGGGTGTTGGTTAATGCCAATCATGCAAAAACGACCGCGGGACATATTATCTTAGGCGCCGCCGTGTTTGATGATATCGGCGGAGTGATTTTGCTCAGCATTTTGTTCAACTTTGCAGCCCATGGGGAGTTTGATGTATTTAGCACGCTATTACTTATCACTAAAGTGCTGGTGTTTTTGTTACTGACGCCGCCCGTGGCTAGGGTGTTATTGTATTTTGCACGAGTACTAAAACCGGCTAGCGATAATTCAGGTTATGAAGTTATCATCACTATGATTTTAGTGTGCTTGTTTGCATGGCTAGCACACTTATTCGGCGCGCCAGCCTTGTTAGGCGGCTTTGCGGTTGGCTTAGCACTTAGCCGCCAATTTACCTCACCACTCAATCGCTACCTAGTTAACCCTTTTGCCTTTACCCACAAAATGGAGCAATCAAGTAAGGCATTAGTTGACGTTTTTACCCCGATATTTTTTGTTTACGTTGGAATAAGCTTAGATCTGAGCCAGCTAGATTACAGTACTAGCGGGGTATTGTTGTTGCTGTCATTGTTAGCCATTGCCAGCAAACTGGTTGCCGGCACGGTTGCTGGTGGTAACTGGCAAAAGAAACTTATTGTGGGTAGCGCTATGGTGCCGCGAGGGGAGGTCGGCTTAGTGTTTGCTGAAATGGGGCTGAAGACGAACATTATCGACAATAAATTATTTACCGAGTTAGTGGTGATCATAGCAATCACCACGTTAATCGGCCCCATGTTGCTCAAATGGAGTTTGAACAAGCATGGTCATCATTCGCAAGTAGAATAAACCTTAGTCAGCTTGGTCATTAACCACTGTCAGGGTAAAAGTTAATTTTTGCACCGACTGTGACGGCTGGTTATTGACCATAGAATACGATGGCATTGGGAAGGTGACATAGGGTTGCCCTGATTGTCCATCTACGCTTATTTGGCCTTTATCGTCAAAGGTAAACGATAACAGCTCGCCGTTCCAAAGCTGCAGTTCTTTTCCTTGATTATCTTCTCGCCATTGGGTGACCCATTTCATCACTAGCGTCGCCTTACCTGGGCGAGCATTATTTTGAAAGACACTGGCTTTTACTGACTCAATATCAGTTTTATTGCTGTGGATCTCAAGTACAGGGCTGCCTTTATCTAATGATAAATATAGAGGTAGCGTTAATGTTTTGCTGGCATCTGCTTTATCGGTAAAGGTCATATCTAATTGGGTGCTGACACAAAGTTGACTCCAGCTGGCATCTTCGCTTTGGTATATATCTTTGATGACAATGTCGGTTTGGTATTGCTGAATATGGGCTTTAGCATATTGGTCAAATTTATTATCAACGATATAGCCTGATAGGGTATTGGCTGTAAATACGCTGAGTGAGCCGATATTGGCATTGTTATCCGTCACGCACCTGCCAGTGTTTTGTGTCACGCTGATATCGAGGTCTTTTTTAGCGCTGATGACAGAGGTGGTTGATTGACAGCCACAAAGCGCAAGTAGTGTTGCTAAGGCAACTCCTGTTAATTTTACCCTTGAATGATTCTTAGCAGTTATCCCCATACCTATTTCCTTATGTAAGTAATTTTTATTTACAACAATAAGCATAGACGCTGTTAGCGGTTAAGTTGCTCACAACTGGAGTTTTATTTATCAAAGAGCCGCTAGAGGATGTTTATTGAGGAAGCGAGAGCCGACAACACTGAGACTCTAGGCCTCAGTGTTGAGGATATTCTTATCTTGTTTAATATCAGTAAAGGTTAATGTTAACCGAGCTCAGCTTGTGGATCTGGCGCGCGCATGCGCTGCCACCATTCATCGCTAGCATCAATTTGCCCTTGCAGATCGATAGCTGGGTATGGGATGTTTTTTCTACGGCAGGCCTTGGCGAATATTGGGTGACCTTGTTCAAATAACATGGTTTGGCAGTAGCTGTGATCAAGCTGGCGGCTACCGTACATATTAGCTTGTTGGCGTTGACGCTGGGCTTCATACATGACTAAGGCTGCAGCGACTGATACATTCAGTGATTGCACCATGCCAATCATAGGGATGATGATATGTTGATCGGCGGCTGCGATGGCTTCAGGGCTGACACCATCACGCTCGTTACCCATGATGATGGCGGTTGGACGGGTATAATCGATTTCGCGAAAATCTACCGCAGTGTCTGAAAATGTGGTGGCTAACACCTGCATTTTTTGCGCTTTAAATAGCTTATTTGCATCATCAAAATTGCGGTGATTGACGGTATTAACCCACTGCTGACTACCAGATGCAGTATTGCCTGAAACCCAAAGGCTGTTATCGGGCATAACCGCATGAATTTGATGGATGCCAACGCTATCAGCGGTGCGCACCACGGCTGCAATATTTTGCGATTTATGGACTTTATCGAGGCAAACTGTCAGGTCGACTTGGCGATTATCAAGCATCTGATTTATTCGGGCTAAACGTTCTGGGCTCATGGGGCTGTTCTACTTGGTTTTATCTAAGAAAAAGCGAATTAATAAAAGGCGTATAATCCGTCCGTAACTGCTGAGTTAATATCTGCGTCATTATAACGCTTAATTGCTAAAGCTAAAATGCTATTCAGTTGTACATGTTTGATTTTAGTTATTAATCTTAGTTAGGGGACAAAACCTTAAATAATTCATTTTAAATTACTCCCCCCGTACACATGATGAGTTGACGCAAGGTATTAATTTATTTGGCTAACCGTCTCGTTGTACTTTTTGGGCTGCGTTGGTCAATAGCATTAATGACTTGCGGAGTTATTATGTGCTTTACATTGGTGGGTATGTCATTTTTCAGGGACGAACTTTCTCTAGGTTGACTTGTTTTCAATAAATAATAAAAGGATTTAAAAATGAATTATTAATTACTGTTTTGATGCTGAAATTTTATCGCCAAAATTGCATCTGGCCATTTGAGTGCTAAGATTAATTCAGTGCAGGTAAGCACATAAGGAATTTATTATTTTAAGCTCATACAGGGAGTTAGCATGAGTCGCTTCACAAGGATGCCTCGTCTACTTTTAGTAAGCCACTTTGCAATGAAATTGAGGTTAGCTTGCCTATTCCTCGGTTTTTTTTGTCCTTTTTTCTGTCACCTTACGGCAGCAGCTGAAGCTGAAGCAATTCCTAATGATGAGCAAGTAGTGCGTATTGCTTACCGAACTGATAGCACTCCGTTGCAATATCTTAATGACAAAGGCCAAGCTGCTGGTATTTTAATTGATTATTGGCGTACTTGGTCGCAAATCACAGGTAAAGCCGTTGAATTTGTACCAGGCTCTAATGCAGAAGGGCAAACTTGGTTAGCGCAGAATAAAGTCGATTTGTTGGCTGGGGTATTTCAAAATGAAAAACGCGCTAAAAGTATGTCTTTTTCTGCGCCACTGTTACATAGTGAATATTTCTTATATGCCAATACTGTAGAGCAAGGTATTGAATTTATTAAACAAATACCACAATACCGTATTGGTGTTACCCACAATAGTTTTCATCATAATTGGCTAAAAAAATATTTCCCCAATGCCGACATCAGGACTTTCAAAGGCTATAAAGCATTATTTGATGCTGCAATTAATGGCGAAATAAGCCTGTTTATCTGCCAGCCGCTTTACCTTGACACCTATTTAAAACAAACACCTGCAACGACTAAATTCAAAACCATTGAATCCGCATTATATTCACATCCTTTTCGCGCAGCAGTGAAGAAGGGAAACGTTGAATTACTGCAAACAATAGATACAGGCATACAACAAATAGATAATAAGAAAAAAGATGCGATATCTGCTAAGTGGAGTGGTTTTCATTGGGAGTATCAAAATTTAGCTGAACCGTTATTAGTGACACAGCCAATTATTACCCTTACAGAAGAAGAAAAAGCATGGCTAGCTGCTCATCCGATTATTCCTATTGGCGTAGACGGTCGTTGGCCGCCGGTAGATTTTATCGACCCTAATGGTGAGCACTCGGGAATTTTACATGACTATTTAACCCTTTTTGAAAAGCAGTTAGGAGTGAGCTTTGACACTCGAGTGTTTGGTAGTTTCCAAGATATGCTTTCTGCGGTTAGTTCTGGAAATTTAAAACTAGGTGCAACATTAGTAAAAAAACCAGACCGTGCCAAAAACCTGTGGTTTAGTGCGCCTTATTTTAGTGCGATTAAGGTGATTGTTTCTAAAACTGGCGCACAACAATATTCCAAATTGACAGAATTGTATGGCAAGAGATTAGCATTAGAGAAAGGCTTTTATTTAGTCGATGAAATTAGCAATAATCATCCCGAGATTAATCTAATGACCTTTTCAACAACTGAAGAGGCATTGAAAGCGGTCTCTTTCGGTACAGTTGATGCGTATATTGGTAATCAAGCGGTTGTCACTTGGCTTATGGATAGTTTGCAGCTGA
This sequence comes from Shewanella sp. 10N.286.51.B8, assembly GCF_041469325.1. Taxonomy (NCBI): domain Bacteria; kingdom Pseudomonadati; phylum Pseudomonadota; class Gammaproteobacteria; order Alteromonadales; family Shewanellaceae; genus Shewanella; species Shewanella sp. 10N.286.51.B8. The sequence continues at coordinate 17,899 of NZ_JBFRKG010000055.1, forward strand.
CTAATTTAACCTTTAGTGGCGATCCTATGTTTGCGCCCGCTCATCAAAGATTTGCCATTTATAAAGATCCTGAATGGGAGCCCTTGCTTGGCATTCTCAATAAAGCCCTCGATTCGATAAGTGTGTCAAGACGCCAGCAGATACATACTGATTGGATTAATCAAGACAGTAAAATTAGCAGTCCACTTATTTTTACTCAAAAACAACATGCATGGTTGGAGGCTCATCCCACTTGGCGACTAGGAGTTGATAACAGCTGGCCGCCTTTTGAATTTATTGATGATAACGGTGTTTATTCTGGGATGTCGGCAGATGTGATGTCCAGATTGACAAATTTAATTGGTGCAGAGTTTATTTCCCCTGTTAACAAACCCTGGTCCCAAGTGTTGGCAGAGTTTTCCGCTGGAGAGCTAGATATTTTACCTGCTGTAACCCCCACACCTGAACGGCGCGAGGTGATGCTGTTTTCTACCCCTTATTTGGAAAGTCCATATATGGTGTTAGTTCATCAAGATACCCGTTTTGTGACCAGTCTTGATGATCTTGATAATAAGCAAGTCGGTGTGGTTAAAGGCTATGCCATCGAAGAGACATTAAAACATGATTATCCACAATTTAATTTAGTACCATTTTCATCCAATAAAGAGGCACTGATTGCACTAAGCGCTGGTGAAATTGATGGCTATATTGGTAATTTAAATGCCTCATCTTGGACATTAGAAGAACTCGGTATTCGTAATGTAAAAGTGACCGCAACCACGCCTTATACCTTTAAACAATCAATCGGTATTCGCAAAGATTGGCCTGAATTGTTGGAAATTGTCAATCTCGCGATTGCGAGAATTGACCCTCAGCAACGGCAAGCTATCGAAAATAAGTGGTTTTCTGTGCAGTTTGAACATCAGGATAATCATTATCAGATTTGGCGGGCTATCTTAATTACCTGTGGCATATTGTTGCCAATGATACTGTATACCCTTGTTTGGAATAGAAAGCTTAATAAAGCAAGGCTTAAATTAACACAAAGTAGTAAAAAACTTGAGGAGGCAAAGCGTGATGCATTACAGGCTAGCGCTTTTAAAAGTCAGTTTCTTGCCAATATGTCCCATGAAATTCGCACCCCCATGAATGCCATTATTGGTATGACGCATTTATTGCAAGGGACAGAATTAAATCATAAACAACAGGATTATTCTGAAAAAATAAGACGAGCGTCTTTAAGTTTGTTGGGGATTATTAATGACATACTCGATTTTTCAAAAGTAGAGGCGGGTAAACTCGAAATTGAACAGAGCGAGTTTCTCTTACATGAAGTATTTACTAACATTGCCAACCTATTGGGGATAAAAGCCGTCGATAAAGGCATTGAGCTGCAGTTTGAGTTAGACCCTAAAATACCAGAAACAATTATTGGTGATGCGTTACGCATTGAGCAAGTGCTAATAAACCTAACCCAAAATGCGATAAAGTTTACCGAAAAAGGTGAGGTATTGCTGCGTACTAAAATGCTGTCGCAAACAGACGAGCAAGTAGCCATAGAATTTTCAGTTAAAGACACAGGTATAGGGATTGAACCAGCTAATTTAACTAGTATTTTCAATGCCTTCACTCAGGCTGATGGCAGTATTACTCGGCTCCATGGTGGTACTGGTTTAGGCTTGAGCATCAGTAAGCAATTAGTTGAATTAATGCAAGGTGATATTTCTGCAACCAGTCAACCCGATCAAGGTAGCACCTTTAGCTTTAGGCTTAATCTTGCAGTGCCTAAAGTCACTTCTAGTCGAAAATCAGTCATTACGGAATGTGCTTCCCTTAAAGGGATGAGAGTGCTTGTGGTTGATGATAATGACAATGCCAGAGAAATTTTAAAAGAGCTGCTGGAGTCATTTTCCTTTGAAGTTGAGACCGCAGTCAGTGGTGCGCAAGCGATTGAAATGCTTAGCGTGATCAACAATATGGAAGATGAGCGGCCATATCAATTAGTGTTAATGGATTGGCAGATGCCAAAAATGAATGGCATTGAGGCTAGCCGAAGCATTAAATACTTACCGCTGCGTAAGCAACCGTCAATAATCTTAATTACCGCTTACGGGCGTGAAGATGTGATGAATGAGGTGGAAAATGATTTGCTGGATGCATTTTTAATTAAACCGCTTAATGCGTCAGTGCTATTTGATACCTTGATGAAAATCTTTGAGCCTTCGCAGCCCATGGGGCCAGCAACAGAGAAGAATACGATTGAGCAGTTAGAGGGCCATGTGTTATTGGTAGAAGATCAATCGATTAATCAACAGGTCGCTACTGAATTTTTACAGCGTATGGGGTTAACCTCAGCAGTAGCCGACAATGGTAAGCAAGCAATAGAAATGGTTGATGAGCAGACATTTGATGTTGTTTTGATGGATGTACAAATGCCGATTATGGATGGTTTCGAAGCCACCGAAATCCTCCGCAGCCGTTTTGATAAAAAACAACTCCCGATTATTGCGATGACCGCCCATGCGATGAAAGGGGATCGCGATAAGTGCTTACAAGTTGGGATGAACGCTCACCTGGCTAAACCCGTTGAGCCCGATCAGCTTTATTTAGCCCTTAGCCCCTACCTTACCCATAAACAAAGCCAGAAAGTTCAGGGGCAGCAAAATATGTCGCTTGCCCCCATAGAGGGAGTTGATGTGCACTGGGGTATTAAGCGATTAGGGGGCAACCAACAGCTTTATGCGCAACTTATTGGTGAGTTTTATCAGCGTCACAAAGATCAGTTGCACTTGTTGCAGAGTTATCAAGATGCTGACGATTTAAAATCAACCATACGAGCCGTTCATACTTTAAGAGGTGTTGCTGGCAATATTGGTGCTAAACAACTAGAGCAGGCGTCGGCTAATCTAGAAAGCCAACTGCATAGTCACCCATCCCCCTTTGATGTCCCTGAGTGGCAAGCTTTTACCGATAGTCTTACGGTATTAATCGCAGGGCTTGAGCAATGCCAATGGATTAATCAATCCGTAAGTAATAGCACTGACATAAGACAGCCGTTTAAAGTATCAGCCAATTTAAGCAGGGTTTTATCACCGCTTGATGAGCTATTAGCAGCTGGAAATCCGCAAGCTAAAGAAAACATATTAGCCCTCGATGGCGAGGTCGATAGTCATCTGATTGAGAAACTTATCGAGCAGGTCAATGAATTTGAGTTTGATAATGCTAGAGAATTAATCGCCCAAGTCATAGCCCAAGCAGAACAGGAAACTGAACAGGAAACTGAACATGTCACCATATCTTAAAGATAAAATATTAATTGTTGATGATGAAGCATTTTACATTAGTGTATTGATCGAGGTTTTGGGGAGTAAATACCATGTTTCTGTGGCGAAAAGTGGCGAACAAGCACTGGAGCGTATCGCCCAAGGCTTTATGCCTGATTTAGTGTTACTGGATATTTTGATGCCTGGATTAGACGGCTATGAGGTATGTAAAAAGTTAAAAAGTAACCCTGACACTAGCAACATACCGATAATTTTTTTGACGGTAAAGGCTGAAATAGAAGAAGAAATATTGGGCTTTGAATTGGGTGCTGTTGATTACATCACCAAACCTTTTAGCCTTCCCATTATTCGAGCTCGAGTTAAAACCCATTTGGCCTTAACTTCGGCAAATAGAGCTCTGGCAGAGCAAAACCATGACTTAGAAGCCAAAGTGCTTGAGCGAACGGCTGAAATATCTCGAACCCAAGATGTCGCTATTTACTGTATGGCCTCGCTAGCAGAAACTCGTGATAATGAAACCGGTAAACATATTCGTCGCACTCAATATTACGTTAAAGCCTTAGCTGAATATTTAAGAGAAAACTCACCTTATTCTGCGAGTATTGATGATGCTTACATTGACCTATTGTTTAAATCAGCGCCGTTACACGATATTGGTAAAGTGGGGGTTCCGGATGCCGTTTTACTAAAGCCTGGCAAGCTTGATAAAGGCGAATGGAGTGAAATGAAAAAGCATGCCGAATATGGTAAATCAGCAATGGAAAGCGCTGAAAATGAATACGGAAATTCAAGCTATTTAAGCATCGCTAAAGATATAGCTTATAGTCACCATGAGCGTTGGGATGGCAGCGGCTATCCAGAAGGTTTAGCTGAAGAAGATATTCCCTTGTCGGCACGGATTATGGCCATTGCCGATTGTTATGATGCACTTATTAGTCGTCGAGTTTACAAGCCGCCTTTTACACACGAACAGGCTACAAGCATAATCAAAGAAGGCCGCGGCTGTCATTTCGACCCACATATAGCAGATGCCTTTGATGCGCTTCAAGAAGAGTTTATTAAAATTGCCGATCGCTTTCAGGATGATGATTAACCTTAACGATTAAGCAATAAAAGAGGCGTGACAAGCCTAATGCACTTTAAGTCTTAGGCTAACGTTCTATTTTAAATCAATTTATAACATTGTCGTTATTTTAAAGAGCCTATGTTGTTTGGCGGATTTGCTATCTCAAAAAAGGGTCAGCGGATTGTTGAGGGGGAATAAAGACTACTGCGTGACAGTGGCGCTAATCGTTAAATAGGCTTTTTGGCTATTGGGTACAAGCATTATTGTAAAACTCGTCATCTAATTTAAAGCAAGATATTGGATTTATTATATATTTCTAATGATTTCTCACGTTGCCCTCATTATAATAATTAACATATTAGACTTAAGGTGTATGAGTTTTATGAGTGATAAACAATATCATCACGGTGACTTAAAGGCGTCTTTGATTGCTGCAGCCAATACTATCTTGCAACGCGATGGCGCTAATGCCTTGTCACTGCGGGCGATAGCGGCTGAAGTGGGTGTTTCTCATATGGCACCTTATGCGCATTTCAAAAACAAAAAACAATTGCTGAGTCATATTATTGAGTCTGGTTTTGTACTCATGGCTGATGCGATGGAACACTGCACGGCACATCTAGATAAAAATGATGCTGCGGTAGCGGGAGAGTTAGTGTTGGCTTATGGGGTGAGCTACTTAGAGTTTGCCATCGCGAATCCACAACTATACCGTTTGATGCTTGGTCAAGTTGAGGCTTCAGCAATGAAAACGCCAGCATTAAAGACAAGTTCGTCGACTGAACAAAATAACCATAGTGAGAATAGTCATAATGAAAATGAGCAACTAAGACGACCATTTAATTTGCTTCGCTCCGCCTTTGCCTTACAAAATGAAGACAACCAAAAAGTAAAAGCCCAAGCAATTGGCGCTTGGGCTATGGTACACGGCATGGCGGCACTTATGACCGAAGGCCATATTCAGTTACCGCAAGGGGTTAACTTAAAACAATATTTAGCTGACGCCAGCTCGGTTTATTTCAAGCTTAAATCATAATTTCAATGTCGCTTAAGGGAAAAGCCACACAAGAATGACACCAGCCATAAGCTTCATCGGTTGAGCGTAGCTTTGCTTCTGCGGGGTTAAATACCGCGCCGTTTAACACCTTCACTCGACATAAGCTGCATTCACCAGAGCGGCAGGCATTCTCGGCGCTAAAGCCATAACGCTCCATGCTGTTGAGTAATGGCTCATCCACTCTGGCTTCAAAACTGCCTTGGCCTTTAATCGTCACCTTAATCACATCTGAGGCGTTAACATTGCTCGGCCATCCCGCTAAGTTTTGTGGTTTTTTAGGCGGGCCATTACATTCTATTCGTACTCGTCTGGCTTTGACGTTAAGTAGCCTGAGTTGCTCAGCGCAGTGGTCATGAAAGCTGGTAGGCCCGCATACATAGAACATCTTCTGTGATAATTTTTCAGCGTCATCCCCTAACAATTGTGTCAGCCGCTCAACATTAATCCGTCCTGTCATCCCTTGGTATTGCTCGTTGGGACGGGTAATGATCCAACTGATGCGCAAAAAATCATGCTCTTTTTCAAGTTGCTTTAATTCTTCATCAAAAATCACATCAGCTTGATAACTGCTGGTATAGATAAGATGCAGCTTTTGGTTTTTCTTACGCTCAACTAAGGTGTTGGCAACAATGTCTTTGATCATACTTCTGGCTGGGGCAATGCCTGAACCGCCTGCAATGAAGACTAAGTCATCACCGTGAAATAGCGGGTTATGGTAAAAGGTGCCCATGGGACCTGTGCTTTCAAAGCTATCACCCGGTTTCACTTGATCTAGTAAATAGTTAGATACAAAGCCACCCTCAACCCGTTTGATGGTTAAATCATAATATTCTCGCTGCTGGGGCGCTGAGGATATGGCGTAAGGTCTAGCGGTTTTAGTGCCGTTAATATCGACAAATAAATTAATATATTGGCCTGCCTGAAATGGCGGCAGGGTTTGGGTGTTTGAGGTTAAGCGCAAGGTGACTGTGCTTGGGGTATCGACAATCACCTCACTGACAGTGAGCTTTAATCTTTTAGGATGTAACCGAGCGATAGTTTGGGCCACATTGCCTTTTTGTTCGTTAAAGTCGGTGCCTGCCTGATACAAGTTTTTTTGGTGTGCTAGCGCTTCATTGTAACCGTCGACCGCATGCAAAATATTCACCACGGTGCGTTGTTCTTTTTCGATGACTGAATTAGGCATGTGATAACTCCTGTTGTGGTTGCGAGGCCGCTTTAGGCTTTGATAATTGCTTTAGTACTTCTTTGGCGGTGCTTTGACCGACCATATAGGTTGGCTGGAAGCCGCCCATGCCATTCCAGCAACCTGCTAAGTTGAGACCGGCTACTTCACTGACGCGGCGACGAAATATATTGGCATCTTGGGTGTTTTGCTGGAAACCATATATCGCCCCATGGGGGGTATTTAAGTAACGCATCATGGTTAATGGGGTGGCCACTTCTACTTCTTCAATATGCTCACGAATGTGAGGAAATACTCGCTCGGCGTGATCAAGGAGTTTTTCTGCAAACTGGTATTTGGTACGAGCATAATCTTCAGGGCTGAGTGCTTGCCAAGGTTCGCCATACTGCAAACAAAGTAAAGATAATGCCGACTTACCTTGCGGGGCAAAACTGGGATCATCATGGTTATAGCAGGTCATCATGGTGTGTTTTGGCGGCGTTAACGATTGCATGATCTCATGAGCCACTTCTTCGTCTCGATCATCAATAATAAAGTTGGATGCCGCAGTCACGCCGATATCACTTGGGGAGCAATCTAACCCTAGGTAAAGCACGAAAGCAGAGGTACCGATACGGCGCGACTTCATATCAAAGGCGGCTTGTTTCGGCGTTGGAATATCCAGCAGTTCATTGAAGGTGTGTAATGGGCTGGTATTGGAGATAACTTGCTTACAGGTAAATATCTCATTGTGCTCTGTTTTAACCCCAACCACTTGGTTATTTTCAGTGATAATTTTGTCAGCGCCGCAGTTAAAGCGCACTTCACCCCCCGCATTAAGGAATGATTCCAATAAGGCGCTAGAAATTGCTTGTGAGCCGCCTTTAATATGACAAGGTTTGAATGATGCGTAGGCATATAGCATCACTGCCAAGTCGCGAAACGGGAAGTCTTTTGGCGGTAAACCCAGATAGCACCAGTAGGCGGCGATAACGGCTTTGAGATCTTTATTGGTAAAAAATTGATCCAGTAATTCTTTGGCTGGCTTTAAGCCGTACTTCACAAATAACGGGCAGCTTGCTTTTAAAACGGCTTCATCATTTGAATGTCTTACTTTAGGCATGACCATAAAGCATTCCATGGCAAGGCCTTCACATAAAGCTAAAAACTGGCCAATATTGTCTGCTTCTTCTGGGTAGTGCGTCACCAGTGTTTTACCCAGCGCTTTCCAATGCGCAGGCAAGGTAATATCAATTTCAGGCTTACCGCCGTCAGCTGATGGCATTACAAAGCGATATAGCTCGCGCTCTTCAACCACATCAAGTTGATCCATTATGCCCAGTTCAGTGAATATTTGACGCATGATAAACGGGTTTTGCTCGGTGCCCATGCCGCTAAGTTGATGCAGGGCCACTTCAAATTCAAAATTACCGCGCACAAAAGAGGTGGCACAACCTCCAGGAATATTATGGCGTTCGAGCAATAATGTTCTTGCTCCGCCTCTTTGCAAGGTGGTTGCTGCGGTTAAGCCAGCGTTCCCTGCTCCAATTACAATCGCATCAAAATCTGTCATTGTGGTTTCAGCTCCATTGTTAGTATCAATTTGTTATATCGACTTGCGGTATAAATCCCTTGTGTCCCTTTGAACAGATAAGGCTCGAACGAGTAAGGCAAAGTTAAAAAGCAATCCTTACGGTGTAAACTTTATACTGTAAAGATATGTGTGTTATGTGTGCTTTGTCAAGATTGATTCAGTTAATCATCTCTGTTTTTTTGATCAATTAACTGGCTTTTGGACAATGGCTGTTGGTTTAGTTATCGGTTGAGCTGTCAGTTTTGTTATCGGCACTTGTAACGTCAGTGTTAACTCAGGCGTACAGTAAGGCATGACGTTAATATTCAGTCCTCACTGACTTGAGGCAGTGTTCGTGATTAAATAAATCGTTTTTGAGGCATAAAAATAATAACCGGAGCGATAAACATGAGTTGTCCCCACAGTAACTATCGGGCGATGGAAGAGGATATTCACACCGACTTTAAAGATGATATGTCCTATGGCGATTATCTACAGTTAAATCAAGTGTTGTCGGCGCAGCAGCCATTATCAGATCAACATGATGAGATGTTGTTTATTGTTATCCATCAATCCAGTGAATTGTGGCTAAAGCTAGCAGGGCATGAACTCAGTGTGGCGATTACCAATATCCAGCAGGGCGATTTTGGTCATGCTTTTAAAGTGATTTCTCGGGTCAAACAGATTTTTAACCAGTTAACTCAGTCGTGGAATATTCTTTCAACACTTACCCCTGTGGATTACCTTAAATTTCGAGATTCTTTAGGCCACTCATCGGGATTTCAGTCTTATGGTTATCGTAAGTTGGAGTTTTTATTGGGTAACAAGAACGCCTCTTTACTAAAAGTGCATGAAAGCGATCCTGTGGTGCATCAAGAGTTAACGCAAATTCTCGAAGCGCCTAGTTTGTATGATGTCACTTTAAAAGTATTGCATGAGCGTGGTTTACATATTGAAGCATTGCAGTTAAATCGTGATTTTAGCCAGCCCTATGAGCGTAATGATTCAGTGTTAAATGCATGGCTAAACGTCTACCAAAATGCCGACGAGCACTTTCAACTGTATGAACTCGCCGAAAAGTTAATTGATATCGAAGACAGTTTTCAGCAGTGGCGCTTTAAGCATATGTATACCGTGCAGCGCATAATTGGCAATAAAATGGGTACGGGCGGCTCATCTGGGGTGGGCTTCTTGAAAAAAGCCCTGGATATTAGCTTTTTCCCTGAGCTGTTTGAGTTACGCACCCATCTGTAAATTTGATTACGGGTTTACTACTATATTTACAACCCTGCTAGCACAAGTACGAGCGCGGGCAGCAATATCAGTAGCGATATCAGTAATAGTATCAGTTACAAATAACACAAGATTACCAATAAAAATAATCGGTTTTGGAGAGCAAGCATGGATCAGGATTTTGCGCTAACACTACAAACTCACTATCAAAGCTTTAAGGTGAGCGAGCGTATTTTATTGTCGGGCCACTCTCATCAAGCCTGGCCTGATGTAGCAAAGCTGGGCTTAGTAAAGTGCTTTGATGATGCCGCAAAACACATAGATGAAAAATGGTCACTAGCCTTTGAAAAAGCTGACCGGGTGCGTGACTTTTACCGTGGTTTATTGGGTGAGCCCCAAGCGCAAATTGCCTTAGGCGCTTCAACCCATGAACTGATCTTACGCTTTTTGTCCGACTTGCATTGCTTTAAACAGCCCCTTAAACGCCCGATTAAGATTGTCACTACAGATGGTGAATTTCACTCCTTGAGGCGCCAGCTGAGCCGTTTAAAAGACATCAATGTTGATATTGAAGTGGTTGAGGTGCAGCCAAGTGACACTTTAGCTGAGCGCATCATCAACAAGCTTGATAGCGATACCGATGCCGTAATGTTATCAGCAGTATTTTTTGGCACCAGTGAGATATTTAACGACGTTGGCTTGGTGGCAAAAGCGGCACAAGATTTAAACATCCCTTGTTTGGTTGATGCCTATCATGCCCTTAATGTGCTGCCATTTAATCTCGATGCATGGCAGCTCTCCTCGGCATTTATCGTTGCTGGTGGCTACAAATATTGTCAGGCAGGTGAGGGCAATTGCATGCTGCGCATTCCTGCAGAGTATCAGGGCAGCCCGATTATCACTGGCTGGTATGCGGAATTTGAGGTACTTGATCACGTACCGGGGAAAGTGGGTTATGGCCCGGGTCAAAGCGCTTTTGCAGGCTCGACTTATGATCCCGCCAGCCATTACCGCGCCGCTGAAGTGTTTGATTTTTTTGAGCAACATAAGCTTACTGACATCAAGCTGAGGGCGATAAGTCAGCAGCAAATTACTGCCTTATGGCAAGGGATTGAAACTATGGGCTTAAGCCGTGAGGTTTTAGCTTTGCCATCACATAACATTATTGATAATGCCGGATTTTTGTCTTTAACCACCGCCAAAGCCAATCAGTGGGTTGTGGCGCTGGGGAAACAAGGTATTTTATGTGACAGTCGCGGCAATCAGTTACGCTTTGGCCCCGCACCATACTTATCAAATGCGCAGTTATCTAATGCGCTGAATGTGATTGAGGACTTAGCTAAAAGCTTGAGCTAGTTTTTTACTAAACTTTTTTACTAAATTTCTGTTACTAAAGTTTTTTTGCTTAGCTTTTGCAGCGCTTGTCTGCTTAAAAGATTAACCAGCCATGCTACTTGGCTGGTTAATATTGAGGAGTTAATTTTGAGGGCTTCACTTTATTTACTGGGGAGTTAATGTTTACAGAGGCGTTATCGTTTGTTGAGGGATAAATTGTGACGAATAGCTTGTCGTATCTGGGTGTGAAGCTCGAAGACGCGGCTGAGATCATTTAGATTTAAGGATATGTTTTCTAACATGACCAAATCTACATTATATTCTGGGTAGTGGAGTGACATAGACATGTAGCCAGATAAGTAGCCAGTATGGCTGTACTCTAAAATGCCATCTTCTTTATTGATCCTAAGCCCGTAGCCATAAATCATGTCCGGCCATAAAAATTTAATCTTGCTATGAGACTGTGTCATAAGCCCATAACTTTTTGGGCTGATAAACTTACCAGAATGTAATTTATGCTGAAATGAGGCAAAAGCTTTTGTGGATGCAATTAACCCTCCTGCAGGGAGAAGTGCTTCGTCAATCACTAAATCTGTAGCTGTAAGAACATCTGATTCATTTAGGCCGACAGCCAGTGAAGTCACTTTTCGTCGAATACTATCAATACTGCCCACTTCTGCATAAAGCTCGTCTAGCTTATTATTTTGTGAAAACTGCACAATCTGTTGAGCAAATGATTGTTGGTTTACCTGTTCGAGTAGTTGCCCTAAAAGAGAATAACCAAAGTTAGAGTATTGAAATTGACTGCCAGGTTCAAATTTATTGGGCTGGCCTAACTTGTCAACTCCAGAGGTGTGACTAAGGAGGTGATGTATGGTAATTGTTTCGTTATATCGTTTAGGATCAAAATGAGTTTTTTCGATTGAGCTCGACTCAATACTGTTGTGCTGTTTGGGTTGATTAGGGGCAGCCTCATCAAAAAGATAACTATTCAGTGAACCCTTTAAGTCTAGCTGACCAGCATCGACAGCTTGCAGAATCAAAGTGGCGGTAATTTGTTTAGAAAGAGATGCTATAACAAAGCTAGAACCTTGGGTAATTTCTTTGCCTTTTTGTAACTTGAGCAGTGGCTTACCATTTTCTAGTAAAATGACGCTGCCACTAAATGGCTGAGGTGAATCATCTATGGTGTCCTTGATTAACCTTGCTATTGATGTAGTTGTAATGCTGACTTTTTTAGGCGCTGTATTACCTAATAACGAGGAGGCATAGCCATAGCTTTGACTAGTTAGTAATAATAAAAAACAGATTAATTTGGTGGTGTTTACACAAACGGTCATTAGTTGTCCTTAACATTATTGGGCAGCATATTTTTTGGGGGTAACTATCTTGTTATCTCAACATTCAAATAAAAAAATCAGTTGCTTAACCTTAATTGCGAAGGCTGATTTTATTTTTCACTTTTTGCCTTAATTTTATATGCTCATCATTATGTAAAAATGATCGATGATAAAGCATCGAGATGGGCGCTTTATTCATTTTCATTGGGCAAGCAAGTAGCTTTACGCCAAGTTTTGCTGCAATCGAAGTAAATCGTTTCGGGGTGATGGATATGGCATCAGTATGGGCAACATAGGCAAGCTGCGAGACTAGCGAAGTGGCCTCATGAGCAATATCTCTGGGTTTTGGCGCGTCACTTAATAGCATAAATAAGTTCGACTTTTCGCGCCTGACATTGATGGATACATGGCGCTCATTATAAAACTCTTGTTCAGTGATTGAGTCTACAATCCGAGGATGATCTTGTCTTACGGCAACCATCACTTCTTCTTCAGATACCTTTTCACTCACCACGCTTGGGTCGTTAATGGTGACAAAGTCTAATACCAAGTCGACCTTTCGATTTCTGATATCAGTAAAAATCTGCTCTTGATTCAGCGGTGGGGTATACACGTCAATGTCGAGGCTGGCTAAGTCATAAACCAATAAATCAGGGGCATAAATTTTATGGCCGACTTTAAATAGGGCTTCATAAACTAAATCTGACGCTGGCGCGAGTTTAGTCATCATGTAATTGGCATGGGCAGTAGGCTCAATAGAGCGGCCTTTGCGGATAAATAACGTATTAGCGATATCGGCTTCAAGTTGTTTTATACGCATACTCACCGCCGCCTGACTGATATTAAAATGCTCGGCAGCTTTAGTGTATGACTGTAATTCATACACTTTCATGAAGGTGTTTAGCAGATTCAAATCCATATTACGGCCTCTTTAATATAAGTCAGGCTTATGTTTAACATCACTTGTAGCTTATTCATCGTTGTCACAGCTTATATATAATACACCTATTGATGATATTTAGTCCCCTTAAACTGATATCTGGCTTTACTTTAAACCGAGGTGTTTATGAAAAAATCAATTATTACTACAGTAATTTTGTCTGTATGTTCTTCAGCTGTCGTGGCGCACGATCATGACCATAGCGCAGGCACTGATGAGCATGCGCTTACTACCACATTCGAATACCAAGGAAAGCCAGCCACCAAAGCGACGATTGCAGCCAATAAAGCTTTTGCCAAAACCTTAGACTTTAACAATACCAAGGGTTTTGAAGAAACCCGTAAAGGCTTAATCGCCGAATTTGATGAAACGACCGCAGCCATCATTTGGAATGACTATCGATTTTTAGAAGGTAAAACCCCTGATACGGTGAATCCATCATTATGGCGTCAAGGACAAGTGAACCATGAAGCGGCAGGCTTGTATCAAGTCTCAGATAAAATCTTTCAGGTACGCGGCACCGACCTTGCCAATATGAGCCTTGTTAGAGGTGAAACAGGCTGGATTATTTTAGATCCGTTAACGACCCCAGAGGCTGCTGAAGCATCGCTTCGTTTTGCGTTAAACAACTTACCAGAAGACGGCGATTTACCTGTGGTAGCGATGATCTATTCCCACTCCCATGGCGATCATTTTGGCGGCGCGCGTGGTATTCAAAAAATGTTCCCTGATGTAGTGGCTTATGGCTCTAAAAACATCACCAAAGAAATAGTTGATGAAAACGTGCTAGCGGGTAATGCCATGTCACGCCGCGTGTCTTATCAATATGGCACCGTATTGCCAATTGGTGAAACCGGTATTGTTGATGCAGCGCTATCAAATGCGGTCACTAAAGGCGAGCTAAGCTACGTCAAACCAATTGAAACTAATCATAAAGCTGATATTGAGTCTTGGACTATTGATGGACTTGAATTTATTTTCATGAATGCGTCTGGTACAGAGGCGACCTCAGAAGCTGTGGCCTATATTCCAAGTATGAACGCCATTTGGGCAGCAGAGCTGACCTATAAAGGCATGCATAACATTTACACCTTACGCGGTGCGAAAACCAGAGATGCGCTACTGTGGTCAAAGAAAATTAATGAGGTGATCACTGAGTTTGGTGCTGAAGCGGATGTGTTATTTGCTGCGCACTCAGCGCCGATTTGGGGCAATGAAGATTTAAATGACTTTCTTAAACTGCAACGAGACAACTATGGCTTTGTTCATAATCAGTCGCTGCGTTTAGCCAATAACGGCGTAGTGATGCAAGACATTGGCTGGGAGATCCAAAACCTGATCCCAGAAACCATTCAAAGTGCATGGCATACCAATGGATACCACGGCACCTATAGCCATAATGCCAGAGCGGTATATAATTTGTATCTTGGCTATTTTGATATGAATCCGGCAAACCTTAACCCACTGCCAACCCAAGCTGAAGCGGCTAAGTTTGTTGAGTACATGGGAGGCTGTAAAGCGGTGTTAACCAAAGCGCAGGGCGACTTTGATAAAGGCGAATATAATTTTGTTGCCACGGCAATGAATAAAGTCGTAACCGCTTGCGCTGAGCTACAACAAGGCCGCGACTTACTGGCTGATACCTACGAGCAACTGGGCTATCAAAGTGAAGGCGCGGGCTGGCGCAACGTGTATTTAAGTGGTGCTTATGAACTGCGCCATGGCATTCAAGAAACAGTGTTAAAAGGCAATTCTGCTGATGTGATCAGTGAAATGGACATGGGGATGATTTTAGATTATCTGGCAGTGCAAGTTGATGCCAGTGTTGCCCAACACAATAGCTTTACCATGAATATCGTACTGCCTGATATTAACGAAACTTACTATGTTGAAATGAGTAACGGTAACCTCAACAACATCAAAGTGACTAAAAAGAGCGCTGCAGATGCAACCTTTACCATCAACAAAGAAGATGTTGATAAGTTTAGTTTACAGCAGGTGAGCATCGCGGAATTACTGAAAACCAAGCAAGCCAGTTTACAAGGCGATCAGACAGTAATTCAAAAACTCGCTAAGTCGCTAACCCAAGCAAACCCATCGTTTAAAATTGTGCCATAGGGGAACGAGTATAATCGATTTGTAACATTCAATGTTAAAGGCAGACGAGTTAGTTCACCAACAAAAAATCCCTAGCTATCTAAGCTAGGGATTTTTTCGCTTAGGCTGGCTTAAATGCTAAATATCTCTTGGTTAACTAGATGCGCATTAGTGAAACTATTATTTTATGGCGATTATTTAAGGTATGTATCATGGCAACATGCCTAATAATAAATTATATATTACGTTTAGCTAAGCATTGAAAACCCGAATTCAAATAATAACTGCACACTCTTAATTGAGGTATAGAGGAGGAAGAGAAAAGTACTTTTTATATATTTCAAAAATTTAATATAAAGATATTAAT
>NZ_JBFRKG010000056.1:0-24416 GCF_041469325.1 Shewanella sp. 10N.286.51.B8
ATAAATGATAGTTGCGAACTATAGTTGCGAACTATAGTTGTGAATTTGTGTCTTATTTTAAAGCCTCGCTTATGAGTGAGTAAGCTGGGCTTTTTGTTTCCAATATTAGCCGTTATTAGCTCAAATCGATTGCTAATCGCCAGTTATTTCGCCAGTTCATGGTTTTTTTTCAGCAATAAAATAATTTCCCCTTGAATTCTATTTATCGCGCCCCATTTCCTAGGTAACAAAGATTTTTATACCGTGTTGGATACAACATGGTTGATGTATTAACGTAAACAAGGGAAATTTTCATGTCTCAACAAGAAACGCATGGCTTTCAAACCGAAGTAAAACAGCTTCTACATCTGATGATCCATTCTTTATATTCAAATAAAGAAATTTTCTTACGTGAACTAGTCTCAAATGCTGCGGATGCGGCAGATAAGCTACGTTACTTAGCATTAACTGATAACGCATTATATGAAAGCGATACTGAACTGCGTGTTCGTATTAGTACCGATCAAGAAAAAGGCACTGTTACTATTGAAGATAACGGTATCGGTATGACACGTGATGGTGTGATTGAACATTTAGGTACGATTGCAAAATCAGGTACTGCAGACTTCTTTAAAAACTTATCAGGTGAAGAGTCAAAAGATTCGCAGCTTATCGGTCAATTTGGTGTAGGTTTTTATTCTGCCTTTATCGTTGCTGATAAAGTCACTGTACGTACCCGCGCAGCAGGTGCAGCAGTTGATCAAGCGGTTCTGTGGGAGTCAGCAGGTGAAGGTGACTTTACCGTTGATACCATCACTAAAAATAGCCGCGGTACTGAAATTACCCTTCATTTACGTGATGAAGAAAAAGAATTCGCTGATGATACTCGTTTGCGCTCAATCATTACTAAGTACTCTGATCATATCTCAGTACCAGTAGAAATGTTTGAAGCTGGCCTACCAGAAACAGATGGCGAAGATGGCGAGAAAATCCCTGCTACTGAAGGCGAGTGGAAGCCAATGAACAAAGCCACTGCGCTTTGGACTCGTAGCAAATCAGATATATCAGATGAAGAATATCAAGAGTTCTACAAGCATATTTCTCACGACTATGCTGATGCAGCAACGTGGTCTCACAACCGTGTTGAAGGTAAGCAAGAATATACCAGCTTATTATATATCCCAACTAAAGCCCCTTGGGATATGTTTAACCGCGACGTTAAGCATGGTCTAAAACTTTTTGTACAGCGTGTATTTGTACTGGATGATGCTGAACAGTTTATGCCAACTTATTTACGTTTTGTTAAAGGCTTAATCGATTCAAATGATTTGCCACTCAACGTATCGCGTGAAATCTTACAAGATAACAGTGTAACGAAAGCACTGCGCACTGGTGTGACTAAGCGCGTTCTTGGCATGCTAGAAAAAATGGCTAAAAACGATGCTGAAAAGTATCAAGCTTTCTGGGCTGAATTTGGTCAAGTATTAAAAGAAGGCCCAGCTGAAGATTTCGCTAACCGTGAGCGTATTTCTGGTTTACTGCGTTTTGCTTCAACCCATAACAATTCACCAGTGACAGATGTGTCATTAGATGATTACATCAGTCGCATGAAAGAAGGCCAAGATAAGATTTACTATATCGTGGCTGATAGCTATGAAGCGGCAGCTAACAGCCCGCATTTAGAGCTACTGCGCAAGAAAGACATTGAAGTTCTATTAATGTCAGAGCGCATCGATGAATGGCTAATTAACCACTTAACTGAATTTAAAGACAAGAAACTGCACTCAGTAACGCGTGGTGATTTAGAGCTAGGTGAACTTGAAGATGCTGCTGAAAAAGAAGCTCAAGAAAAGTTAGCTGGCGAAGCTGAATCATTAGTATCACGTATTAAAACAGCGCTAGAAGGTAAAGTATCAGATGTTAAAGTGACTTCTCGCTTAACGGATACCCCTGCATGTGTGGTTGCCGGTGAAGGTGAAATGTCATCGCAAATGATTAAGCTTATGCAATCAGCAGGTCAGCCTGTACCTGAGTCTAAGCCGACATTTGAAATTAACCCACAGCATCCGCTGGTTGAGCGTCTAAATGACGAGCAAGATGAGCTAGCATTTGCTAACTGGGCAGATTTGTTATTACAACAAGCTCAGCTTTCAGAAAAGGGCAGCTTAGCGGATCCATCGGCATTCATTAAGTTAACCAACCAAATGCTAGTGGCGAGCTTAAAATAGTCATTAGTATTGCAATAAAGCGGGCTTAGGCCCGCTTTTTGTTAGCTATCACGAAATAGTTAAAAGGAATCAATATGGAACATATTATTAATTTAACTAAAGAAAATATTCAGCAAATTGTTGATGCTTCGATGGATAACTTTGTGGTGATGTCTTTTTGGGCACAACAGCAACCGCAAAGTGTACAAATGCTACAAGTGATGGAACAGATTGCCAATGAGCAAGCTGGGCGCTTTATCCTTGCGAAAGTGAATTGTGAAGCTGAGTTAGAAATTGCTAATTACTTCCAAATTCAGAGCTTACCTACCCACCTAGTGCTGAGTAAAGGTCAGCCGGTTGATGGTTTCGCTGGGGTGCAAAGTGCAGCGCAAGTGAATGAATTACTTGATAAGCATCTTCCTGCGTTATGGGTAACAGATTTTAATGCTGCAAAAGCGATTTTGGTTGAAGCAGGCATTGAAAAGCCAAGCGACGAAAAACTTGAACAAGCCTTAGCATTACTGAAAAGTGCCTTTGCTGAATCTCAGCAACAAGCAGAAGTGGCCTTAGTGCTTATCGATGTTTATTTACAATTGGGCATACTGGCTGAAGCTAAGACCTTATTAGATACGATAGGGCTTGCAGATCAAGACAGTTACTATCAGAACTTAAAAGCCAAGTTAGCCCTAGCAGAAGACGCTGCAGATACCCCTGAAATTCGTCAGTTACAACAATCATTACAACAGCAGCCTGGTAATATTGAACTGACTATCGATTTGGCCAAAGCATTGAATCAAGCTAATCGTGGCGAAGAGGCACTTGAGTGTTTATTTGCCATTTTAGAGAAAGATTTATCCGCTGCGGATGGAAAAGTTAAACAAGTGTTTATGGAAATATTGACAGCACTAGGGCAAGGCAACGCCATAGCCAGTCAGTATCGCCGCCGTTTATACAGTTTACTGTATTAAACACGGAAAATTTTCGTATTAGATATTGGTCTAAATCTTGAGGTTTTACCTTCTAAAGACCGTCTAAATGTGCGAAAATCGCCGCCTAAAAATATGAAAGCAATATAGAGGACTTTTGAGATGCGCATTATACTATTGGGTGCCCCTGGTGCCGGTAAAGGTACACAAGCTCAGTTCATTATGGAGCAGTACGGTATCCCACAAATCTCAACTGGTGATATGCTGCGTGCAGCAATTAAAGCTGGCACTCCGTTAGGATTAGAAGCTAAATCAGTGATGGATGCGGGCCAGTTAGTATCAGATGACCTAATTATTGGTTTAGTTAAAGAACGTATTGCCCAAGATGATTGTGCAAAGGGTTTCTTACTTGATGGTTTCCCTCGTACTATTCCTCAAGCAGACGCTATGGTTGCTAATGGAATTGAAATCGATCACGTGATAGAAATTGATGTGCCTGACGAAGAAATCGTTAAGCGTATGAGTGGTCGTCGTGTTCACTCAGGCTCTGGCCGTGTTTATCACATTATCTTCAACCAACCTAAAGTTGAAGGTAAAGATGACGTCACTGGTGAAGACTTATCTATCCGTCCAGATGATGAAGAATCAACTGTACGTAAGCGTCTTGGTATTTATCATGAGCAAACTAAGCCGCTAGTAGAATACTATGGTAAAGTCGCAGCTGCTGGTAACACTCAATACACTAAGTATGATGGTACTCAAACTGTTGCCGCTGTTAGCGCGCAAGTAAAGCAGTTGTTAGGTTAATACCTACAAAGTAGTATTTTTATACTGTTGAATTATAAAAAAAACCTGCATTGCAGGTTTTTTTATGTCATAAATAAAATCATCGTCACAAAAACTGAGAATGATTGACATCTATCTTGGTGTTGATTGTATTTGTGTTAAAATTAGCGTTTGGTAATAAGAACGTTTCTATTAAAGCGTTACTGTTTTCAAAAGCTGTGAATAACCCATAATCCTTATTGCATGGATGCCTACTCAAGAGAGTTTAAGATGAAGTTCCCTGGTCAACGCAAATCTAAGCACTATTTCCCAGTAAACAACCGAGACCCATTATTGGCTCAGTTAACCCAGCAAGAGCAGTCTGTATCTACCTATATTTGCGGTATTGACCAAACTCTTGTGGATATTGAAGCAAAAGTCGAAGATGAGCTACTGGGCCGTTACGGGCTTCCAAAAGGCAACTCAACTCTTATTGATGATCAGCAAGCTCACGAACTTTATAATGAACTAAAAAACAATGAGATGATCAGCGATGAATTTGCTGGTGGCACCATTGGTAATACCGTTCATAACTACTCAATTTTAGCTGATGACCGTTCGGTATTATTTGGCGTTATGAGCCAGAATATCATGGTCGGTAGTTATGCCTATCGCTACCTTTGTAATACCTCCTCTAAAGTGGACTTAAACTACCTGCAGCCAGTAGATGGCCCTATCGGTCGTTGTTTTACTTTGATCTCTGCTGAAGGTGAACGTACCTTTGCGATTAGCAAAGGTGCAATGGATAAGCTAACCCCAGAATATATTAATAAAGACGTGGTTCAAGGTAGTTCAGCGCTAGTTTTAACTGCGTATTTAATGCGTGCCAGCGAAGGTGATTTAATCACTGAAGCGGCAATGAAAGCGATTGAATATGCTAAAGAAGCCGATGTGCCAGTGGTATTGACCTTAGGTACCCGCTTCTTAATTCAAGAAGACCCTAAATGGTGGCAAGATTTCATTTGCGATAATGTAACAATTTTGGCGATGAATGAAGACGAAGGCGAGGCCTTAACGGGGTTCAGCGATCCGCTATTAGCCAGCGAAGCGGCCTTAGAGTGGTGTGATATGGTGTTGTGTACTGCAGGACCGTTAGGTTTATATACAGCAGGCTATACTGAAGACTCTGAAAAAAGAGCCACAGCCCATTTATTATTACCGGGCGCAATTCCTGAATTTAACCGTTACGAATTCTCGCGTCCTAAACGTAAATCAGACTGTACTACACCGATTAAAGTGTATGCTCATATCTCGCCTTATATGGGTGGACCAGATTATATCCGCAATACAAACGGTGCCGGAGATGGAGCGTTATCAGCATTACTGCATGACTTAGCAGCTAATACTTTCCATAAAACCAATGTACCGGGTTCAAGTAAGCATCAGCGTGATGGCCTGTGTTATTCATCTTTCTCGCAAGTGTGTAAATATGCTAACCGCGTCGCTTATGAAGTATTAGCCCAGCATAGCCCAAGATTATCTCGTGGTTTACCTGAGCGTGAAGATAGTTTAGAAGAGTCATACTGGGAAAGATAACCAGACAGGTTTTCCGTTTATATAATCAGTGACTAAATCAAGGGCAATCACCAAGTGGTGATTGCCCTTTTTGTTTGCATCAAGATAAACAAGTACTTGGTAGACGCTGAAAAATTCAGTAGGATGTTGAATATGCAGAAACATACCTCATTTTAAGTAATTCTGGTTTTAAAAATACATTGGAGAGCATTGTGAAGGGACAAATCTTAAGAGAAATGAAAGTACTTAAGGCGATTGAACCTGCTTATGAAGTCGAGCGCCGCGTAGCATTTCTTAAAACCAAATTGGTCGAGGCTCACAGCCATTGTTTGGTATTAGGGATTAGTGGTGGCGTTGACTCATCTGTAACCGGCAGATTATGCCAGTTAGCGGTAGACAGCTTAAATGCTGACAATCCACAGCAGGCTTACCAATTCATTGCGGTGCGTTTACCATATCAAGTACAAAAAGATGAAGATGAAGCTCAGCTTGCATGTCAATTTATTCAACCCTCAAAGCAGGTAACAGTGAATATTGCTGATGGGGTTATTGGTGTGCATAACGCAACGGTTTCAGGACTTGAGGATGCCGCTATTCAAGTCGCTAATAATGATAATGTTGATTTCATTAAAGGTAACGTCAAAGCCCGTATGCGAATGATTGCTCAATATCATATTGCAGGCCTAACTGGCGGCTTAGTCATTGGCACCGATCATAGTGCAGAAAATATTACCGGTTTTTATACTAAATTTGGTGACGGCGCCTGTGACTTAGCACCCTTGTTTGGTCTTAATAAGCGTCAAGTTCGCCAATTAGCCAGTTACCTTGGAGCGCCAGATATATTAGTGACCAAAGCGCCAACGGCAGATTTAGAAGACGATAAACCGCAATTAGAAGATGAGGTGGCATTAGGGCTAAGCTATGATCAAATCGATGATTTCTTAGAAGGCAAAGAGGTTGATAGCTTTGTTGAAGATAAACTTATTGCGATTTACCAGCGCACCCAACATAAGCGTCAACCTATCCCGACGATTTATGACTAATTTAACTTCCCACTAGCTTAGAGCAAGGATTGTTTAAGTGAGCTTAAATAGCGCCTTAGCTGCTCAATTAACACATTGGGAAACTGGCGGTAATCTAAATATGGCGTGATGAGTATCTGCTCATGCGCCATTATTTTTTGGCTTTCATCTATGGCGGTTAACGCAGATATAAACGATTGATCGCTTATATTAGCGAATGCAGCTTGGCCACAAATGATATGAATATGGCTATTCACACTAAGCTTAGTAGCATTAATGATAATGTTACATTGACTAAAATTTACCCGCTTTAAATCATCAGCAGCTTGCGGATTAAATAATTGGTTGCGGCAATCTCGCCATGTATCTGGCGCTTTATCAGTAACAGCAATCTTGGCCATGATAGTAAATATTTTTCGCCAATGATTGCCATTATCGTTAATGATTTGCTCGATAGCATTTGTATTTTGCCAATGCCATGCTTTGGAGACTTTAGGTGGCGTTGGCAAATAGAATGTGATTTCAGCTTTTTCAGAGCCTAATAAAATAGCTTTTGAGCTAAGCTCGGCGTTTGGCTTAGTCGCGTTATTTGTGATAACAGCAGGCTTTGTATGAATGCTTGGCTGAGTTGATTTCATTGTGGGTTTGCTACTCAATATTTTCGGCCTGATGGCATATTATTATTTGTAAATTCAGACTCTTTTTAGACTATCATTAAAACTATACGGACAAAAATTAATTCCATAGGACTGGCGAATGAAAGCAATAGTAATCGGTTCGACTAAACATCTGTTATTTTTTGCTATTTATGGTTTTATTGCCAGTTTACTGCTTTTTATCGCCGCCGTGGTGTGGTTTTTAACGGCTCGCTCTGAATTAGAGATTTGGCATACAACACGCTTGAAAAGTGAGTATCATCAACAGTCTGGCTTAACAGACTTTTCCCAGTATCTTGCTCTTGAAGACAAGTTATTTAATGAGTTAGACCGCAAAATATACCAACAATATACTCCTAAGCTGGCTTCACCTATTAATCGTTACGAAGCCAATAGCTTATCAGATCCAAATCATTGGGATGTAAACTGGAATCGCTCTTTTGAGTGGTCAAACCCCGATGCCAATTATGGCATTTTATTTCTCCATGGTATGTCAGACTCCCCTTATGCGATTTCAAACCTAGCGCGACATTTAAGCGCTTCAGCCGATGTTTTAGGACTACGTTTACCAGGGCACGGCACTATTCCTGCTGGCTTAGCAGATATCACTTGGCCAGATTTAGCCAGCGCAGTAGCATTAGCGACTCAGCACATGAAGCAAAAATTGGCCGGTAAACCGTTATATGTCGTGGGCTTTTCTACCGGTGCAGCACTGGCATTAAACCTTCAACTAGAAGCAATTGCTGTTAATAACCCTACAGATTATCAAGCAATGATGTTTCTTTCGCCAGCTATAGGGTTAGCGCCCATTGCAGCAGGCGCAAAGTGGCAAGCGAGGTTAGGGCGTTTAATTAATCAAGAAAAACTGTTTTGGAATACCATTGAGGTTGAATACGACCCTTTCAAATATATCTCATTTGCAGTGAATGCCGGTGACGTTGTTTATCAACTGGCTGAAAGAAATCAATATTTAATAAAACAATTTGATCAGCAGCAATTAGCCAATATTCCTCCTATTTTAACCTTCCAGTCAATTGCAGATGATACCGTTTCTACTAACGCGGTGGTCGAGCATTTGTATCAATATTTACCCTCAGATAAGCATAGCTTAGTGATATTTGATATCAATCGTAACCGTAATAATCATCAATTGATCACTAAAAACTTGTTAAACGAAATGGGGCCACTTTGGCTCAACATGCCCATGAACTACCGTTTAAGTTTAATTGAAAATAGCCAGCAATCTGAGTATGGCGTGCAAGAGCAAAACTTGGTTGAGAGCGAAGAGGGAGCAGCAGTAGACTTAGCACTGAAATGGCCAGCTGGGGTGTATTCATTATCGCATGTTGCCTTGCCTTTTCCTGAAAATGACCCCTTATACGGACCACATTATCAGCCTCAAAGTCAGCATATTCAGATAGGGCAGGCAATCTTTAAAGGTGAGCGGGGATTGTTTGGGATCCCCGCCGCAGAGATGTTAAGACAGAAATGGAATCCATTTTATCCGTATATGTTAGATAGATTGGAGCAGTTTATTGAGCCGTGATTATCGCGGTAGCTAAACTCGTCACTAGCTTAGCGATTATGGTTTTGATATGAAACGTTAGTGGACTACTCTGGGTCACTTGGATCATTAATCACATCAATAATGACTTTATTTCGCCCTTGCTCTTTTGCTTTGTATAGGTTGTCATCTGCAACTTTTATCCAGTGATCAATGTCTTTAGAAAAGTTGGCGTTAGCCGTTATCGCGCCAATACTGGTGGTGACTGAAAAGTGCTGTTCATCCGTTGGCGAGTTAATTATTACTTTGGCTAACTGTTCTCTAAAATGATTGAGATGCTGCTCAATTTTAAGGGCATTGGATAAAGGCAATATCAAAATAAACTCTTCACCACCATAGCGAGAAACGATATCGGTATCGCGTTTAAATTGCTGTTTTAATAGTTTAGATACGACTCTTAAGCATTCGTCCCCAGCCAAATGACCGTAGCTATCATTGACCTGTTTAAAGTAATCTAAGTCAAGGATAGCAATGGTAATGGCATGCTCACCTCGCAGACAAAAATCCAGCAAGCTATCAAATCTATCTTCTGCATAACGGCGATTATAAAGCCCCGTTAGTGGATCTTTATCCACTAATGCCAATAACTTTTGATTGGCTTTTTCAAGCTCATCGGTGCGAATCGCGACAGTTTCTTCTAGCTCCAGTTGGTGCTTAAGTAAGTCACGTTTACTGGCGGTGAGGCTCTTGTACAGGTTATATACTTCTTCTGATGTACTTTCATTATCAATTTGTTCTTTTAATTCAGTACCACTGATTTGTCCGAATTGATTAGCCACAATTTCTAATGAGTTAGTGAGTAAACGACACACTCTGGAGGAGATTAAAAAGGTCAAAATGATGGAGATGAATAGCATCAAGTAGGTGCCTAGCATTTGTGTTTCGGCGGTTTTAACTAACGGAGACAGTGGCTGTAATACATACAACTTCCAACCATTGTTTAGTCGATTACTGATGTACACGTATTCAGGTGATGTGGCGGTTAAGTTGTGAATATTGATCACATTTAAACTGGTGCGGTAATTTCCTTTTTCATTTGAATAGGTAAATTCTACGTGAGTGCTTAAGTTTAGAGAAGGGGTGGAATAAATGATGTTGTTATTGTTATCAACGATGATAATAAACTCTTTATCCCCTGTTCCATTTTGATTATCTATCTTAGAAAAGAACGCTAAATCCAGCGAGCCTTCAATAATTCCACTGACCTTTGATTGATCATTATTGTGATAAAAAGGCGCACTGATGGCGATAATTGATTCGTCACCAAAGCCGCGGCCTTTAAACACAGGCGAAACAAACAAGCGCTGATTATAAAAAGACTCAATAAAGTAGTCTCTATCTGAAATTGATAAATCCAGTGGTTGCCCTGTTTTATTGAGCATAATACTGCTGGGGCTTGCGGCAATCACTTGAGCATCAGTGTCTGCCAGCAGCATAGTAATAAAACTAGGATAATGCTGATGCAGTTTGATTAAAACTTGTTGTAATTCACTGTAGGATGACGTCGTTAAGCTGATTAAATCTGCCGCATAATCAATGACCATTTTATGTTCATTAAGGTATTGCTCGGTTGCCGTACTAATATGTTCGGTGGTGTCAGTTAAATTTCGCTTCAGTAACTCTTGTTGTTTTTCAAGAAACAAATAATTAAAAGTCAGTGCTGATAATAACAAGCAAAGGGTGATCATTAACGTCATAAAGTAGGTGACTTGAGCGTTAAAACTACGACGTTTTTGGTTGGTTTTTGTGTCGTTTAACTGCCACGTATTAGGAATAAACAAGATGAACAGTGACGCCAAGCCAGCGTAAATTAAACCGTTGATGCTTTGCTTGATAATGGCGAATAACATGTGGCTATCTGGAAAATCAGCAAGTGTCACCATGTATATGTAGGTTAATGGCATACCAAGAGCTAACCAATAAATACCACTGCTATATAAGGGAAACAGGCCTTTTCTGCGAGCAATGCCAATGAATATTGCTTCGGTACAAAATAGTAAATATACATGGGGGCTACCCCAAGTGAGCATTAATCCACTTGCGCTGAGTATGGCGGTGACTAAACCATACCAAGGGCCTAAAAGCACAGCTGAAATAACGGTAAAAGTATTACCTAGCACTAATTGGACATTGGCGAATATTGGAATGGGGTAGCAATTAATTACCATTCCTAATAGGCCAAAACAGAGTGCAATTAGGAGGTTTTTTTTATTTATTATAGGAAACTGCAATCGAATACCATGTGATCGAACTGTTATGTAAAAATTTTATACTCGTCAAGCATTTAACTCAAGTGGAAACGATATTGTGGCCCCCGTAATGTGAAAAATCTGAATTCTGCTTGTGAGCTCAATACCCATTTGAGGCAATACTTTCCTGCTGCTTATCTTAGTCAATCACTAAATTCAGTTCGACCTTGGTCTACATTAGCTTAATTGGTGATGTAGACATAACTTCAGCATTTCATAGGTTAAGCTGTTGTTAATAAGTAACTATTTTGTTTTTTCTATAACTGGCCAAACCAAATCTTAGACTAAGGTCGTGATTGTGGTCACATTTTGAGTTGTTAGATTAACTATCGACTTAAAAAATAATTAGCACTGGGGAGTCACTATGAGTTTCGAAAATCAAGATACAGCAAGTGGGTACTGGCGTGAGAATTTACGCTTAGTATTGGGGTTGCTGGCAATTTGGGCTGCAGTATCATTTGGCTGCGGTATTTTACTGGTCGATGTTCTTAATGAAGTCCACTTCATGGGCTTTAAATTGGGATTCTGGTTTGCACAACAAGGTGCCATGTATGTGTTTGTTGCACTGATTTTTGTGTATGTAGCGAAAGCGAATGCTTTAGATAAAAAATATAACGTACACGAAGACTGAGGAATAAATCATGGATGTTCAAACTTTAACTTATATTATCGTGGGCTTGACGTTTGCCCTGTACATCGGTATCGCAATATGGTCTCGTGCTGGCTCAACTAAAGAGTTTTATGTCGCTGGTGGCGGCGTGCCGCCAGTTATGAACGGTATGGCAACAGCGGCGGATTGGATGTCCGCGGCATCATTTATATCACTTGCCGGTATTGTTTCATTTACTGGTTATGATGGTTCTGTCTATTTAATGGGCTGGACCGGTGGTTATGTTCTGCTAGCGCTTTGCATGGCTCCATACTTACGTAAGTTCGGTAAATTTACTGTGCCAGACTTTATTGGTGATCGCTATTACTCACAAGCTGCGCGAACTGTGGCAGTCGTGTGTGCGATTTTCATCTGTTTCACCTACATCGCCGGTCAAATGCGTGGTGTTGGGGTGGTATTCTCCCGTTTCTTAGAAGTCGAAGTTGAAACTGGGGTTTATATCGGTATGGCAGTGGTGTTCTTTTATGCTGTTTTAGGCGGTATGAAAGGGATTACTTACACTCAGGTTGCGCAGTATTGTGTGCTTATTTTTGCCTTTATGGTACCAGCCATTTTCATCTCGGTAATGATGACAGGTCATGTGTTACCGCAAATTGGCTTTGGTGCAGAACTTGTTGATGCAGCAGGTAATGGAACAGGAGTTTACCTGTTAGATAAGCTTGATGGCTTGTCGGCAGAACTTGGCTTCTCTCAATATACTGAAGGCTCAAAGAGCATGATTGATGTGTTCTTTATTACTGGTGCCTTGATGTTTGGTACCGCTGGTTTACCCCATGTCATCGTGCGTTTCTTTACAGTGCCTAGAGTAAAAGATGCGCGTGTATCAGCAGGTTGGGCATTAGTATTTATTGCTATTATGTATACCACAATTCCAGCATTGGCAGCTTTTTCTCGTGTAAATATGATTGAAACCATTAATGGCCCAGAAAAAACCGGTGTTGCTTATGAAACAGCGCCTGAATGGATTAAAAACTGGGAAAAAACTGGCTTAATTACTTGGGATGATAAAAATGCTGATGGCAATATCTATTATGCTAAAGGCGATACCAATGAAATGAAAATTGACCGCGATATCATGGTATTAGCAACGCCTGAAATTGCATCTCTGCCAGCATGGGTCATAGCATTGGTCGCTGCTGGTGGTCTTGCGGCGGCACTGTCTACATCTGCGGGTTTATTATTAGTTATTTCTACCTCGGTATCCCATGATTTATTGAAGAAAAACTTCATGCCAGATATCTCAGATAAGAAAGAGCTTTTATTTGCGCGAATTGCCGCGGCGCTAGGTATTGTCATGGCGGGTTACTTTGGTATTAACCCACCAGGCTTTGTGGCCGCGGTTGTTGCGATTGCATTTGGTCTAGCTGCCTCGTCATTGTTTCCTGCCATTGTTATGGGGATCTTTTCAAGAACCGTTAACAAAGAAGGTGCGATTTCAGGGATGGTTTTAGGTTTACTATTTACTGCAAGCTATATCGTGTACTTTAAGTTTGTTAACCCAAGTGCCAATAGCAGTGAAAACTGGTTCCTAGGTATTTCGCCTGAAGGTATTGGTATGCTAGGTATGATGATTAACTTTGGTGTTGCATTTGCTGTTAGCAAAGTCACTGCAGCGGTACCTGCTGACGTGGTTGCTATGGTTGAGTCAATTCGATTCCCGAAAGGCTCAGGTGAAGCGCACGACCATTAAGATTCATACAATATGAATTTTAAAATGTGAGTATTTAACTCTCGGATAAAAAAGCGCTTCGGCGCTTTTTTTATTGGTGACAGTGTTCAATTCTTTATGAACAAATGCTGTTAGCAAGTGTTTAATATTAGTGAGTTAAATATTGCCACTTATGGCCATTGGTCGAATATCAGCCTCAATATAATTTACGTATATTAAATTAATAAGACAGAAAATGATTTGGCAGTAAGTAAGAGGCCCGCGATGAAAGATGCCAGTGAACTGCAACCCATTGTTCAATTTATTAAAGAGTTAGTACCATTTGATAGTCTTTCAGAGACAAATTTAACGCGCTGCTGCAAGCAAATCACCATTGGTTATTACAGTAAAGCATCGGCTGTAGTGCCCTTAGATGCCAGTCATCCACAACTTTATATTGTTCGCTCTGGCGCATTTGAAGTAAGAGACAATCAAGGTGAGTTATTAGATAGGTTGGGCGAAGGAGACTACTTTGGTTTTCCATCTTTGCTATCTGGTGAAAAAGTCAGTAACCAAGTGCAGATTTTAGAAGACAGTTTGGTGTATCACTTAGATCCCGAAACCTTTGATTTTTTGCGTAGTGAAAGCCGCAGCTTCGATCGCTTTTTTAATCGTGCCTTTGCCAGAAGAATGCGTCATCAAGCT
The DNA here is from genome assembly GCF_041469325.1 of Shewanella sp. 10N.286.51.B8. Taxonomy (NCBI): domain Bacteria; kingdom Pseudomonadati; phylum Pseudomonadota; class Gammaproteobacteria; order Alteromonadales; family Shewanellaceae; genus Shewanella; species Shewanella sp. 10N.286.51.B8. The sequence continues at coordinate 13,967 of NZ_JBFRKG010000056.1, forward strand.
AGATTTAAAGCAAAAGACTTAACCACAACCAATCGTATCAATAGTTTAATGTCTGCCGATCCTCTAATTATAAATTGTAATGCCAGTGTCAGTGAAGCGGCGAAAAAAATGCGTTTAGCCAGAGTGTCATCAGTGCTAGTGATGGATAATCAGCAATTGATTGGTATTCTTACCGATCGAGATTTACGTAATCGAGTGCTTGCTGAAGGCTTTGATGGCAATTTGCCGGTTCATCAAGCGATGACTCCCAATCCCACCAAACTTGAAGCTAACGCCTTAGTATTTGAAGCAATGCTGTTGATGAGTGAACATGGCATTCATCACTTACCCATTATGGAACAAGAAAATGTGGTGGGGATATTAACCAGTACTGATATTTTACGCGGCCAGAGTTCACAGCCCTTGCTATTAATCGGCGAAATAGAGCGGCAAACCAATATTGATAGCCTGATTAATGTCAGTAAACAAATTCCGGTATTACTACAAAATCTAATCAGTGCAGATGCCCGAGCAGAAGAAGTGGGCAGGGTATTAACCTCGGTTACTGATGCATTAACCCGGCGATTAATTATTTTAAATCAGCAAATTTTAGGTGAAGCGCCAATGGCCTTTTGCTGGTTAGCGTTTGGCTCACAAGGCAGGCAAGATCAAGCGGCCTGTTCAGATCAAGATAACGGTATTTTGCTGGCCCATGAGCCTGATGAGCATGCAAAAGGCTATTTTGACGCCTTAACCCATGCGGTTTGTAAAGGGCTGGATCAATGCGGCTATATATATTGTCCCGGGGATATTATGGCGCAAAACCCCAAATGGCGTTTGTCACTGTCCCAATGGCAACAACACTTTGAAAAATGGGTGCTATCACCCGAACCTAAAGCCTTAATGCATGCCAGTATCTTTTTTGATATGCGCTCCGTTTATGGGCCGCAGAATTTATTTGATCAGTTACAACAGCACGTCTTAAGCAACACCAAAGATAATGATATTTTTCTTGCTGGAATGGCGGGTAACTCACTGGTTGAAACGCCGCCGCTAGGCTTTTTTAGAAAGTTTGTGTTAGAGCGTGATGGCAGTGAAGTAAAAGGTATGGATTTGAAACATAAAGGCGTAGCGTTAATTAACGATATCGCCAGAGTGTATGCTTTAAGTGCCGGTATTACTGAAGTGAATACGCCTAAGCGGATCCGAGCATTGATGGAAGCCAATATCATTAACCGTAAAGATGCCCTTAATCTAGCTGATGCACTAGAGTTTATTGCGCATATGCGGTTATCCAATCAAGGCCTGCAGCATACACAACAACAAGAAGTCACCAATTACTTAAAACCGCAGCAAATGTCATCGTTATTGCGACATCAACTCAGGGATGCTTTTAAAGTGGTTCATGATGCGCAATCTGGCTTAAGAATGAAGTTTATGCGAAGTTATTAATGGTATTTCTATGTGGGTTGGCCTGTGATGTTAATTTAGCTTGTGATGTTAATAGTGTGGAGTAAACAACTTAGTGAATGAGTTATGGCTTAAAACGCGCTTACAGTTAGAACTTCTCGGTCAAAAAGACGAGCTTGCGGCTTATCAGTCAAGTATTAAACCTTATCTTAGCGCTACGATTGCGGATCTACCCATCATGGCATTAGACCTTGAAATGACCGGGTTAGATCCTCATAACGACCAAATAATCAGTATTGGTATCGTGCCGATTGAGCATGGCGCCATTCCGTTATCAAAAGCCCTGCAAGTGATGGTGACAATCGATGGAAGTGTAGGACAGAGCGCAGCTGTGCACGGGATTATCGATAATCATTTAACAGAAGCGTTATCACTAACACAAGCCATGGCCTGGTTGCTTGCACAAACTCAAGGCTCAATTTTATTAGCTCATCATGCACCAATGGACATTAGTTTTATCCAAAGCCATTTAGAAAAAGTCTATAAAAGAAGCATTAAATTGCCTTTTATTGATACCTTAGCGATAGAAAAACAACGACTTTTACGCCAACATGATGTGCTGCAAGAAGGTAGTTTACGACTGGATGCTTGTCGAAAACGATACGGTCTGCCGACTTATTATGGCCATGATGCCCTCACAGATGCACTAGCGTGCGCCGAATTGTTTGTGGCACAAATAGCCTCTATTGGCGACAGTAAAACCATGAAGGCGGCGCAATTTATTAGTATATAAAGGCAGTAGCCTGAACTTAATCAAATCAGTTTAAATCCAGTAAATAGATATAAAAAAACCAGCACAAGGCTGGTTTAATGGTTTAGCAAGCTGAGTTTACTTTGATTTGTTCATGAAGAAATCAACAGCTGGCTTGATAAGCTCTAAGGCAGTGACTTCACAAGGTGGAAGCTCGGCTGTAGGTGGGTTAATCGGTGTAGTACGCTCACCCCATTTAACTAATGCAGCCGCTGAGGTTAAACCCGCGCCAAAGGCACATGATAAAACAGTTTGACCTGCTTTCAACTTACCTTGTTCAAGAGCATCACAAATCGCAATAGGGATAGTGGCTGCCGAGGTATTGCCATATTTTGCAATATTAACAAAGGCTTTTTCTTTTGGAATTTTCATGCGGCCGATTAAGGTATCAATAATACGTTCATTGGCTTGATGAGGAATAACAAAATCAACGTCTTCTTTATTGATATTGCACTTTTCAAGCACTTTAGTGCTTAGACCGCCCATGCCATGAATCGCGCGTTTAAACACTTCTTGGCCATTTAGATGAATGAAGAAGTCTAAAGAAGATGAATCAAAGCGATCCATTTTGGTACCAAAACCAGAGGCTAAAATATCACGCGCAGCAGGGTCATTATTTAACTCGTAACCTAAAACACCGCCTGGTTGGTCGCTTACTTCTAATACCACCGCGCCGGCGCCATCACCAAATAATACAGCGGTTTCACGGCGAGACCAATCAAGGTAAAAAGACAAACGCTCTGCACCAATAACCAACACTTTTTTATTTTGACCACTTTTGATCATTGAACTACCAAGACCAAGACCGTATAAGAAGCCACTACAGGCCGCGTTGATATCAAACGCGCCGCAAGTTGCACCAATATTGGCTTGCACCGTTGAAGCAATGTTTGGAATTAAAGTGTCAGGGCTTGCTGTTGCTAAGATGATTAAGTCAATCTCACTGCCATCAATACCTGCCGCTGATAACGCATTTTGCGCTGCAACGGTTGCAAGTTCTGAGGTATTGACGTGGCTAATACGTCTTTCGCTGATCCCGGTACGAGTTTTAATCCACTCGTCTGACGTTTCCATAAATGTGGCTAAATCGTCATTGGTCAGAGTTGCTGGTGGGACACATTTTCCCCAGCCGGTAATATGAGCATACTGCATGTGGTGATCTCTCAAATAAAAATTAAAAAATAATCTGGTAATAAAATGTCTTCATTTAATAGAGGGACTGTTACTCCCCACTAAACCTACTTTAAATGCTGGACCACAAGTGCCTTAATGGCTTCTGCTGCATGTAAAATATGTTGTTGTAATAATTTGGTCGCTTTGCCGATATCTTTGCGTTTGCACAATTCGAAGAGTTCGCGATGCTCTCGTTCCGCCGTTGGTATTCCACCGGTTAAAAGTAGCTGTAAACGGATATAGCGATCACAGTTATTATTTAAACCATGGACAACTTCGAGAGTATGAGGTCGATTAGCGGCTTCATATAAGCACGTATGGAACTGGATATTGAGTTCGCTCCAAGTTGCAACTGAGTCCTCTTGCTTAAAAGCTGACTCGAGTTTGGCTAGCACCTTGTCAGCCCGCTCAAAATCATCATCTTGTAGATTAGGAATTGCTTTTGCAAGCAAATCACTCTCTATCATAGCGCGTAGCTCAAATAATTCTGTGACCTGCTCAACAGAAAGCATTGTCGCAGTGGCACCTTTATGGGCTTCAAACTTGACTAACCCTTCAGCCTCTAACTGTACTAAAGCCTCACGAACAGGAATACGACTGACATTAAGTTGCGCAGCAATTGCTGACTGTCTAAGCGGTTCACCCGCTTTGATATAGCCAGAAAGTAATTGTTCTCTCAAAACTTCTACTACAGCTTGGGTGCGAGTTTTATGAATTATTGGCGTTATTTGACTCATTACTTCTTATAATTGTCACAAAATATCTACGGAAGGGTAACCTTTACTGGCGTTATTATAAAGTATCGATGTAAAAAATCTTCCTTTTATAATACATGTGCATATTTAACTAAGTAGTGGGATAATCACTGTAATTGAAATTTTAGGAGTAGTACCGTGAATAAAGCCATTTTTTTAGACCGTGACGGCGTTATCAATATCGATAAAGGCTATGTGCACTTGGTTGATGACTTTGAATACATTGAAGGTGTGTTTGAAGCATGCTTAGCATTTAAAAAAATGGGCTACATGGTCGTGGTGGTGACAAACCAATCTGGTATTGCTCGCGGTATGTATAGTGAAGATGATTTTCACCATTTAACTGAATGGATGGATTGGAACTTTGCTGATAAAGGTGTGGAGTTGGACGGTATCTATTATTGCCCCCATCATCCAGAAAAAGGCCTTGGGGATTACAAACAAGATTGTGATTGCCGCAAACCTAAACCCGGTATGCTTAATAGTGCTGCAGAATTTTTAAAAATTGATATGAGTCAATCTATCATGGTGGGTGATAAAGCCGATGATATGCGCGCTGCTAAAGCGGCAGGCATCCTAACATCGATTTTAGTTAAAACCGGTAAAGTTGTTGATGAAGCTGGGGTAAGTGAAGCCACTGCGGTAGTAAATAGTATTGCAGACGTGCCAGCTTATTTAGAGCAAATTTTATAATAAGCAAATAAATACTTATAAAATGCAACTAACAGGCTAGATTGCCCATGCTAGCCTTGTTGTTTTCTCATTGGAACCTTGCCATAGACCTAACGGTTTAGGTAATTAATAAAGCGCGTTAAGTCTGTTTACGCTTTAACTAAATTACTTTAATCCCACTGCCTTGCAAACTCATCATTAATTCTCTAACTGAGAGTATAAATCCAATGAATTCTGACATGGCGTTTTTGGCATGTTAACCAAATCAGCTTGGTAATGTTCGCAGAGTGCGGTTAACATTTTTTGCCACGGGGCATTGCCTTGATAGTTGGCTAGGTTGTGCCACTGCATAGTGTCAGTATTGACTAAAATGAGCCGTTCAACCTTAGGCAACATGGCGAGTTGCCACTGATTTTCATATACAGAGCGCTGCTTCAAAGCGATATTTTTTTTATAAAACTCGGGTTTCATTACCGCTCGGCCATTGTCTCTTACTTCATATTGTGAAGCGGTTTCAGACATGACTTTATTATCATCGATGAAGCTGGTATTGATAGCGCGAACAGGCAGTGAAGACTCAACAAAAACAAATCGCGTATCATCTAAATCTGTCTGCATCTGTGGAAGCGCTATACCGTCAAATTGCCAATCATTATTTGTCGAATCTGATTTTAAACTAGCCACGATAGTTGGTGCTATATCAATAAGAGAGAATAACCCTGGCACCTTACCTGTGTGGTTAATCGGTTCGCTATGGCGATATCGCAAACTTGCAAGCAATACTTGTGATTGCTCCTGAGACAAGATATTGGTCCCATGGCCCCATGCGGCTACATTGAGTTTTTCAATTTTATCTCTAGGCTTGTTATTGTCATCTTGTATATCTACTGCGGCAGTTAACTTGTCTTGAGCTAATAAAAAACCTTCACCGTGGTCTGATAGTAGATACACTATGGCATTCTCTAACATGCCACGTTGGCGTAAGCCGCTCATAAAATTGGCTATCTGTATATCTACTGTTTTAATCAATTCTCGATGCATATAATGATTGTAGTTACCGTCCCAGCGTGATTTATCCAATTCAATAAAGTCTTTTGAAGTGAACGGCCAATGTAGCTGACAAAAATGCACCGCTAAGAAATTGGGCGTATCGACAGATAACGCATTGAGCACTTCTTGATTAAACCGCATAGGATCATAGGCTTTACCATAGGCGCGATTAATATATAAATAGGGAAACATATAGCCAGAAATTGGGGTGTTGATGGCAAGGTTAATTAGGGGGATATCCGCTACGTTGGCGATTATGGCATCAGCGGCCCCAACTTTGGGACCAATAACACGATCAAAGCCATAATGCTCATCTATTTGATTAAAGCGGCGCTCATCCATTGCATAGGTTGTTTGATACCCTTTACTTGAAAGTGAGTTTAGGAGCGGCAAATCTTTATTGACTAGCTCAGGGGGGCTAAGTTAAACCTTGCTCCATTATTGACAGGGTATTGTCCCGATAATATCCCCATCCATGCCACATATGTGCGTGCTTGAGGTGTATAAGCTTTATCGTAGATTAATGATTTTGCTAATAGCTGATTGAGCTTTGGGGCTATTGAATTATCAGCTCCTCTGTGTGCAAGGTGGTCAGGGCGTAGCCCGTCAATACCGATAACAAAAATATTCGGTAACTCATTTACCGGTTTGCTACTGCTTGAAAGCGTGTTGTTACTAACAAAATAAACAGATCCAATGCTAACAATTAATAGGCTAATTAAAACAAGGGTTTTATGGGGAGATAAGCTGCTGAAGAGGGCATACATAAAATTACTTAGGAGTAAAAAAAACAGCCCCCAAAGTAGCCAAGGTTCTACTAATATTGTGCCACGGAATATCCCCAACAAAGAGGTGGGGTATAAATATGAGTTTGCCGCAACCACAAAAATACAATGGAGTAGTAGGATCACAATCCAGATCTGTGTCTTAATATTGTCATTGTTGCAATACTGAAACCAAGGCCGACATGAAAGGGTAATAACTGCAGCCCAACAGGCATGTAGCAATATGACCATAGCTGCGAAGAAACTAAGATCGTACAGTAAGCCATTACTTAACAAGTGCTGAGCTTTGATTTGTGTCATCGCATTGGCAATAGAGAAGGGGGAGTGGTCTTGTATTAACTGTTTATAGTTAAATGCAATCACAATTAGAAAAATTAACACCGCAAGCGTTCTAAAATACGTGCGCATCAAAGAGATTGATGGGACGCTAAGCTTAGCATTGCTTGTTACGGTTTTAGGCATGGCTTATCTCTTATGTTTAATTCCGAGTCATTTTAATCTAGCGCTTCATTTTTGTTTTGGTGTAGCCCTTGAACATCATGTTTAGTTTGATGCTGCATTTTTGATTGAGCTTGTGGTACTGGTAGTGGTAAAACCACGCTACTGAATATGCTTTCGGGCTATATTCCAGCTAATGAACGCATTGTCACCATTGAAGATTCAGCAGAACTTCAACTCCAGCAAGAGCATACTGTCCGTTTAGAAACTCGACCACAAAATATCGAAGGTCGTGGCGAAATCACCCAACGTGACTTGGTAAAAAATTGCCTTCGAATGCGCCCTGACAGAATTGTCATTGGTGAGGTGCGTGGTGGAGAAGCATTGGATATGCTGACCGCAATGAATACCGGTCACGAAGGTTCACTAACAACATTGCATGCCAACAGCCCACGAGATGCCCTCGGCAGGTTGGAGTATATGGTTTGTATGGCCGGATTTGATATGCCTGTGAGTAATATCAGGACACAAATAGCATCGGCAATTGACTTGGTTGTACAGCTTGAAAGGCAAGAAGATGGCCGCAGAAGGGTGATAAGTATCCAAGAAATCAATGGTATGGAAGGCGACATCATAACCATGTCAGAGATATTTCGCTTTTCACGTGAAGGCGTTGATGAACAAGGTCAAATTATTGGTCATTTTAATGCCACAGGTGTAGTGCCCAACTTCCATTCTAAATTAAAGCAGCATGGTATTGATCTGCCATTTAAGCTATTTAATTGCGGTGACCCATTCGCTAATTTTTAGGAGTCTTTTATGCCTTCCAATGAAATTATTTTCCTAGTTTTAATTTTTATTGCCGTAATTTTCCTTTCTCAGGCGTTATTTTTACCTGTCTATAGTCCGCAGCGGGCAAATACAGCCCAAGTACGTAAGCGATTACAGCAACTATCCCAAGAGTCTGGTGATGGTGTACTTGAGACTTCTTTACTGAGAAAAAACCGATTAAGCAAAGTTGGTAAGATTGGTCGAGCTTTAGAAAGCATCGGTTTTATTGAAGACTTAAGTTACCGTCTCGAGTTGGCTGATTATCGACTTTTAGGGCATCAATTTTTATTTTTAGCTTTATTTGTTGCCACATTAGTGGGGATAGTAAGTTGGTGGTATTTTCGTGTACCACTGATGGTATTTTTTGCAATGTTTATCGTGTTCTTGTTGTTTTATTTTAAATTAAATCGTGATATTGCAAAAAGAATGGATGCGATAGAGGCAAGTTTTCCTGATGCGCTTGATGTATTAAGGCGCGCTTTACAAGCGGGTTACTCGTTTTCTGATGCCATAAAACTAGTTACAGAGGAAATGGAAGGTCCATTAGCCAAAGAGTTTAGCTTGATGTTTGCCAACATCAATTACAGTAAAGATACCAAAAGGGCTATTCTTGGATTTATTGAGCGGGTACCAAGTGTGTCCGCGATGGCATTTTCAAGTGCGGTGATGGTGCAGAAAGAAACCGGCGGTAATCTAGCTGAAAACATTGATAACTTGGCACAGGTTATTCGTAAACGTTTTATGTTCAGGCGTCGAGTAAGAACGTTGTCGGCTGAGGGACGTTTATCTGCGTGGATTTTAATCTTATTACCATTTGTATTGTTCGCTGTTATCTATTTACAAACACCTGACTATGTGGGAGAGCTGACTGGCACCGAAGATGGCAAGACATTGTTAATGTGGGGCGCAATTGGGATGACGTTAGGTGGCCTTTGGATCAGTAAATTGATTAGGATTGATATGTGATATGGACTATTTACTTGGACTCATTAATCAGACATTCGACAATCCCCAACATGTTGAGTGGGCGATATACATTGTTGCTGCGATAGTCGGTATTACATTTGCTCTATCAATTTCGTTGTTAGTAAGCGGGGTATACTCGCCTGTGCGTAAACGCTTACAACAAATTTCTGGCGTTAATACTCAAAGCTCGGCTGTTGAAAATAACGAGGTAAATAAAACCCTGGAGCATGGAATTGGCCAATTAGGCAAAGTGCCATTTTTGAATTTATCAAATAATGAAACAAGGCGGTTGTTAATTCATGCGGGGCTACATTCCGATAGCGCATTGGCCATCTTTAGCGCGATACGTTTACTACTGTTGCTAATAGGTGCAGTACTTTCTATCGTGGTTTTAAAAATATTTCCGGATTTATCGACATTGATCAGTATTTATCTAGTGTGTTTGATTATGGGGGGATTTTTTTTGGCGCCTTCTTTAGTTTTAACCTACTTAGCGAATAAAAGAATGCGGTCTTTACGTGTCGGCTTTCCTGATGCACTTGATTTGCTGGTGGTGTGTTGTGAAGCGGGTTTAGGGCTATTAGCAGCATTGCAACGTGTAGCTCGCGAACTTTCATTAAGCCACCCTAATTTATCCAGCGAATTAGAGTTAGTGTGTAATAAAGTTAGAGCAGGTCTCACTATTAGGGTGGCTTTAAGTGAATTTACCGAGCGAACGGGCTTAGAAGACATTAAAGGGCTTAACTCTGCAATATCCCAAAGTATGCGTTTAGGAACAGGGATTGCAGCGACATTAAGGGTTTTTTCAGAAGAATATCGAGACAAAAGACTACAACAGGCAGAAGAACAAGCAGCAAAGATGGCGGTAAAAATGATTTTCCCAATGATGTTTTGTATCTGGCCGTCCTTTTTTATTGTCGCAGTAGGTCCTGCTGTACTTAAAGTAATGAAAGTATGGGGGCAAGCCTTTTAATATGAATATTCTATATATTAATTTTACTGGATTCAGCAAGAGGCGAGGTATATGTCAATGATGAAACGTGACCTAAAAATGCTTTTCACGCTGGCAATACTTAGTTTTAGTCTTTGTGGTTGTGCATCAGTTGATGAGGATCTTGAACTGACAAAAACACCGCAGCGTCAAGATTTGTATCAAGGGAAATCTCAGATTGCAGTCGGGGGATCACCTCAATCAGAAATTGAGGCTCTTAATCAAGCTCAAGATGCAGAACGCTCCGGCGATTTAGATAAAGCATTATACGCCTATATACAAGCATTAGACTTCAATCAGCAAAACGCTGACACATTTTATCAAATTGCTCGAATACACGTTGCTAAAGGCAATAAAGACATAGCATTAAAAGCCTATAACGAAGCGCTGACAATAAACCCTGATCATAGGTTAGCAAATGCAGAGTTAGGAATTCTTGAAATAGATAGACGGCAATATGTATTGGCAAGAAAGCATCTTGAGAAAACCATCTTTCTTGATCAACAGCGATTATCGGCAATTAAGAGTAAGGCTGCTGGAGCAGATTATACTTCTTTAGATGAGCTATCTGTTCTGGTCTAATTCCATC
>NZ_JBFRKG010000057.1:0-2043 GCF_041469325.1 Shewanella sp. 10N.286.51.B8
CTGCCTATCCTTGACTCTCTCTAGAGTACGTGTTGATAAGCAGTTACACAAAATTAGTTACAGCCTCGCTGCAACATTTTGTTGTATTTGTTTTTCTATTTGCTGGCTTGCTACATTCACCAGATCAACATAAAACAGAGGCTTGGACGGCTAACGCGATAATGCCCAAGCTTCGTTTGATTTCAGAAAAGAAGATCGAGCAGCAAAAACTTTAATTACTGTTTCTTGGTTTTCAGCTTTGAAGTAGCGAAATAAAGTAAGCCATTTAATTTACTGATTAACATCATCCTATATTTGCTCGCCAGACACATTGCCTTTTTTCACTGTTGCTTGGCTCTTTAAACCGAGCACTTGACTCATAATCTCTTAATACGCTGACAGCTGTAGCAAGATCCATCATTACATGAGTAAGAGTTTCTTCTAGTTCTAAAAGTTTTACACTAATAAGCTTATTTAGTTCAACCTTATTATTTAAACTACGGCTTAGTGAAGTTATTGATTAATACGTACTCTAGCAAAGTAATGCTAGATAAACGAACAAAAAACTAAAAATGAGAGTTTATATTTATCTCTGACTTAAAGTTATCAGTAACGGTCACTTACCGATGAGAAAAAATTGGTCGAAAGACTCGCCACTGCTCTGTCCTGCAAATCGCCTGTAACTAATAAAGGGGCATAAATAAGCTAGGTATGCTCTAAAATAGTGGCAAAATTCACCATACCACTACAGCTAAATGACAGACGAAGTAGATGAATTTGTTGATTGATTTTTATTTGACTGCAAAAGCAGTCAAATAAGTTAGGTTCGCCTATTGACTGGCGGAAGGCTCATATGTGTTAGGTCGTTCATTGTTATAAAACCACAGCTATTCATGCCGTACAGTAGTGTGTAGCTTTCCACATAGGCATTTGTTGTGGGTTGCTGATTGGATAAACCTGAGCTCGATATCATGTTTCCCGCCCATTTTCCAATAATCTATCTCTATCGCCAGTACTTCATGATCAATCATCAATGATGTACATAAGTCTGATGCTGCATCCATTTTCTAAATAATTATGAATAAAACCCATTGACCAGCATGACTAATCCGCAGGACTTGCTACCGAGGACTTTCGTAAGGTCCAGGTACCATCTTTATTATCAATCCACTCAATGACATCACCATCTTGCCATTTTAGGTCTGCAAGATATTCATCAGGTAATCTGAAAAAAGCCTCTCCATCTTCGGTTCTTTCGATTTCGACTTTCATTGCATTCCCTCTCTGGTAATTCCTTAGTCCTTTAGATACCTTGGCTCATTAATAAAATTTGGTCAACTGACACATTGTAAGTGGGTCGCGGATAGATCATGTAAAACGAAAAGGGGCATAAATGAGCTACACACTCCTCTATCACTTTCGAATAAACACACCCGATCATCAAATATTATATTCAAGTCGCTCAATGTATTTGAGTAATGCCCTAGCCTGCATATCCTTCCCATAGCGGCCGTAGGTGATTTTTGGGTTTGCGTGGCCAACTATCTGCGCCACAATATGCTCGCTGATATCCAAACGCTTAAACTCATCGATAAAAGTGTGTCGTAGACTATAAGCCGTTGGTCGTTGACTCGCTTTCATGCCAATGCAGGTTTGTAATATCGATAGGTGCTTACAATAGGTTTTTGACCAATCTTCCACTAACCCCACTGGTTTATAATTAAACAACTGGGGATGTTTTTTACGTGTTTTTACAAATTCAATAAAGCCCTGCTTTATCAAGCTTTGGTGGATTGGAATACTGCGTCTTGCATTGGCATTCTTAATACGTTGCCCTTTGCCGCTGTCATCAACGTTAATGCAATGAATACCTTCGATTACGACGATGTCAATGGGCTTTAACTGACACGCCTCTGATGGCCTTAGGCCGCCATAAAGCATCAATCGGGTGACCCACTTAAAGTCCGCTGTTGAAGCTTTAAATTCGGCGGAATGTATCAGCCTTTTTAGTTCACTCGTATCCCAACGGTCTCTTTCTTGGTTGGCTTTAACTTTGGGCTTTTG
>NZ_JBFRKG010000058.1:0-2372 GCF_041469325.1 Shewanella sp. 10N.286.51.B8
AGCTAATCGACCTGGGATTTTATAATGTTTTAATTCTTTATAAAAAGAATGGTGGTCGATACTGGGCTCGAACCAGTGACCCCCTCCTTGTAAGGGAGGTGCTCTCCCAGCTGAGCTAATCGACCTCGCTGTGTGGGGCCGTATTATAGGGAGCAACGAAATACTGTCAACGACTTTTTGATTAAAAAAGTTCAGGCGCGCTAAAAACAGCCGTCTTGGTTGATTGTTAGACGCATTAGACCGCCTTTTGCTGACATCAACCAGATTTTGGCGAATAAATAACATCTCACTATTGATAAGCCCCCTATTATATTCTTTCTGCCTCCACTAATACCTGTTAGTTAGTAGACTACTATTAACCTTTATATTCAAACTTAAATTGATTGCGCAATATTAGATGACGTTGACTATAGTGAATGCCTGCTCCACAAGAATGAAAATAACAAGAGTGGAACTCGCATAATGTGGTGGTTTGGGTATAGAATATCTGCCACTTTATTATATCTGTCTTTATATAGACGTTTTCAGAAATAGGTCAGTGTCCCATTATGACAACTAAGACGCGTTTTGCTCCAAGCCCAACAGGCTTTTTACATGTAGGTGGTGCTCGTACAGCACTTTATTCTTGGCTATATGCTCGTGCGAACCAAGGTGAGTTTGTTTTACGTGTGGAAGATACAGATATTGAACGTTCAACACCTGAAGCTTGCGCTGCGATCTTAGAAGGTATGGAGTGGTTAGGCTTAACTTGGGATGAAGGCCCGTATTACCAAACCAAGCGCTTTGATCGTTACAATGAAATCATTGCTCAAATGCTAGAACAAGGCAGTGCATATAAGTGTTACTGCTCACGTGAGCGTATTGAAGCAATGCGTGAAGAACAAGCTGCTAATGGTGAGTCTCAAAAATATGATGGCCATTGTCGTAACTTAGCGCCACGTGAAACTGACGAGCCGTTTGTTATTCGTTTCAAAAACCCTACAGAAGGTAGTGTGGTATTTGATGATCATGTTCGTGGTCGCATCGAATTTGCTAACGATACTTTAGATGATTTGATCATTGCCCGAACTGAAGGCACGCCAACTTATAACTTCTGTGTAGTTGTTGATGACTGGGACATGGGGATCACTTGTGTTGTACGCGGTGAAGATCACATCAATAACACCCCTCGCCAAATTAATATTTTAAAAGCATTAGGTGCACCTGTTCCTGAATATGCGCACGTATCAATGATTTTAGGCGACGATGGCGCTAAATTATCAAAACGTCATGGCGCAGTTGGCGTAATGCAATACCGTGATGATGGCTATTTACCTGAAGCCCTATTGAACTACTTAGTTCGTTTAGGTTGGTCACATGGCGATCAAGAAGTATTCTCAATTGATGAAATGATTTCATTATTTAAATTAGATGACATCAACAAAGCAGCTTCTGCATTCAATACTGACAAATTAAATTGGCTAAACCAGCATTACATTAAAGAGTCGGCACCAGAATATGTTGCAGGCCACCTTCAATGGCATATGGATGACCAAAAAATTGATACCACAAACGGCCCTGCTTTAGCTGAAGTTGTCACAGCACTTGCAGAAAGAGCGAAAACCTTAAAAGAGTTAGCCGCATCTAGTCGCTACTTCTATGAAGATTTCGACGCTTTTGATGAAAATGCAGCGAAAAAGCACTTGCGTGGTGTTGCAATGGAACCACTTAAGTTAATCCAACAAAAAATTTCTGCTCTATCTGATTGGTCTGTTGAAGCAATTCATCAAGCAATTGAAGACACCGCAGCAGAACTTGAAGTAGGAATGGGTAAAGTTGGAATGCCTTTACGTGTCGCTGTTACAGGCGCCGGAATGTCACCTGCTGTAGATTTAACCTTATTTCTCATTGGAAAGGCTCGTTGCGAACAAAGAATATCCAAAGCGATTGATTTTGTAGCAGCTAGAATAAATTCTTAAAAAACGAGTTGACACTTTTGGGCAGGCTGCATAGAATGCGCCCCGTACTTGAGACACGATGTGATTATTTATCGCAGCATGTCCAAATGCAATTTGTAAAGTTGAGGGGCTATAGCTCAGCTGGGAGAGCGCTTCGCTGGCAGCGAAGAGGTCCACGGTTCGATCCCGTGTAGCTCCACCAATTTTACAACAATTCAAGCGTTAAGTTTTAGCCTACAGAACTTAATGAGTATTCACTCTTTGGTAGAGTATAACGCCAGTCCGGGTCCCCTTCGATTAAAGAAGAGATGCCTAGGACACCGCGCTATTTTTATTAAGAGCACGGCGGTTTCACTTTAATAGCCTTCTAAAGTGTTACTTATAGGTCTTCGTTATATTAGAAGTGAAACAATATGTCCGGGTCCCCTTCGTCTA
>NZ_JBFRKG010000059.1:0-16506 GCF_041469325.1 Shewanella sp. 10N.286.51.B8
CAGAATCTGTTACACCCTCTTGCTCATTGAAGACTTTAATCTAGAAACTGGAACCGCTCCGGAGTGGTATCCAGAATTCAGCAAAAGAGTTCCAAGTCCAAAACCTTTATGTTTCTTTGAGTTACCAGCAAAAACTTGCTTAATACCAACGGCTGCTGAATTTGATGATGGAACTGTTGCCCCTCTATTCATTGATCTTCGCGAAGCCTTAACAACAGATGATGGACGTCCAAGTAACAAATACCCCGAAATCCAGGATGTTACTAATGAAGAAGAGCTTCTGCAAAAACGCAAAGAATACTGGGATAGTTACTCTAAGTATTATTGCGCAACAAAAGCTATGCAATGCATAGAAGCAGCAGCTAAGAAACACGGTAAAATCAAGTGGATTGACTTTAGGCTACCTGTTGCAGCCTCTGGAGAGACGTTACACCTACATATTGTGGCAAATGAGGAATACCATACCGGTACGTTCGCTTATAACTTCGTTAAACGATTTTATAAGCACGGTGGGAAAGTTGTAGGCATGCTGAAAGCAGAGCCAGATCTCAATGTTCTGGCGATCTACGAAAACTAAACCCTTCTTTTGCGGATATAGCCGACAATTCTTTCGGCTATATCTCGCCTTATCCCCATTGCAACTATCTCTTCGAGCTTCAGTTTAGCTAACTGGGCAATTGACTCTATTCCACCCTCTTCCAATTTTCTGATAGTTTGAATGCCTACACCAGCTTTGCCACGATTAGCTCTTTGTATATCTCGCAATAACGGTCCAAGTGCAGAACAATATTTGACTTGCTCCATAAGCGTTAATATCTGGCGTTGCATGCGCTTCAAAAGGCCCTTTACACGCTTAATACGTTCTTGATTAGCTTCACAACCCTCTTTTAGGTGGAAGTAAAAAGTTCTAACATCAAGCAGCTTACTAATCCCGGCAAGCAACCAGAGCAAATCGTCTCGCCAACGCTCTTCTACGCCATCTAAATTTTTTATTCCAAATTGCTTTTCAATGCGACTAACTGAAATGCCCTGGCTTCTCGCCTGCAAAACTGCAGCCACAAAAACGGCTTGATAACCTTTCTTTCTCGCCCACTCTTCACCTTGCTTACCTTTTTTAGGTAATGCAATATCAAGCGAACCAAATACTTCCAGCGCTTTTGAATGTTCTTTTTGACCACGTAGCCAGTCTTTAAATAAAAGAGGTACAGAAGATGAATGGCTTTTGGATTGAGACTCCCCCCAAGCATCAACAGTTTCAGCTAGCTTAGCTGAAAAACTACGTAATGTTGGCGTACTAACATGGAGCAAGCTCAATGCGATAATATGATCTAATGGCTGCCAGCTCTTTAGCACTTCGTCCGAATCGTCTAATAACATTAAGTCTCGTATTAAACTGACGTAACCATGCGCTAAAGGCAAAGGTAAAACACTCAAACATGTTTTCTCACCAAGTACGGTTAGCTTATAGACTCCATCATCATTCCAAGCAAAAAGATGCCGCTCAAGCCAGGTTAACGCACCAGGTACAAAGTCGGAAAATTGCTGCCCGCCCAACGACTGCAAAAAAAACTGCTCTATTTCTGCAACCGATGCTCCCTCTTCACCTTTCCGGCTCAAATAGGCTGTTACCTGTGTTGTAGCAATATCATCTTGCTGTGAGGTTTGCCAATCATCCTCTCTTTCAAAAACAGACTTAAAATCAGGTAAAATTTCGTCATCAAGGGACTTCTGTAACAGCTCAGGTTGCCAGTCATCACTTGACCTGCAAAGCACATAGGCGTGCCCCTCTGTATTACCACGCCCTGCTCGCCCCATCATTTGCAATAAGTTACCCACATCAGGGTTACGAGCGCCCAGGTAAGAGAGGTCTCTCACTAGTACATGCGTACATGGCAGGTTAATCCCCATCGCGAGCGCTGATGTAGTCACTACTATTCGAGACTTACCAGAGATGAACGCCTCGCGATGCTCATTACGTTGTTGGGCTGACAATTTTGAGTGATAAGGTAATGCACCTACTTCCCCAGTTAACTTACCCAAAGATTCTGTTAGCGCTTTGGCTACTGACTCAGCTTGACGGGTTTGATAAACAAACACTAACGCTTGTGCATTCTCATTAGAAAGCAAAGCCTCTTTGGCCCAAGATGCAACTTGAGTGCTTACATCATTTCCTTCGGGTAGTGAGATAACGTGTTTATGTAATGCAGGGTGCCGCTCAGTGACGGAAACAACTTCACAGGGCTCTAGCCAGGCCTTGACTCGATCAACATTACCTATTGTGGCAGAGAGCAAGACGATTCTTGGTTTTGACGGTAAGCACTTAAGTGTGGTGATCAAGTATTCTAATGTGGCGCCACGCAGTCTATCCGCAACTAAATGAGCCTCATCGATTACAACACAGCCGATATTTTCAATCCAAGGTAAAGCTTTTGCATTGCGGAAAATAGCTTCTAAACGCTCTGGTGTAGCGACAATTAGCTCACCTTCTGGAGGCGGGTTTGTGTATTGTTCATCCAAGAGCCTATAGTCACCAGTTGAAATACTAACCTTAATTTGACCACTGTACTTACTTGATAACTCGTCATACTTTTCTTGCGCTAAAGCACGAAGAGGCTCGATCAAGATTGCAGTTTTCTTAGCTTTTATAGCTCCAAATAAGCAATGTTCCCCTACTAATGACTTACCCGAATTTGTTGGTGAGGAAACAATTAGGTTGTTAGTAACTTTAGATTGAACTTTTTCATATTTGCCTTGTACGTATGTCGCAGCCCTTTGTCCTAACAATTCTTTGAAGTTCATATATGAATTATTCATGAATAAATTTTCTGTTAGTCTCAAAATATTTCATCAAGTTTGTTAAGTTGGTCAGGGTATAATATGTAGTCCCAGCCATGACTTTTAAGTAATAAAAAATCTTCAGCCGCCCACTCACCATCAACTATCAGCACCGTATATTTTGGATGTTTAGATGCCACAAATCGATTATTTTTAATAAGCTTCCGCCCTTGAAAGCATCTTGATGAAATTTCTTTCAATTTATGTGTCTTACCTGCTTTCGTTACAGATCTCCAATGTATAAATACATCTCCAGCCCAAATACCTCTCATAGATAAATCTCTTCCAGAAAACCCTAAGGATATTGAGATCGCACTATCTAAATAAGACTCTTCATAGCAGATATTATTCTCTTTCAGATAGAAAAGTACTATCGATTTTATTGGGTCCATACCGTGACATATCAGTCTTGTTTCAATTTCTTTTTTGAAAAAAGAAGCCAGTACCGAATCTACTTCAACACTATCAAATTTTACTTTTCCTAGCCTTTGAGAAAGAGAGTCAGCTATTGCTGTTCGCAAGTTTGACTTTAAATCTCTTTCACCACGCTCAAATCTAGGAATATCAATTCCAATTAACACTGATTTAACCACACCAACTTTATCTGAGACTTCTTCTAACCAGCCTTGCCCTTGACGCCCTAAAACTTCTGCAAGAATTGCTTTTATCGCAATAAATACGGTTTTAGAAGGAAATTCATCTAAACCAGAATATAGGTATTGCTCTAATTTTTCAGCATTAGTAAAATCAATATAATTCTCTTTAATATGATTTAAAACATTCTTTATATCTCTGGAATTTAAAATCTTATCAACACTATCCTTACCTACATCTGACAAACCAAACTCAATAACCTCATACAGATTACTTATATTCTCTATGGCATATTCAATATCTTTATCATCCAATGATAACCCACCGATCTTGTCTTTTAAAATACCACAAAGAACGAGATCAACTCTGCTTTTTGATTTCAACCTCCCACTTTTCTTTAATTCAGAAATTTCCACTTTAGTAAACAAAGCAGACTTTGTAATTCCTCTACGATAATACGTATTGCGTGGGGTTGGATAAAAACTTTTACCAGTTACGATTAGCTCATCCCAAAACCCACTGTTAACACATTTCACACTTAAACAGCTATATACATCCATTGAGAGACGGTTGACGCAACTCTTAAAACCCAAATCTTCTTTGTATTTACCATTAATTAGCTCAACAATTTTTTCACTACTATTTTCAGATTGAAATTCTTGCAATAGACTATTTAAATCAACAAAGTATTCATCAAGATTAAAAACACAATCAAACAAACTCTCTTGAGCTTTTAATATTTTCCCCCTTATACGACCACCTGCAATAAATGAAAAAACATATCCGCTTGTAAAATTAGATTTAAAATCTTTTACTTCACAAATATTTCTCCAAAATTTTTGCTGAGAATCATTTTCAGAGCCTGCATAAGTGATTAACCCAAGGATAGAATAAAGATTTTTATCACGTAAAAGTTCCAAAAAAACATCCGGTTTCCACCTAAGACCTTCTACATGACTATCCAATACAATTTTATTTAGTGTATAACTATTCTCAGTTCTCAACTGAAAACTAGCTGCCACTATAAGCTCGAGAACCTTACCTCTTCTTTCACCTGCCATCTTACTTTTGCCTCTCACAATTAAACCTAATCTCGCACGCCTGACAGGTATCACCATCTACCTCATGATCCGGTGCCTTCCACTGATCGACAAAATACTTAGCTCGTTCCTCTTCTATACGATCTACCGTTCCATTAAAGTCACTCATCGCTGTTTGGATATGAGAGGGTTTTGGATCGACAACAAAGAAAATTTTAGAGAAATTGGAAGGGTCTCCCTCTGCAGCTTCCCATAGTTTGTCGTTATTAAGCTCGCCAAGAAACACAAGCACAGCTCGTGCGGGGTATTCACCTGTTTGCTGTTTATAGAGTTCACTGTACACACGCATTTGATACTCATAATCGCGCAAATATTGAGATCCTTTTGCTGGACGTTTACTTGCTTTGTAATCCCAAATTTCAATATCACCAGGGTCCGTACTGTAGGGAAGATCGAGATCATGACAAATTGCACCGGATAGAACATCGACAATCCCGTGCAGCACATAAGGCGCATTATTATCCGTTTTAAGCTCTCGCTCTAAGGGATACTCAGTTTGTTGAACATGGTTAAAAAATTTCTCATTAACAAGGATTAGAAAACGATCCAATAACTTAATTGCGTTCTCTTTTTGCTGTTTTGGATCATAAGGACGTATACCTGAGCGAACCAGTAACTCATGGGACTCATCAACTACCTCACGAATACCCTCTTTATCAGGTAGTGCACCAGTTAACTTATAAACCCTGTGTATCTTATCCAGTACATCATGCACCAGAGTACCAAAGTACATCTGGGTACTAGACGCACTTCGAAAACCTCGAACATGAAAAAATCCATATTGACGTCGACAACGCTTGAACGAGAGTATATCCCCGGTTGTTGAATACTTACGTATATGACTTTCTTCTTTCAATGCGGGCTTAGTCCAGCCACCATCTGTTAGCTTTGTAATAAAACTCATATTGGCTCAACCCCCAGCTTGGTCTTAAAGTCCTTTATTTTAGTGATCTCTCCAGCACCGTGCTCAAAACCAAGCACACGTTGCCAAGCAGCAGCGTTACCCGTTTGTCCACCTGCAAATTTTCCGGTTAAAAACAGTAGGCGCTTGGCACGAGAGTAGGCGACAAAAAACAATCGAATAGTATCTTCAGCAGCTCGCATCTCGGCACTTCGCATATTGCCTGTTGTTGGCAAGCTTGGCGAGTCGATATAAGGCAAGAGTAACTCTTCTAAGCGATGAGTATCAGATACGAACGGTTGTTTATCCGGGCGAATAACAAATACAACTTCAAACTCTAACCCTTTAGACTGATGAATAGTCATGATATTGACCGCACCGCTTTGTACCTGGAATGCTTCGTCTTCCGGGTCGCTCAATCCGTCATGAATCCCCTCAACAAACACAGCGTATACGTTATAGAGATCCCAATCAGTAATCACACATTCGCCGCTTGGCAGTTGTTTTAACCTGAGGTGACCTTCGTTATACATTGACTCGTATTCAGAGAGTACGGTGTTAATGACCTTCAAGCGGCCTGCTGCTTCTGGTTCAGTCAGCGCTGTCGCAAAAGGTTCAAAAGCCATCACTCTGTATAGTAATGACAGCAAGGTTACATTTTGCCCTTTTTTATAACTTAGATAGTTCGTCTTCTCTTGGTTAAATTTTTGCTTTGCTAAATTATGAACCCAATCATTAAGATACCGCTCTAATTCAGGGTAATTACCTGAATCAATCAAATCTGTAAATGCCATCTCACATGAGTTCATAAAATCCACCACACCACGTGGTAAACCAGCAATAAGGGTTTCAAAGTTTCGTTCTGGATTGATGATATGGCTTAGTGCACCAATTAGAGCTTGAACCAATTGAGCTCGATGTGCCTGCTTATTTCTCGGATTATAGTAAGGAACACTCACCTCAGCTAAAGAATCCGTATACTGCTGAATTCCTCTTACCGTTTCTCGAGTGGTAAAGGTAAGAAAAGCCACCTGACCGTAATCTTCAATTAAATTGTTATCTTTTAAAGAACGCACTAACTCTGCGGCTTGAACCGCGGTAGTTCTAATATCTCGATGCAAAATACTCGCTACAGCAGGATATGTGCCAGTAACAGAAGCAGCACTCGTCATCTCTGGTTTACCTGGGGCCCTGACACGAATATTAGGATCTTGCATCTCTGGGTGATGCTTAATGAACTGGTTTACAAACTCAACAATTCTTGGATGGCTACGGCGGTTTTCATGTAAATAAATAGGTGCAGGTTTGCAATTTAGATAATGTTCACAGGCTTTATCAAAGTTCAGCAACGAATCAACGGTTGCCCCACGAAAACGGTATAGCGACTGGTCATCGTCACCTACAACCGTAATGTCTTTAGAAGCTTTAGCGAGAGCAAAGTAAATAGTTTCTTGAATCGGGTTAGTGTCTTGATATTCATCAACGATAACGGTTAACCCTTGTCCGGCCCACTCTTCGCCTTGTGAAGACTGTAAAAAGGTTAATAAGTGTTTCTGTAATAACGCTAAATCTGTTCGATGAAACTCTTTAAGTAAATCTAAATACGCCTGATAACCCTCAGCCAGCGAAACAATGGCAGGCTCAGGATCTTGAAGCAACTTCTCAATATCAATATTACCTTCTGTGACACGGTTAAATAATTTTGCAGCTAAACCAGCTCGTGTCGCTTTGTTCGGCGGAAATGGCTTATTCCACAGTTCAAAAAACTCCCAAAAGGCAAGGTCATCATTTTCGATTAGAGGATTACGTGACTTACGGACAAAGAACTGCTGTGTGATTTCATCTTCCAGTATACGAATGCGCAGTGCTTCATCGTATCGCATATCCTCAAGCACCTTGGAAGCTAAGCTATGCAATGTTCCACAAAGTATATGGGATACATCAATTTTAGCCGCCTCTTCCAAGCCTGCATCCACCAGCAACTGCTTAGTTTGAATCAACCGGCTATGAAGCTCTTCAGCTGCTTTATTGGTAAACGTAGTCAGGAAAATCTTCTTCGGCTCAATTCCATCCACTAAGATACGTTTAAACACCAACCAGGTAAGAGTATGAGTTTTCCCCGTACCTGGACCTGCAACTACCCATAATGGATTTAGTGAGAAATCATGCTCGACAGCTTGCTGTTGCTCCACATTAAAAGGCAAAGCACCTGAACCAACAGTTTGGGTAATAATATCGTAGAATATATCGAGGTTTATTGTCCGTACTTCCATATTCATTTTTCCATTAAGTGAATTAGCTGAATCTTGTCATTATTGCTTTGATAATTCTTGTACAAAGGTCTCAATTTCATCAGGATAAATAATTCGGTCCCATCCAGAGATTTGCAGAATTCTCAAGTCTTTACTATCGAAAGTTCCATCAACAATCAGCACTAACTGTTCTACACCTTCTCGGCGTTCAAATTGACCATTTTCTTGATCAAAAGAATACTTAAAGGCTCTAGCCCTCGCGGATAGCTCTTTCTTTTTATGACCGCGTCCGGCATCGGATACTGTTTTCCAATGAATAAGCGTATTTCCCACCTTCACAAATGGCGTCGTAGCACTTCTTTTTCCTACATCGGCATACTCATTAATCCAACCTATATAAGACTTTTTCTTGTCATATTCCACCCCTTGAGATACTAATTCCGCTTCTAGAAGCCAAAGAATAGGCTCAAAGTTTCTATAGGGAATTAAACGATCTTCTAAATTTTCTTTGATAACCCAAGATTCCACAATTCCCTTCAAACCTGCTATTTCAGCTTCCTTGACACCGAATTTAAATCTACAAGACAAGCCCTCTGAGATTTTATTAATTATGTCGTCACTAGGTAGCTCTTGTCTTTGTGTAAATTTAGGAAGTAAAAACCTCAATAGAGGGGATCCTTGACCAGACTCTGACACATCAAAGTCAATTGACATCTGTGATATACCATAACCTTGATACTTCCCACTTTTGGCTTTTAGAAGAGAGACCATTATCTCGAAAAGCCATAGTTTTTCATCTGAAGCTTCTCCCGACATAGCAGCAGGATCGGAATAACATTCCAGCAACATTTTCTTGAGCGATGATGACTTGGTTATTTTGAGATAGTTATCTTTGACAAATTCGACATGAGTTGCAATTCTTGAGAGGTTACGCAATGGCACAATCCATGTGTTCATAGATTCGGGCACTTTCTTGATTATTTTTTCACAGACATTGTCTCCCAAAATTCTAATCACAGCGTTAACTTCATCATCGACTAACCGTACTCCAGCAGTTGTTTTATTAAAGAGCCCAAGCTCAATACAGTACTCAGGGATTGAGTCTTTAATAGCTCCTACTTTATTAATATTTTTATAAAGAATTTTTCTTACTGGCTCTTCAATGACAAGAAGCTTCCCCAATCCTCGCTTCACAAATGTGTTTCTGGCATTGACGGGCTCAGACTTTAGCATCTTCTGATAATCTTGAGACATTAGCTGCCACAATGCTTTCAACTCAGCATTTTCTTTCAAAAGTGTAACTTGTAATTCTTTTGCAAAACTTATGAGTGAGCTTTCTAGTTTTTTATTACTGTCAATTGCAAGATGTAATAGATCATCTCTTTGAGCTTTTGTTATCCCAGCCTCGACCACATTATCTTCAACCCACTTTTTGATAGGTTCAAAATAAGACTTTCTTTCTAGATGTAAAGTTGAGTCATACAGGTTGTCAACAGCCTCAGACAAACCCTTTTTTACTTCTGATTTAAACAGCAAATTTATTGCAATAGGTACTTGCGGTAACTGTGCTTTAGCCTCAAAAGTCTCCCCTAGATTTCGCCATGATTTCTTTTCAGACTCTTTGGATGATCCCGAAGCGGTAACAAGAATAATATGGCTTATATTGTCTTTATCGATTCCGATTGTAAAATCAGGATTTACAGACATAGCGTCAGGTTTTTCGTTCCAATAAACTGTTCCTGGTAATCCTGAAGCTTGGTGTGCCTTCACTAATGCAAAATGGGTAATAGTTTCGTATAACAGCCCACGTACTTCATTGGCCATAAAACATCCTAATTATTGTTCTAAAAAATCAAAGTCAGGAACTTGTACAGGTAACGGCATATCTTTATATGAGGCAGTAACAATAACCTGCCCTTTTCCCATTACTTGAAGTTCTCGCTCGAAGCCTTGCATATCAATGGAAGCATTTTTTATTGCTTCTCTCCTCTCACCTTCATTACCTAGCGCCATAATTAGTTCTGTATTGATCTGCGTCAGTACTCCTGCATCAATTTCACTAACTTGTTGTGAAATAACACTTAAGCCAATACCGAACTTTCGCCCTTGTCTTGATATATCACGAAAAACGGAACCAAAGCGCATACGCTGAGGATTTAAGATTGATGGGGCCTCTTCTATCACAATATTCACGTAAGGTAATTGGTTAGGTGGGATGACACTACCATTCTGAATATAGGGTAGGGAGCCGTTATTTAACCGCTCAATTAAAGCTTCCACTAGGCAAGCTAAACCTACTTGCCCGCAATCATCATCATTACCGAAAGCTAAGCGAATAGCGTTAGGTAATAAGTCTACCGACTCTACACTGCGTATTGCTTTACGAAGGGTAAACAGTGTTCTTGCGACAACAGTTGTAAATAGAAACTGCTCCATCTCTGACATCAACGAAGTATCGATAACTAATACTCGACCAGCCTCAAGAGCACAAAGAATGTCAGGTAGTTGGGATGTATAATCATCACCGAAATCTGGATCGAAATTAGTAACGATACGGGTATTGCCTCGATGCAAAAAGCCAAGGCGACGTTGAACGGCAGTAACCGTTCCTTGCATGTATTCTACTTCTTCATCCACATCGCTAGAGTTACCTGTGTCTCCCATGATACTGCGACCAATCCATTGTTCACCGTGTACAGCAAACTGCCTCGACGCAAACGACATTTGCTGCTCAGTAAACTCTGCAATACTAAATAAGTCTTCAGGAGTTATATCTGCGCGAGAAATTGAAACTTTTTGTTCAAAACCAGTTTCTGGTAGTTCTTTTGCTGAAAGATAGTAAAAAGGTGCAATTAACTGCTCTTTCTCTTCATCAGAGTAATGCTCTGAAATTGCTCTCACACCATCGGCACCTCCCGACGATGCATGCCATCGAAGGAATTCATCATGCGGATCAATAGCCATAAAACTTGCTTTCGGTGATGATGAAGCACTTTGGTGACAGCGGCGATTGTAATCCAGTACCCCTTTAATCAATACCATCATCATATTACTCTTCCCTACACCTGTTCGGCCAAAAATGCCGATATGATGAGAAAGAGCAAACGCCGGTAAACAAATTTTAACTTCAGGTAACGCGGTTTCACCTGCCAAGAAGTCACCGAGATAAATCCCATCTTGAGGCAACTCTTTTACCAACAATTCTTTTAAAACTTCGGCTTTTTCACTACAACCAGCGCTAATATGGTAGACATCTGTAAGGTGTTCAGGGAGCCGGCGTGGGCGGTGAAATTCCCAGCTATTTCCAAAATACTCAGAATAACCTAATAAGATTCCTCGAATAGCGATCAACTTTTCGTCGGCTAAATTATCGCTAAAATAACTACCAGGCATCGTCAGTTTATTCCGCGCAATGTCACTCATATCCATTGAACGGTTAAGAACGTTGGCGTATTCTGTCGCTCTAAAAATATATACCCGCTGCTGCTCTCCCCTCTGGCTTGGGATCAGAAAGAGATCTCCAACAGCAATATCGCTATTTCTAGCTACAATATTCAATGACGATGTATTGCTCTCAGCCAAAACACCAAAAGATTCTCCGAGACGGGAAATGAGTGTACTAATATCATTCATGGTGCCAATACCAACCTTTAATGCTAACGACTAGAAGATGAAGAGCCCTTGAAAGCATGGTGTTCAATATCATTTTTCACCGCTGCTGTAATTTGTTTTTTCAACACATCTCGCTCAGTCTGAGTTAGTGAAACTCTTTCTTGACAAGCTCTTAATGGATACGGATATCCTAAGCTGCGCTGATCATGGCAGGTATAGTCTAGTTTGCTAAATAATGCTTTTTCATTCGCTCTCGTTTTCTCTACTGTTTCAGCTTTAATATTAGCAATCCAATAGCTAAAATCGAGATCGACACGCATAACCGGCATATTTTTATGAAAGCGTATTAGGTAAGTAACAGCTCCTGGCGGGTGTGGAAAGCTAGCATTAGATAGTGAGAAGCACCACTCATCTTCTTCACTGATGGGGAGTCGCAAATACCAATGCTCCGCGACTTGACCTCGAACTAAGCCTTGACTATGGGCAGCAGCGATTTCTATCTCATCAATACATTTAACTCCGTGTGATTTACTCAATGCACATAAAGCGGCTGACTTCTCTTTAGCAAGAACACAACAGGCTCTCTTCAAATGTTCAAAAAATAAAGATGATTTTCTGTCATCACCGAAAGTGGGTAAAACTAAGGTAGTGTTAAGCAAAAATATATCTGGAGAAAGATCAGTGAGTAGCAACTGATACATTCCTCCTAATTTGGCTACTGAATTTAGCTGAATGGCAATATTACTGGTATCAAATTGTTTAGGGAGTATTAACTCAGCTAAAGTCTCATCAACTGAAATGCTCTGTTGCTTTAGCTTTTTTTTCAAGCTTAGATAATCAGACTTTTTAATAACATCCCTTAATACAGACTCTGTTTGAGTATCTGGTAACGCAAGGCTACCTATAGATAATTTAGCAAACACGCTCTTAAGATTGTTTTCAGCAATCGATTTACCATCCGGCATCCAACAAAAACCGAAATTGGTTGGCACTGCTTCGGTCTCTCTTAAGCCATACGTAGCTGAAGTCTCGTAAACGACTGCTTGAGAGAAGCTAGCATGCACAAACGAATCATTGTAATTAACAGAGGGATAGTCACCAGTGCTATCCACTGCGGCAACAGTAAAATGCTCCGAGCTTGTGCAATGGTCAAAAGAAACTATTCGTTTAGCCATTTCCAACTTTTCAGTGTTATCTGGCTGATTGGATGCATCCCATTCAGCCACTTTCTTTGAAACGTCTGCAATGGCGTCACTTAGTGACTTATTGAACTCCATATCAAATCGCACAAGCCCCCCCTTAACTAATTACTTTAGATCATTTAAGTTTCTGATTAAATGGTTCATATTGTGCGCTGCACGCCCCATGTTATTTTCGTTGCTACCATAAGTTCGAGTATCTATATTTTCTTCTCTAAGAACTTGGCAAGCTTTGCATTCACAAAGAGGAGCAGTAACCTCTTCATTTGCTGTCAATTTTGCTGCTTTATATTTAAGTAGCTTTTTCTGTTCATTATCGTACATGTAATAGGCCCCGCCAGTGAAGGCTTGCTTGTAATGGCTAGCACCATCATAAGAATCCACACCTATTTTATTCCATTCAGCCACATAACTAGGGGCAGAGAGTCCAAGTACATGCAACCATACATCAGGGAACAGTTCCCTAACCTGGCGGACAAACTCTATAGCGACCTTTTTTTGGGATGAAGCTCTGAAAGCAAGACCACCAAGCGATATTGCTTTATAACCTAGGTCGACAAGCTCTTGACAGCGCTTCAGTTTCTCATCCAAATCAAGCCCATGAACAACGCCCATAGGTATAAAGCCAGCCTCCAATGCTGGAGCTAGAAACTCCTCCGCAGACTTTTTATTGAACGCTCTACGTTCTATAACTACGTCATCACTGATAAATATATGGTCTGGCGCTATTATAAAATCGCCCTGTTTTGCATATTTGCTATATTCTTGGATGACCCATTCAGTTGTAATTAGGTGCTTACCTAATTTAGGAACCTCTTCTAGCTTATAACTCCATGCTCCACAATCCCAAATCATCTGTTTATCTTGGGGGACAGCAATAGTTTTGTACGCTAATGAACACAACCAACCATCTGGATGTTCATCCAAAATATCCCAAAATGGGGTTCTTACCTCTTTATCCGTACCTTTGTTCTTTTTTATATAATCTCGGTTTGTTATTACACCGAAATATTTAGCATGTGTCATTGACCTACCTTCATATTTTCCAACTGCTCTAAAGGCAAGTTCGAATCGAGTAATTGTTCAAGGAATTGCTCAGACTTAGCAATTCCTCTTAATAATCTTGCAGCAAGCTCTCCTTTTAATCCCACAAGTGCACAAGAAAACCTTTTTGCTTCAGGATTACTTAACCCTATAGATTTCAAGTTATCTAGCTGTGGTAGCTTTTTCTTTTGGGAATTACCACAAAACATGATCGTTGGGCTAGCGAGCATTAAAGAATCGTCAACTCGACACGCTTCTATATAACTATCACCTAATAAAATCAGCACTAGATCATATGGTTTGCTCAGGATTTTTCTAAAATCATTCGCTATAGATAACTTATCACTCCATTCGCGTAATTCTTTTTTCTTCATGCCTGAAAATGTAACTTCATACGGCGGCAATTCTTGGCTCGCCGCAACCACGCCATAACCAGCAGACACAATATACAAATCAATCTCAATGTTACTTCTCGTGTCCTTCAGCTCATTGATTGCACTCATTAATCTAACGTGCTGTTGCCCAGTGTAGAGCTGAGCAGCAGGTAAGAGAGTACTTTGCAAGTCAGCATGGATACTTTCAATATGTTGCCCACCTTTAATAAAGTCCTCCAAGGTAGGAGCTTTTTCATGATCAACAGCCTTTGCGCCTGTACAAGAAGAAATAACTAAAACATTCATTATTAACCACCTACGTAGACGCAACCAGAAGTGCACGTCTCTTTGATTTCAATTTTGGAGAGTTCTGGTAATAGCGGTTTAAGATGATTCCAGATCCATATAGAAATATTTTCACTTGTCGGATTTTCAAGCCCTTTGATATCGTTCAAATAGTTGTGATCTAGTTGTTCATAAAGTGGCATGAAAGCGTCTTTAATCACGGAGAAATCCATTATCCAACCGCTAGCCTCTGACACCTCGCCTTCCACATAAATTCTAACCCAAAAGCTATGCCCATGAAGTCGCGCACACTTATGCCCTTTAGGTACATTTGGTAATTTGTGTGCAGCTTCAAACTGAAATTCTTTATATATTTCCAAAAACAAATCCTAACTTTATAGAGGAACACCGACATTGCGAACACTCCTCAGCCATAATCAATAGTCAGTCCAAAAAACACAAACAGTTACGATTCTGAAATAATTCAGCTAGTTGTCAGGTTAATCAATGAGGTATGGATGAAAGGGTAGCATTCATTAATGCGACATCTTTAACAGTAATCAATTTTTCAATTCAAAAGCATGAAAAATGTCTAATAAATAGCGCACTATAATAACAGAATTCTATAAAAAGTAGCCAAAAATACTTAACGCTGTAAGCATAATTGTATAAAGGTTAAATCAACAAATCTCTCTCTTCTATCCTTTCCAATATCCAATCCTGCACTTCGCTTTCAACCCAAGCGACCGCTCTAGCTCCTAGGCTTACTGGTTTTGGGAAAGTGGCATCAGCAATATAGTTATAAATTGTTGAACGCCCTAGCCCAGTACTATCCATCACTTCTTTTAATTTTATTAGTCTCATTGTGAATACCTCATGTTTGATTCACAACATGGGGCGAGCTAGTAAAAAATTACCGCCGACATCAGCCTCACAAATACGATTCCAATAAGTTTCGGGTATATATCACTACTGTGCATAAGCCATTAACAGATAAAGGAGACTTTTATGCGCAGTAATTCAAATCAAAATAAACCATCCCATTGGCCCACGACAGCCCTTCAAGTACTTGAGAGCGCTGCGAGTATCATTGCAGAAAAACTGAACCATCAGGATGTGTTCACTAACCCTCAGAGCACAAAGGACTTCCTTACTTACAAGTTAGGTGGGTATGAGCGGGAGGTTTTTGGGGTGATGATGCTCAACAGCCAGCATCAGCTCATCGAGTTTCGTGAGTTGTTCTTTGGCACCATTGACGCTGCCAGTGTTTACCCGAGAGAAGTAGTGAAAGCTGTACTTGAAGTAAACGCCGCTGCAGTCATTTTTTCCCACAACCACCCTTCAGGTGAATCAGAACCTTCTCAAGCAGATAAGCTCATTACAAAGAAGTTAATTGATGCTTTGGGATTAATAGATGTCAGGGTCTTAGACCACATAATAGTGGGTAAATCCCCGGTGTCACTGGCGGAAAGAGGTCTAATCTAACGGTCTCGGCATTCAGTATTTTCTATTTAGAAAGCTTCGGCTTAATAACCTTCGAAGCCTATCCATTTCGATGTAACTCAAAATCAATCAACCACCAGCTAGCAAGAGATTAAGAGCGCACGCTCTTAATCTCTTGCTGTTGCGTGTTTATTCATTAGGGACGTTTATATGACAATTTCAATTGATACCAATCAAAGACCTGCTATGCCAGACCCTTTCTATCAGTTACTAACACAAGAGTTGATTAACACTAATCCACAGGAGGCAAATGCCATCACCTTATATTTTCGTGATCCTGACTATTCACCTGAACGAGGTGGGTTTCATCCTGTTGAAGTAAGGCTTGAGAAACAACTTAATCAATGGCGATTAGTTTACGTTACTGATTTTGCTTTTCATGGGCATGACTTTCCTGAACTCATCAAAGACATTGATATTTGCTTCAACAGCAAACAAGTCTATAGCTCAATTGGTGGATGGATAAAACATGATGAAGGCACAGAGCTTATTGAACTGTTTAGTGACAACTTCACTAGCTATCACCATATGGATGTTTATCAGGTGCAAATTGCACTGGGTTAACGCCATTTCAAACCCAAGTTCCCATATTGGTAAAACGGGAACACTCAAACCCTTACCCCATGGGCCTTTGCGAAACCAAAGTGCCCAAAACATCGATATAGCAGAAAAAAGGAACTTGCCCATGCCTGAAGTTCAAGCAGTAAAAGATCATGATAAGGTTAAACTCATTAGCTTCTTACTTGAGAAACAGTTTAGCCAACAACTCGCTGATGTGTGGAATATCGTGTTCTGGTCTAATTCCAT
>NZ_JBFRKG010000060.1:0-42423 GCF_041469325.1 Shewanella sp. 10N.286.51.B8
ACAAAATAAGTTACAGTCTCCACGATGCAGAAAATTAAATTAATTAGACCAAACATCCAATACTCTTTGCGTCTTGCTCGTCCTGAAAAATCAAAATATTGTTTTAAAACCTTAATATACCAATCCATGGGTTGTTCCTTAACCTTGTTTGTTTATTGTTTGGTTTGCAACAATTTGTTGCGAGAATAGTATTAACTACTTTAGTCAGACATACCAACAATTAAGCACGTTTTTTTGGCCTAAGTGCATAAAAAAGCCGCAAATTTTATTTGCGGCTTTTGAATGTATGTAAACCTTTGCGGTTATTTAGCCAGTTTGTCAGCCACGATAGGGTAATAGTCCCATACGGCTTTATCTGTCATAGAGCGAACCAGTTTCACGTATTCTGCGTGTGTCCATGCAAGTGGTGTCGCTGAGTTGGTGCCATCGCCCATCGCGTAGTTATAACGCGTCGGGTTACCCACACCGTCCCAAGCTTGTTCTGGTAACATCATGCCTTCATTGGCAAAGGTTTCCATGCCTTGAACATAGGTGTTTATAAGCGCTTGATGGCTTTCAGTTGTCAGAGTGTCATTGGCTTTAGCTAACGCCAGTTCATAATGACCACGCTCACCGGTAAAGAAAGGCCATACGCGGCCACGTTGGTCTTCAGTATTCCCTTTTTCAGCATAACTTAAACCGCTAGTGATATCTTCGCCATAACCATCGTTACCATAGCGTCTAAAGCCAGGAATTAAACTGCCATCTTTGGCTTTAAATTCGTACTTAACTCTTAGGTTGTGCTCAAGGCTTGTGTTATCAATTAGCATAACGCTGTTTTGAATCACACTGTCATTAGCGACTTTCACGCCGTAACGTACTAGCTCTAAGAAACCGCCATCAAGAATGACTCTTTGATCAAGACCCGGTTTGCCATTGTTATCTAATAACTTGTCGGCATTGTTTGGGTTACCATTTGGGCTGATTCGAACATAATAAGGTTTATTGTCCTGAGTAAGCTCACCCGTTGTCGTCACCATTGTTGATTCAAGACTGGCTTCTAGCTTACGCGCCAGTTGTAGGTATTTATCAGCATCTTCATCTTTGGCCAGCTTAGCTAAATCACTGGCGGCTACCAGCCCAGCAATAACCGCAGCAGTGGTAGAAGGTGAGAAGCCCGCTTGTTCTTCCCAGCGTTCTTGTTGGGTGCTAGGAGGCGTAATACTGGTGTCATTCCAATCTAGTTTTACATTGCCGCCAGTAACTAAGAACTCTGCCGCAGGTTTAAGCATGTCGGTATACCATTGACTGATTTCAGCATCAGTTAATACGCCCGCTTGCCATAATTTCCAACCGAGCATTATTGGCATTGCTGTTTGATCAAGCTGAACACCAACCCATTCAATTTCACCATCAACATGGGTTTTTTGTAAGAACCACCCTGGAGTGCCGACATATTCAGGTGTTTGTTGGCTGACTTGTACTTTCTTTAAATACTCAAAAGCAACTTTTGGGGTTTGTGTGTCACCCATGGCTAAAAATGCCATGGCGCACTGATAAAAATCACGTGGCCAAACCGCTTTATAACCGGTGCTACCCACCTTTGCAGAAACACTGTCACCCCAAGGGTTAGACAGTGAAGCGATTAATGCGCCTGCGTGGGTTTTATCTTCTTGAGCTTTTAACACAAGAGCACTGGTATACAGCAATTGACCGTTATCAGTGGTATTAACACTCATGTCGTTTAATACCGGTAACGAACTTAAATAGTCTTTCCAGCCGACATGTTTGTCATCGCCAAGATAAGCACTTAATACCTTGTCATAGCCGCTAGTCAATGTGGCATCGACATTGGCTAAACTGCTTTGCTTATCATGACCAAAGCCGATAGCAATATTCATTTCTAGGGTATTGTTATCTGCTGATTTGCTTAAGGTTGGATATTGAGCAGTAAGCGCAACATTGCCAATAACACTGTTATCACTGCTGGTGGTGTTATAGAGGTTATTGAGCTGACCGTTGTCTTTAAGATCAACTAATCCATCAGATTTTCCGACAAAACCGGTACTGGCTTGAGTAAATTCTACATCAGATTTGATGGTCATTACTGATGAGTCAGCATTATTGGTGTATGCCACTAACGCGCCATTTTCAATACTGGCGATATCATTGGCGCCACTATTATCTACATGTGGATTGGCATATAAGTGTGGGGTAATACCATCAGCAAAAGCGGTAAAGATAACTTTCATCATCATGCTGTCACGGTTTGGATCGGTAAAGATATGCTTTTCAATTTGGTACTGACCATTTTTAGCTTTATTGATCACTTTATAGGCTAATGATAATGGGCGGCCTTGTTCATCTTGATGTAAATATTCGATGCTACTGATGGTGTCTTGTTTTTCAGTATCAACAAAGCCATCACCAGTAATGATGAACTGCATTTCTTTTAACTGCGCATTGTGGATCAAGCCATACATGGTTTCTGTTAGCACACCTTGGGCTATGGAAAACCAGACTTTGCTGACTGGGTTGTCTGCTGTGCTTTGGTATTGACCGTTTACATAAGGCTCATAAGAGGTGCCAATACCAGTCTTACCAGAAAATGCCCAGGTTGGATCGATACCCGGAGCGCCGGGGGCGACTTGCTTAATGGTGGTGATCTCAGCCGCTGTTTCAATGGTTTGTTCTGGTGCTACTTCAGCGTCAGAGCAGGCTGATAATGCCAGTAATGAACCCGTTACAACAGCAGTATTGATCGCCTTAGCGACAAATGACTTTTTAAAACAAATTGTTTGTGAGTTATTAATATTTAACATTGCGTTCATGAATAACGTTCCCCAAATATTTTTAAATAATTTTTATAACTTAATGAGTTTTTGATTTTCTGTTTAAGCTTGTGAGCTGGGTTGATCGACAAATAACACCGCAATACCGGCAATAATCATAAATACCCCACCAGTGATTAGCGCAAAAATGGGTTCACCATCGAATAAGCCATTTAAAATAACACCTAAAACACTTGCTGCAAGTAACTGTGGAATAACAATAAAGAAGTTAAAAATACCCATAAATACACCCATCTTTTTAGGCGGTAATATGCCTGATAGCATGGCATAAGGTACGGATAAGATAGAGGCCCAAGCGATGCCGACACCAATCATTGGGATCCATAACATTTGTGGGTCTTTAATAAAGTAAAAGCTAATCAGCCCTAGTCCACCGAGTGTTAAGTTGATGGTGTGAGTAAATTTAATCCCTACGGCTTTAGCTAAAAAAGGAATCATCACAGCAGCAAGGGCGGCAAAGCCATTGTATGAAGCGAATAACATCCCGACCCAGTCAGCGCCGTCGTTATAAGCTTGTGAAACAACATCAGAGCTGCCGTAATGATAAGAGGTCACCGCTGAGGTGGTATAAATCCACATGGCGAAGAGTGCAAACCATGAGAAAAATTGTACTATAGCCAGTTGATGCATGGCTTTAGGCATATGAAATAAGTCATCAACGACGTTAAATACCATACCTAAAGAGTCACGTTTTTTACCCTTGACCCCAGCAAGTACCTTAGCGCAATAAAGCTGTAATGGGCCAAAAGCAAAGATGCCAATACTAAGAATAAATAACTGTTTGTCCCAACCGAGTCCATAAACTAACCCAGTAAATATCGCACCAATAGTCATCCAAACCAGTGCTGCTGTTTTATATTGCGTAGCGGTGCGGCTGCGAGTTTCATCAATACGGTCTTCTTGCTTAGCGGTTTGTTCATGTGCATGGAAGGCACTGATTTCTTCTGGCGCATATTCTTTAGAGCTAACAATCGTCCAGCCGACAGCTAAGAATAATACTGCGCCACCAAAGTAGAAGGCATAACGAACTGAGTCGGCAATCTCCCCAGCAGGTGCTGTGTTTGCAACATCAAAGTAATTGGTAAGAATATAAGGCAGTGCAGAGGCAACAACCGCGCCAATGCCGATGAAGAAGCTTTGCATCGCATAGCCTTGAGTGCGTTGACTCTTAGGTAAGTTATCGCCGACAAAAGCACGAAATGGCTCCATAGCGATGTTGATTGATGCATCCATAATCCACAACATACCGGCAGCAATCCACAGAGTAGGAGAGTGGGGCATGACAAATAACGCCAGCGTGGTACAAATTGCGCCAATTAAAAAATACGGGCGACGACGGCCAAGCCCGTTCCAGGTGTTGTCACTTAAATAACCGATAATTGGTTGGACTATGAGTCCAGTCAGCGGAGCAGCTATCCAAAGAATAGGAATTTCGTCAATTTCAGCACCTAGCGTTTGGAAAATACGGCTGACATTGGCATTTTGCAGTGCAAAACCGAATTGGATCCCCAAAAAACCAAAGCACATATTAAAGATTTGCCAAAAGTTGAGTTCTGGCTGCTGACGCTGCTGAGTATTTGTCGATGTTTGACTAATCGTATCGGTAGACATGTATCTTCCTTTTTATAGGTCGTTCAACTTCATGGCTGAACTCTTATTATCACGTTTGCTAATGTATTAGGTAAAAAAATGGCGAATACACATCTCCCTAAGACGGGTATTCGCCAAAGACCTGGTTTGCACTTCAAAAAGGCTGAAGTAAAAAAAGGCACTTAAAACCTGACACAATCCGATGAAGGTGATGCGCCAGTAACGACCTAGCCCATTTCATCCACACAAGCAGAGGAGAAATTTAGCAGGTTTCATATTAGCCTTGTGTCGGATTTAGGCACAACCAATTACATACGTATTCATCATTTATGCACAACGAAAGCTGATCATATTTGTAACAGGAAGGGGGTAAATAGCGCATTAACCGATATTTGGTAGGTCAATGTAAATGAACAAAAACCTGATGGCAATGAACACAAAAAGTGAACATTGCAATACATCAGGTTTTATTGGGGTAAAATTGTTGTGTTTTGTCTTTAAAGCGCTTTAAAAGGCTTTAATTTAAGGCTTTAAAACGAATCGCAGTACCACCACTTTTTGCTAATACCAGTGACAGATTGTCTTTCGAAGTCACTTTTGTCGTTTCAATGACGTAATCATATGGGTTGGTTTCCCAGTTCGCTTTATCGCCATCACGATATATTTGTGCTTCATATTGTTGGTTATTATCTAAAAATGATAATACAACATCAAAACTGCGGGCTTGTTCATCAGTGAGTGCGCCAAGATACCAATCATCAGAGTGACGGTCTTTACGCGCAAAGGCAACAAAATCACCGACTTCACCAGCAACCGCAATACTCTCACTCCAATCAGTGGGAACGTCTTGAATAAACTGAAAGGCGTCAAGGCGTTCAACATAATTACGTGGTAAATCCGCCGCCATTTGAATTGGACTATAAAGCACTACATACAAAGCGAGTTGCTTAGTTAATGTTGTTTGCACCCGATTAACCGCATCTAAGCCTTCTGGTGCGAGATTAAATATCCCTGGAGTGAAATCCATTGGCCCTGACAGCATACGAGTAAAAGGTAAAATCGCTGTATGTTCTGGGTTATTGGGCGGAGTTCCCCAAGCGTTAAATTCTTGGCCGCGGGCGCCTTCTCGGGCAATCCAGTTTGGATAGGTGCGGCGCAGACCAGTATCTTTAACGGGTTCGTGAGTATTAATACTAATGCCACGCTTTGCGGCTTCGGTAATACTGTGCAGGTATTCATTCACCATAAACTGGCCATCATGCCATTCATGGCGGGTAATACCGTTTTCATCAACACGCTTGATGTCACCCCCATCTGCCACATAACCCGTTTTGATTTGAGTTACGCCGTGCTTTTTATATAAATCATAAGCATCACTCATTTGATTACGGTAATTCGTTACAGAACCTGAGGTTTCATGGTGACCAATTAAGCGCACGTTTTGTTTAGCGCCATATTCACTGACAGCATCAATATCAAAATCATCATATGGCTTGGTAAAGCTAAACACATCGCCATTATGGAACCAACTGCCATCCCAGCCGACATTCCAGCCTTCAACTAATACGCCGTCAAAGCCGTACTTAGCAGCAAAGTCCATGTAACGTTTAGTTTCGCTGGTCGTTGCGCCATGTTTATCACCTGAACCCCAAGTATTTTCATTAAGATGCATTCCCCACCAAATCCCAACATACTTACCTGGTTCAACCCACGACACATCACCGAGCTTGTTAGGTTCGTTTAAGTTAAGGATTAAATCTGAATTGAGTAAACCAGTGGCTTTTTCGGCAATTTGAATGGTTCGCCATGGGGTAGTAAATCCAGGTTTAGTTTTGACTAAGATGCCATCAGACCATGGGGTTAAGTCGGCTTTTAAGGTGCCATCACGGCGTTGATCTAATACCATAGCGGCATAATCTGTTAGCGCCGCTTCGTGAATACTTAAATGAGTGTCTGAAGCGAGTTTATAAGTGAAGGGGGTATGAGCACGGTCGACTTTGTTTACCGTGGTGGTGTTATATAAGTATTCGTATCGATTCCAGCCGCGCCCCGGTATCCACCAAGCAGTCGCATTATGGGCATCAGGAATTGAAAACTCAGTTAGTTCATTGGTAATGTTTAAGGCGGATTTTGAGGCAAGGCCTTTTTGTGTTGGCACTTGATATCTAAAGCCTAAACCATCATCAAATACTTTAAATTCTACGATAAAATTGTAATTGCCGTTACTAAAGCTGGTGGTAAGTTTGTTGTGATGATCTTCAATCCATTCACGTTCGCCCCAAGGTTGTTGCCAGCGCGATTGATTGCTGTCAGTGGCAGTTTTACTGATCTTAAAACCACTGCCAAATTCTCCCAAAGACTCAAAAACCAAACCCATTCGAGATGCGTTTACTACCTGTTCGCCGTTAAAGGTGACGCTATATTCCGGTCTATCAGCATGATCAGATAAGCTGACGGTAATATTGTTACTGGGAGAGCTGATTGTCACCGTTTTTGCCTGAACTCCTGGCGTTATTCCTGACAGGACACAGCTAATGAATATGGAAAGTGCGCTGAGATTAAAAACCGACTGATATTTTGTTTTAGTTTTAGTTTTAGTTTTAGTTTTAGTTTCAGTTACAGGTGTGGTAGCAGCTGTTGATGCCGTAATAGACGGTAAATCAACTAATTTTGATGATACCTCGAGCATGGTGACTCCATATTATTATTCGAATTTTCCTTTCACATACTAGAGCGGTTAAACCAAGTGCTGCAATTTGTTGCATACGTATTCAATATTGAGGCGTTATTTAAGGCAAATATTTTAAATGCGTTGATTGCATTTTTTAGAATGCGTTTGTTTTTTATCCGATACTGGCCAATATCTAGAAAACGGATATTTAATCGAGGTTTTTATATTTGTATCGCTAAAGACATGCTATATCGCCCGCTAAAAAATCAATTTGAAATACATCTGTTATCTAGATGTTTTATAAATAGGCGGCTTGGTTTGATATGCAACAATTTAGTCGTTATGCGCAATAGTTATTTGTGATGTCTGCAATTGCGATGAAGGTCAGTATTTTACTAATTGTTTGAGTAATAAGTGTTTTATTAACAATGTTTGTTCTTGCTTAGCACTGCGTTTGTTATGGTTTTATTGAAATGATAATAAGGGAAATACCATGGCAATGAATAGACGTAGTTTTCTTAAGGGGAGTAGTGCATTTGCATTTTCTGCCAGCATTATGGGGTGTTCTAGTGATGATAAGAATATTGAAGAGCCTCCAGTAATTGATCCACCCATTGAAATACCACCTGAAGCAAGTATTCCTGATGGTGTTTATCACACAACGTGTCCACGTAATTGCGGTGATAGATGTAGTTTGATGGTAACCACAAAAGATGATGTGGCAATATCAATCACAGGCGATAAAACACACCCTGTAACAGCGGGAACCCCATGTGTTAAAGGCCATGCCTATTTACAGTCTGTGTATAGCCCAGACCGTATTCAACAACCAATGAAACGCGTAGGGCCACGTGGTCCAGGTGCAAGCTTTGAACCTATTTCATGGGATGAGGCATATAGCGCCATTGCAGGCCGCTTAAACGAGATTATTAACACCCATGGTGGTAATTCAATCATTCCTTACTCTTATTCTGGCTATAGCGGTATCAGCGCAGGCTCGGGTCCGAACCGATTCTTTAACCGTATCGGCAGTCGTAACTTGCAACGTAATATTTGTGCCAGTGCCGGTTATTCAGGAATGAGCTCTATATTGGGTGAATTTTCAGGCCCAAGCCCAGAAGATTATGTGAATACCAAATGTTTTGTTTCTTGGGGTACCAATGAGCAAGCCACCAATATCCACCATCTTAAATTTATCAATGAAGCCCGTGATAAAGGCGCTAAAATTTTAGTGGTTAACCCGGCTAGAACACCTTTAGCGTCGCAAGCTGATATTTGGTTGCAGCCGACACCAGGTACCGATGCCACGTTAGTTGTGGGTATTAGTAAAGTGCTGATTGAAGAAGGTTTGCATGATACAAACTTTATTGAAGCCCATACCCAAGATTATGATGCGCTAGTTGCCCGTCTGGAAGAGTTTACCCACGAACAAATCGAGCAAGAAACGGGTGTTTTGAGAAGCGAATATCAAGCCTTTGCTAGAGCTTATGCTGGAGCTGAATGTGCCATGATCCGCATTGGTTATGGTTTACAACGTACCTTGAATGGTGGCCGAATGGTTAAAGCCATTCCAACGCTTGCAGCGTTAACCGGTAATATCGGCAAAGTGGGTGCAGGTGTTGTGTATCTTAATACTCAAGCTGGTGGGATGTTTGATTGGGCTTATTGTAATGCGCCGCATCTAACACCTGAAGATGCAGTAAGAGACACGGTCAATATGAATGAGATTGGCAGGTCGTTACTACCTGAAGATTATCAACATGAAGACGGTCAAATTGGTCCGCTTGCTTTTGGTGAGCCGTGCGATCCAATTAAAGCAATGATTGTATATTCAAGTAACCCAATGGCAATTGCTCCTAACACTGAGCTAATTGAAAAAGGCTTGATGCGTGACGATTTGTTCTTAGTGGGTATTGATTTATTCCAAACCGATACCATGGATTATGTTGATTACTTGCTACCGACGTCTAGTTTTATGGAGCAATCAAATCTCATTGATAGTTATCATTGTTATTACTCTAAGCATAGTGCGCAAGCCATTATGCCACTCTATGAATCCAAACCTGACACAGTCATCTTTAATGAACTTGCTAAAGCAATGGGTTTTGAAGATGCAGAGTTCAATGAGTCGATTGATGAAATTTTACGTAACACTTGGAAAGGTAATATTAGTTACGATGCGCTATTAGAGCAAAAGTGGGATAGCCCAATTGTACCGTATCCATTCCGTAAAGATTACGACTTCCCAACGCCAAGCGGCAAGATTGAATTTAAAGACACCAGCGGCAAGTACTTTGACCCTGAAAAATTCAATCCAGTAATTGATACCGGCACCCCTGAAAGCGATGCTGCTGATAATAAAGGGATGACCGATGCTGAAAAAGCGCGTGAGTTCAGATTAATATCACCAGCGCACCCTAAATTAAGTAATTCTCAATGGGCCAATGTTAAATATATTGCTGGGACATTACCTCAACATACTGTTTATATTCATCCTTTAGATGCTGGCAGCAAAGGGATTAATGAAGGCGATCAAGTGACGTTAACTGCAAGTCGCTATGGTAACCCGAGTGTACAAATTCAATATGTAGCAAGGGTTGAACCAATGACACCTGTGGGCACATTGTTTGTTTGGAAAAATGCCTGGAAAAAACTTAATGATAACGGAAGTAATACCGCGGTTAACCAGCTGGCAAACTGTGATTTAACTGATATGAACAACTGTTCTACCTTCCACTCAACCCGTGTCGATATTGCACTGGCGTAATTATAATCATTAAGGAACTTTCTAATGACTGAACAAAAAGTTTTTGTATTTCGCCAAGAAAACTGTGTTGGCTGTGAAGCTTGTACTGTGGCATGTCAGGCTGGCCGACAAGCGAATGAATTTGTCACCGTAAGAGATATCTCTCAAGGTGAAAAAACCAATCATTTAGGTAAGCAAGTTGCGGTATTTTTATCGCAATCTTGTCATCACTGTGAAGAACCTATTTGTGTTGAAAAGTGTCCTGTTGGCGCAATGGTTAAACGCGATGATGGCATTGTCCATATTGACGAAACGCTATGTGTCGGTTGCGGAGCATGTCGTATGGTGTGTCCTTATGATGCGCCAAAACTTGACGCTAAGCGTGGTATTTTATCGAAATGCGACATGTGTAAAGACAGACTCGATGTCGGTGATAAACCATTTTGTGTTACCGGCTGCCCAGTGCAAGTGTTAGATGTGATGGATCAATCAGAAGCATTAAATTTGCCAGGGGCAAGTTTAAATGGTGATGGCTATGAAGATTTAGGCACAGGTCCGACAACAGTATTTATTAAATTAAGAGTCTAATACTTAAGGCTTACTTTAAATGCCAACCCTAGGGTTGGCATTTTTATTTAAATAATAAATTTTATAAATGTATTTGGCGGTGTAATAATAATAATAAAAAGTGCTATTAATGAAATAATAGGTAAATTTAAGTTATATTTAATAAAGCAGTGGCTAAACGGTAAATCTAATATTGGCGCGTTGATTTGATTTTATAATGTGTTTATCCCAGTTATTGGATAATTGAATAACTGATACTGCATGATTAATGAGGTCTTGTTGATGTGATTGATCTACCAATGCTGAAAACTCTCTGGCTAGCGCGATGATGATGTAATCATCTTTCGTTAATATTTCACCATTAAGACTATTGTTGATCAAAATACTGAAACTATTGAAAAATGTAGACATTAACTCCTGTTCACTCAAACGCTTAGGTAGATTGTCTACGCGTCTAAAGTCATTAATAACCATTAGAGAAATCTTTCTGCAAATGGTTTCTAGTGAGCTCCTTGGGTATGAAGAACCGACCCATACTGAGTGTGGCTTAAGGCTTACCTCAATAGCACTACTGAGTTCTGCAGCACGCCATCTTTCTTTAAAATTCATCAGTAACATAACTTTGCCTATATAAGCTGTAACACATCTATCTTACACAATATTCATAGACCGAATATTTACCTAAGTCACTTTTATTAAAATGTCATAATAATTGTTTAGATAAATAGGAACCTATCACAGATATTTATAATAACCTGAAATAAAATAATGGTAATTAAATAATTTAAACAAATGGAATTTAAACATGAATAACGATGAATACGTTAAAAATATGGCAGGAATGTTTAATTTTCTAGCTGAAGTATTTTATCAAAAACCAAGTGATGAATTAAAGGAAACTATTTCAATACTAGAGTTACCCTTATTTATAACAAAAGAAAACAATATAGATAATCACTTTAGGGAAAAATTAGATACCTTAAAACAATTGAGCCAAACTTTGGTGCTGGATGACATTAAACAGGATTACAATGCCTTATTTATCAGGCCAAAAGGTAAACTTGCTTATCCATGGGGATCAGTTTATTTAAGCAATAATAATCGTTTGTTTGACCAGTCAACCCTGTTATTTATGGATTTCTGTAAAAAAAACCACTTGAACTTTAACTTACCACAACATCAACCAATGGATCATTTTGGTTTGATGCTAGTTGCACTGGTGTATTGCTTAGAACTTGACTTGCAAGACGGTCAACAAAGAGTGAAAGAACTATTAGAA
Source organism: Shewanella sp. 10N.286.51.B8 (assembly GCF_041469325.1). Taxonomy (NCBI): domain Bacteria; kingdom Pseudomonadati; phylum Pseudomonadota; class Gammaproteobacteria; order Alteromonadales; family Shewanellaceae; genus Shewanella; species Shewanella sp. 10N.286.51.B8. The sequence goes on from NZ_JBFRKG010000060.1 coordinate 11,685, forward strand.
CAACACTTGCTTAGCTGGAGTGACCGCTTTTTAAGCTTGGTGATTGAGCATAGTACAAGTCACTTTTATGGTGTTTCAGCCCAGTTATGCCAGCTATTGTTAACTGAGCTAACACTTAGCAAGGAGCTTGAGCTAAAGCCCGTCACATTGTACAAGTAAGCTGAACTGACTGTGGTAGCAACAACAAGAGTCGTAGGCGTTATGAAAAACCTGCAATAAGGTTAATTATTGCAGGTTTAAAGGCGCTTAGGCAGGTTTAAATCTTGCTAGCACGAATTAGCAGCACGAATTAGTAATACTTATTACCAGGTAATAACTAACACTTGAGATTCTAGTGGTTGCAGATTAATCGCTATGCTGGCTTGTTGCTTTACCACATTCATAGGATGTATTTCGTTAGCACCAATGGTGAGCAAGTTTTCTATTTGATAGCTACCATCCTTGATTTGGGCTTTGGTGATTAATGCTCGAGGTAGGTGTAAGTTGATACTCGCAGCTTGGCTGTCGCTAAAATTAGTGACTACCAGCATAAACTGCTCGTCGTTATAACGGCTAAAGGCAAAGGTATTATCGTTATAGCCTTGTTGATTGGTTTTTTGGCTAACAGCACGGTTAAAAGTATCAAGCTCAAAGTACTCGCCTTGCAGGGCTGGCGCCGTGTGACTTAAGTTAACCAAGGTTTGATAATAACCGCGAAGGGCTTTTTCAGCATCCGTTGATTGACCGCCATCAAATTTGCCGTTATTCATCCAACGTTGATGGGCCGGTACTCCAACGTAATCAAAAATACTGGTACGGCTGGCTTGGCCAAAACCGGCATCTTGCTCGGCTTTTTCACCGACATCTTGACCGAAATAAAGCAAGGTCGGTGAGCGACTTATGGTGGTAGACACCACCATCGCAGGCAAGGCGGCTTCGGCGCTGCCAGCAAAGTCGCCAGTATTAATTCGCTGCTCATCATGATTTTCTAAAAAGTTGAGCATGTGCTGCTCAATATCTGCAATTTTTGCTTGATCGGCTGCAATCTCAGCCGTCGACTTTTTACCATGGATAATGTCTTTTAATGTGTCGTATAAATCGACTTTATCGTACAGATAATCCATCTTTCCTAAATGAATATAATCACGGTAAAGACTTGGGTTATACACTTCAGCAAGTAAAAAAGCATTGGGGTTTAGGTGTTTGATATTACTGTTGAGATAACTCCAAAATTCAACTGGCACCATTTCGGCCATATCGTACCTGAAGCCATCAACGCCTTTTGCTAGCCAGAATTCGGTGATGTGTTTAAATTTAACCCAAGAATCAGGGATATCGCTCAGTGGTTGAGTCTGCCAAAATTGGTAATGCTGCGCAGAAGACATCTGGGCATATTCACTTGGCAGAGTAGGGAAGTCGTAGCTGCCATCAGGCTTAACGCCATAGTTAACCTTAACGGTTTCATACCAATCATTGGCGTCTGGCTTGGCTAAACGTGAGCCATTACCGGTCCATTTAGCTGGTGTTTCAATCAACTGACCGTCAGCGAGGGGATGAGACTCACCGCCTAAGGGCTGATAGTTATCTTTGGCATCGGGAACAGAGAAACTCTCACCGACAATATAATAGAAGTTATTGTTTTTATCGTATTCAACAGCGGTATTGTCTTGCTCACCAAAGTTGCGATTAGCTGGAAGCGGCGAATTTTGTGGGGCAGATTGATATTGGCGAGCCACATGGTTAGGCACGATATCGATAATCACCTGCATGCCGTTTTGATGGGTACGTGATATAAGCGCTTCAAATTCAGCTAATCTGTTAGCCGGGTCATTAGCTAAGTCAGGGTTAACGTTATAGTAATCTTTTACCGCATAAGGTGAGCCAGCGCGGCCCTTTACCACATCTGGGTCGTCATTACTGATCCCAATGTCAGTGTAATCATTGATCAATGCGTGATGGGGTACGCCGGTATACCAGACATGGGTTGTCCCTAATGACTTAATGTCTTGCAGGGCAATATCGGTAAAGTCACTAAACTTGCCGACACCGTTGTCTTGTATAGTGCCCCAAGGTTTATTGCTGGTATTAGTATTACCATAAAGGCGGGTAAAAACTTGGTAGACAACAGGCTTACCGGTTAAAGGTTGTGCAGCAGCACTTAGCTGCTCAGTACCGCTCTGTTTAACCGTCTCATTGATACTGGCTTTATCTGTGGCGCAACCAGCAATAACCATACTGACTCCCGTTAATACCAGGCCTAATTTTATCGGTAAACTTACGCTGAATTTTTGTAAATACATATGCTTCTCGTGGCAGATTTATATTATTTAACTAAAGGAGATTAACAAGCTTTAGTTATGATCTAGAGTTTAACCGTTATTTGATTAACTTAAGAATAATGACACCTTTTTCTTTTAATGTGAGCGGCTTAGTTAATGAATACGTTTGTTGTGTGATGATATCTTTAGCCACAGTATGTTGTTTAATTACTGGTGCGAAACGGCTTAAATCAAGCTGGTATTCTTGCTGATTTTTATTGTAAATAATCAATAAACTCTCTTTGTTGCCTGCTTGATTATATTCACGGGCTTGCAGGTAAACACCCTCTTTAGGAGCAAAGTGTTTAAGGCTGCCTTGTTGTATCGCTAATGAGTTTTTACGATAGTTTAAAAGCGCGCGATTAAAGGCAAGCGCATCTTGTTGTTGGGCGGACAAAGACGATGGCTTGAATACACTGAGTTTATCTTCAGCAAACCCGCCGGGTAAGTCACTGCGAACTAAACCGTCATTACGATCTTTTGTCGGACTTTGCATCAAAACTTCGGTACCGTAGAAAATTTGCGGAATGCGGTTACTGGTTAACACATAGGCCATAGCCATTTTATACAGGGCTAGATCATTGTTCATCAGACTGTATAAACGGTTAGTGTCATGGTTGCCTTCAAATAATACTAAATCAGTGGGCTTAGCATAAACCACATCATTGGCGAGCATTTCATATAGATTAATAAGCCCGCTACCCCAACTTTCTTCGTCAGTTAAGCTTTTAATGAGCACTTCATAAAGTGGAAAGTCCATCATGCTCGGGGTATGTGAGACATAACCATCAGCATTGTGTTTACCCGCTTGCCAGTAGCTTACTGTAATGGGGTTATCGCTCCATTCCTCACCAACAATATTAAAGTTGGGATATTCATCCATTATGGCTTTTGACCAGGTGGTTAAAAAGCCTTTATCAGCATAAGAGTAGGTGTCTTCGCGAATACCGCTAAGCCCGGCATATTCTACCCACCAAATACTGTTTTGAATAAGGTAATTTGCCATAAATTCATCATTTTGATTCATGTCAGGCATGGTGTCAGTAAACCAGCCATTTTCGAATTCTGCAGTATCAGATGGCATAGCGTATGGATCTTGAACTGTGGTTCTGCGATGGCTGGTATACATGATGTCTTGAGGGTTTTGTTGCCATTTTTGTTGGCCATTTATCCAAGTTGAAGTTGGAAAATCAGCCATCCAGCGATGCCCCGAACCCATATGGTTAACAATCACATCTTTAATAATACCAATACCAAACTGCTTCGCTTCTTCTACTAAGGATTTGTATTCTTCGTTGCTACCAAAACGTGGGTCAATTTTATAAAAATTAGTGGTGGAGTAACCATGGTATGAATACTGGGCTTGGTTATTTTCAAGCAGCGGGTTTATCCATAACTGTGTGATACCTAGATCTTTGAAGTAGGGTAGTGACTGACGAATACCGAGAATATCACCACCATGTCGGCCATCTTTATCGTCACGATTGGCTGTTTCTAACATGTCTGGGTGATTATCGTTGTCAGGATTACCATTTACAAAACGATCAGGAGTGATGAGGTAAATAACATCTTTGTTAGAAAACCCTTCACGCTGGCGTGAATCTGCCGCTCGGGCCTGAATAGGGTATTCAAGGGTTTGAACTAGCTGATTGTTATCAAACAAACCTATTTTAATGGTTTGCGGCTTTGCATCCTTTAAGTCTAAATCGATAAAAAGATGATTGTTACTTGCTGACTGATGAACCGCTTTAAGTGCCACATTGGCAGATTCAACAAGTTTGACCTCATAGGCGCTAATACCTTCGCCATAGACTAATAACTGCAATTGACTGTTTTGCATATCAGCCCACCAAGATTGTGGTTCAACGGTGACATTATTGATTTCAGCAGTAGCAGCAGCGCTAGTCATTAATACATTAACCATCAAGGCTAGCGGAGCAAGTTTTCTAATAGTCATAAGTTTACCTTTGATGAAATTACAATTTATCAATAAATTGTTGATGAGACGGCATAGCAGCAACAGCCCTATTGATGATTTGCTTAATATTGCCCAGATAATCATGTAAGTCAGCATCACTTACACTATTAGCTAACGGGTTATAGTCATTAGGCATAATGCCTTGGCCGAGCATTACCTGTATCCAAGCAGCTTCTGTAAACAATTCATCTTGGTAGCGACTGACAGTGCCAGTGGCTTTAAATAGTTCAATTTTTTGTTTAAGGCTGTCAGGTATCGCCATATCACGGCATTGCTGCCATAAATCATGGTGTGAGTCTTTTTGATTCAGGTGATAGTGCAAAATAATGAAGTCACGAATTTGTTCAAACTCAAGTTTTGATTGGCGGTTAAACTCATCAACATTAGCTTGCTGAACGCCATTGTGGGGGAACAGCTTAGACAGACGTATGATGGCTGATTGAACTAAATGTAAGCTGGTGGACTCAAGTGGCTCTAAAAAGCCGCTTGATAAACCAATGGCAACACAGTTTTTATGCCACTGCTTTTCACGGCGTCCGGTTTTAAAATTGATTTTTCTGGGCTCTGCCAGCGGTTTTCCATCGAGGTTTTCAAGCAATAACGCTTTGGCTTGCTCATCAGATAAATATTGACTGCAATAAACTAAGCCATTACCAGTACGGTGTTGCAAAGGAATACGCCACTGCCAACCTGCATCATGGGCGATAGAGCGAGTATAGGGGGTTAATGCTTCAGTTCGTTCACAAGGTACGGCATAAGCACTGTCACAGGGCAGCCAATGCTGCCAGTTTTCATAACCCACATCTAATTGCTTTTCAATTAATAATGCAGCAAAGCCTGAGCAATCGATAAAAAATTCAGCGCTAATTATCTGGCCATCTTTTAATGACACGGATTCAATGCTGCCGTCATTGGCAAGGGTTGTGGAGGTGATTAAGCCTTCGATACGCTTAACTGACAGCTTTTCACTGTAGTTACGTAATAGCTTAGCGTAGAGGCTGGCATCAAAGTGATAAGCGTGGGTAATACCTGCTAAGGGCGAACCTTGTACCTGGTCCATTATGGAGAATTTATTATTTTTAGCTGCTTGGTAATTTAATGAGTAATCCCAGAATTGATTGACATCGGTTGGGTTAGATTTTTTCCAATAATGATGAAACTGAGTAAAGCCAATATCTTTACCGATATTGCCAAAAGCATGCATGTAGCTTTGTTGCTGGTTGCCCCAATTTTCAAACTCAATGCCCAGCTTAAAAGTGGCTTGGGTTTGCTTAATAAAGTCTGACTCTTTAATGCCTAAAACATTATTAAATATTTGCAGTGGCGGAATAGTCGCTTCACCGACACCAATGGTGCCGATATCTTCTGATTCAACCAAAGTGATATTAAGCTGGTGTTTGAATAACCTTGCCAGCATGGCAGCAGTCATCCAGCCGGAAGTGCCGCCACCAACAATTACAATGTTTTTGATCTTGTTATTATTCATGGTAATCGCCTTATATTTTTATTGTTTTTAAAGTAAAAAAGCCCCTGTAACAGGTTACAGAGGCTTTATTTCTACACTAAGATTAGAACTTGTAGTTCGCACCTAGCATGAAGTTACGGCCGTAATTTTGGTAATCACGTACATGACGAGCATCTTCACCCGTGTATGACGTGAATGGCTCGTTAGTTAAGTTATTCACTTGGAATAGCACTGATAGACCATATAGGGCATCAATACCACTTTCAGAGAAGTCATAACCAATTTGCGCATCTACTACGGTTTCAGCTTTAACATTAACATTTTGACGGGTTAAGCTGATTGCGGTTACTTCACCTAAGAAGTCACTACGGTAGCGTGAGCTAACACGTGCTTCAAAGCCTGAGTTTTCATAGTAAACCGTCGCATTGAAGGTTTTCTCTGAAAGACCAGGTAAAGTTGTTGGCTCGCTATCAGCCGTTTCTTTCACTTCACTGTCGTTGTAAGAACCACTTAATACCGTACCAAAGCCTTCTAGCGCATCAGCCCACATACCAAAGTCCATAGAGAATGACGCTTCAATACCTTGAACATAACCGCCTTGACCATTTTGCCATTGCTCAAAAGAACCAATTGGGTTGTCTGTGTCTGGGTTTTGTGGTGGCACGATGTCAGTAAAGTCGATAAAAGATGTTTGCTTGTAAGTGTAGTTTTCTAAGTCTTTATAGAATACTGCCAAGGCAAAGTAGCCTTGGTCACTAAAGTAGTTTTCGTAACTGATATCGTACTGACGGGCTAACCAAGGACGAAGTTGAGTATTACCCGCCTCACCAGTCCAATTCACACCCGTTGTTGGTTTTTCTTCATAGCTATAGCCAATGTTGGAATTCATTTGGTCCATACGAGCACGGGTTAAGGTACGAGCTGCAGATACACGCAACATTTGGCCTTCTGCAACTTCAAAACCTAAATTAAAGCTAGGTAACCATTCAGTATAAGATGCGCTGTCGTAGTTGGCGTTAGTAACAAGTTTACCTTCTTCTTCGTCCAAAGTAGATGCTGTACCGTTAGAGCTCTGGTCTGTTTGAACCGCTTGAATACCAAAGTTACCCGTAAAAGGAATATCGTAAACATCGGTATCTATCGTTGCCATAACAAAAGCGGTAGTCACTTCTTCGTTAACATCCCATGAGTTTATTGCTCGGCTAGCATCAACATCAGCAACATCAGTTTCAATGTAGTTGCCATCATTGTAAAAAGCTAAAGAGTCATAGCTTAATACGTCACCCATACCAAAAAAGTCTAGTGAAGTTGATCTTAATAGGTATTTATCAGGGACCGTCATAACATAGTTTGGATCGGTGCCGTCATAACCTTTTAGGGTTAGGAAGTAGCCTTTATCTAATTTTGATTTTTCACGCTCAGTGTAATTAACACCAAATTCGATGCTACGAATCGCGCCGTCATCAAAGATGTATTCAGCGGCTAAACGGAAAGACTGTAATTCATCTTCAATTTCTGGCTTGTTGATAAAACCATCTTGAGTGTTTGTTCCTTCACCTAATGGGTTACCCCAACCAAGTGGATCGCCTAGCTTGATGACATTTGGATCTGAATAATCTAAACCGTGAGTAAAGTTATAGCTACCATTACCATTGTAAGCAAAACCTAAGTCGTCGACAGCGCCAACACCGGTGCCGCGGCCAGTACCACTGTAACTTTCCATACCAATATCAGTACGTTCGGCTTTAGATAGACCGATGTCAGCTTCAACATTCCAGTTATCATTGATTTGAAATTTGTTATTCCAGCCAACTGATAGCGATTCAGCATCACGTTTGTTGACATCGTTACGTACTACTACTTCAGCGCCACGAATGACGCCTTCAGTAACAAGACCATTTTCAATGTTAGTTGCTTCGATACCACCGTTAGCACCCCAAGCAGCTGGGATTTCAATACCACGTAAACGTTGGTCATCAGTAAACTTAGAGTAGTAAAGGTCAACTTTTGTTTGGTAGAAATCATTTGGCGCATATTCAAATACAGCTAAAACACCATCACGCTCAAGTTCTGATGAACGAACGAAAGGTTTTGCACCACCTAATACACTGTCGCCGGCAGCATTTTCTGGGTAACCCCATGCTTGCCAGCGCTCTTCTTGGTTAGGCGACATCATGCGTGCGTAACCTAATGCAATACCAATAGTGTCATCAGCAAATTGGTCAATATAAGAAATACTGCCACGGTAACCGGTATCATCAGAACCGCTATTTAACGCACCAAGGTCATTCATTTCACCACGTAAACCAATAGCGAATGTTTGTTCACCATGGGTTAGCGGGCTGATTGTTTGCATATCAACCGTGCCACCAATAGCTTGAGCCATAACGGTTGCATCAGGTGTTTTGTATACCACAACACGATTTAATAATTCAGAAGGGTATTGGTCAAATTCAACACCACGGTTATCGTTAACAGACGCTTGTTCGCGGCCATTAAGTGTCGCGGTAGTGAAATCCGGCCCCATGCCACGGATTGAGATGACGTTTGCGCGGCCATCAAGGCGCTGAGCTGAAACACCTGGTAGACGTGCAAGTGATTCTGCGATACTGACATCAGGTAATTTACCGATATCTTCTGCAGAAATAGCTTCAACGATTGAAGATGAAGACATTTTTAATGATTGTGATTCTTTTAAACTACGACGAATACCAGTGACTTTTAATACTTCAATTGATTCATCAGCAGTTGCAACATCTTCTGCTTCAGCAGCGTAACCGTACATACTTGTACTGGCAGCTACCATTGCTAACGTTAGTAAGCTTGGTTTAAATAGCGACATCCATCTTTCCCCTTCTGAATGGCCAGCAGCCCTTTTTATAAGGTCGAGCTGCTAGATTTCTATTATTTATAATTACAGTCTTTATAGTATTTTTACTTCAGCTTGCTTAAATGACTGCATAAGCGCTGAGGTTTATTTCCACTTTGTTGCGGAACAGTAAAGATACTACTCCTAGCATTCTTTCATCGACAACGTTATGCATACGTATTCAAAGCTTTTGTAGACTTTAAATGGCCACTTTATTACTTTTTTTTAACATTCAAAAGATAGTTTATGTATTGGTTAAGTTATTGAATATTAGCATTTAAGTGCTTGGTTTGTATTTTTAAAATTCGTATTAATTCTTTGCATACGTATGCAGCTCTATTGAACCTAATTTCACTATTCACGTATCCTCGAGGCAATTAAATAATAATGACGACCAGTTACTAGGTCGCAACATAGGGTTAACCATGGGTGAGGTAGCTATATGGTTAATGCTTTTATTACAGAGGGCGAGTAATGAGTCAGTTATCATGGTGGCGCGGCGGAGTGATATATCAGGTATATCCACGAAGCTTAATGGATTCAAATGGCGACGGAGTCGGTGATCTACAAGGAATAATTACCAAACTTGATTACATTGCTAGTTTGAATGTTGATGCAATCTGGATATCGCCCTTTTTTAAGTCGCCAATGAAAGATTTTGGTTACGACATCAGTGATTATCTCGATGTTGATCCTATGTTCGGCACAATGGAAGACTTTGACGAACTGATTGAAAAGGCACATAAGCTCAATATCAAAATAGTCATCGATCAGGTATTAAGTCATACATCTGACGAGCATGCCTGGTTTAAACAAAGTAAATTAAGTCGTGATAACGACAAATCTGATTGGTATGTTTGGGCCGACCCTAAAGAAGATGGCACCGCGCCTAATAACTGGTTAGCTATTTTTGGTGGTTGTGCTTGGGAGTGGGAGCCGCGTCGTCAGCAATATTACTTGCATAACTTCCTAAAAAGTCAGCCTGATTTAAATTTCCATAACCCTGAAGTTCGCGCTGCAGTGCTTGAGAATGTCGATTTTTGGCTTAAAAAAGGCGTTGATGGTTTCCGCTTAGATGCGATTACTTTTTGCTATCACGATGAGCATCTGCGTGATAATCCAGCTAAACCCAAAGATCAACGCCAAGGTCGTGGCTTTAGTGAAGATAACCCTTATGCCTACCAATATCATTATTACAATAATACCCGTCCACAAACTGTCGGCTTTATTGAAGAGCTGCGCGCACTTATTAATCAATACCCAGGCGCCGTGACTTTAGGCGAAGTGTCAGCAGAAGATTCTTTAGCGACCATGGCTGAATATACCCAAGGCGATGATCGTTTGCATATGGCCTATAGTTTTGAGCTATTAACCAATGATTTTAGCGCGGCTTATATTCGCCAAACAGTTGAAGAACTGGAAGCCAGTATTGGTGACGGTTGGCCGTGCTGGGCTATAGGTAATCATGATGTGCAACGCGTTGCGACCCGCTGGGGCAAAGGTGAAACTAATCCCGCCATGGTTAAAATGCTCAATGCGATGTTGTTTTCGCTGCGAGGCAGCGTATGCAGTTATCAAGGTGAAGAATTAGGCTTAACGGAAGCGCCTATTGAGTTCAGTGAGCTGCAAGATCCATTTGGGATTACCTTCTGGCCAATGTTTAAAGGCCGTGATGGCTGCAGAACCCCAATACCGTGGTCGAAAGATCATCAACAAGCGGGTTTTTCTGACAGCAGTAAACCTTGGTTACCTATTCCTGCTGCACATAAAGCTATGGCTGCAGATGTTCAAGAAGCAGATACACAATCCAATCTACATGCTTATCGCCGCTTTTTAAAATGGCGTAAGCAATATCCTGCATTGGTGATGGGTGATATTAGCTTTATTGATGTGGATTCTAACCTTTTGGTATTTGTACGTACCTTTGAAACTCAAAAAATGCTGGTAGTATTTAACTTAGATAATAGTGCCAATACATTTGATGCCTCTGCATATGACATTGTTGCAGTTAAAGATGATCACGGTCTTGAGTCTGCATCTTTGCAAGCTGATGCTAAACTAACATTAAACGCATTTGGAAGTTTCTTCGCATTAATTAAATAATGTAACGATAAAACAGCAGCTTAATCGGTTGCTGTTTTTATATGTGTTGTAGGTTTTTAATAACAAGATTCAGTTGCCAGTAGACATGCTAGTAATTGGTGATAACAACGATAACAAGAGAGTTCATATTATGGCTTCAGCTATTCCAACGGGTTCAACAACAGTTAGCAGTACTGGCGACGGTAGTTACCGTTTCGCACTAGTATCGTTAACCTCACTATTTTTTATGTGGGGATTCATTACCTGTCTTAATGACATACTAATCCCTCATCTAAAGGCGGTATTTTCATTAAGTTACACTGAAGCCATGCTGATTCAGTTTTGTTTTTTTGGCGCTTATTTCTTAGTGTCATTACCTGCTGGCAGTCTGGTTAAAAAGATTGGTTATCAAAAAGGCATTGTGTCCGGTTTAGTTATTGCTAGTATCGGTTGTGCCTTATTTTACCCTGCTGCAGCATTGGAAACTTACGCGTTATTCTTAGGGGCATTGTTTGTTTTGGCTTCAGGTATCACCATTTTACAAGTGGCCGCTAATCCTTATGTAAATGCACTAGGCTCTGAAGACACAGCCTCAAGCCGCTTAAACTTAACCCAAGCATTTAATGCGCTTGGCACCACGGTGGCGCCATACTTTGGCGCTGTGTTGATTCTGTCAGTCGCAACGGGTGCCGTCGGTGAGTTAAGCCATGCACAAGCTGAAGCTGACGTGGTAAAAATGCCATATCTATTTTTATCTGCCACGTTAGCAGTTTTAGCTGTGATTTTTTCACAATTAAAGTTGCCTATTATCCAATCTCATACCGCAGTTGAAACAGATGGTAAGGTTACTTACAAAGGTAAAACCAGCGCGTTGCAAAGCATTCACTTAGTATTGGGCGCGGTGGGCATTTTTGTTTATGTTGGCGCTGAAGTATCAATTGGCAGCTTTTTGGTTAACTTTTTAGGTGAAGAGCACATTGTAGGGCTGCAAGAAGCTGATGCAGCAAAATACATTACCTATTACTGGGGCGGGGCGATGATTGGTCGTTTTATTGGTTCAGCGCTTATGCAAAAAATACCTGCAGGCACCATGTTAGCCTTTAATGGTTTAATGGCTGCGACCTTAGTATTAGTTGCTATTAATACCAGTGGTGAAGTGGCCATGTGGGCAATTTTAGCGGTTGGCTTATTTAACTCCATTATGTTCCCAACTATTTTTAGTTTGGCTTTAAGAGACTTAGGCCCACATACTTCGCAAGGCAGTGGCTTTTTATGTTTAGCGATTGTTGGTGGAGCAATCATCCCATTATTACAAGGGGTAATGGCTGATACCATGGGCATACAACCGGCGTTTATTCTTCCTGTAGTGTGTTATGCATTTATCATATTTTACGGCGCGAAAGGCTCTAAAATGTAACCTTTAAGCTGACGCTTTATATCAGGCAGCCTAACGGCTGCCTTTTTGTTATTTCGCCGCCAATAAATAGGAATCAATACTTGCTTAAAAGGCGGTTAACTCCTATGATCCATGCGCTTTTTCTGTTTTATCTTATTTCTATAACTCGTTGAGATCCCCCAATGCTAACTTACCCGCTCTCAGGCAGTTCATCTGAACTGGTCATTAATGTGTTAACTATGGTGCTAACTGAAGGAAAACCTTTAGATCGCGCTTATTCACATAACTTTTCAGGTATGCAATATCCACCTGCGGAGCTAGCAAGAATTACTCTCGTTACTGGTGATATTTTGCGTCGTTTGAACCTTTACTGCTATTTGGTTGATATCAAAGTAGAAGATATTGAACGTACCGGTTCTAAATTATTAAACGGCTGGCATTTATTCCACGATCTTGATTTACCAAAGATGGAATATGCATTACAAGTTGATAGCGCACAGTTTGCCGAGCGTCTAGAGGTTGCAAAAGCGCAACCGGCTTTGTGGGATGGCTGCCCAGAGTGGCTTGACGAGTTAGGTGCTGCGCAACTAGGCGAAAAATGGCCAGCAGAAAGAGCGGCTTTAGCAACAGCGCCAAAACGCTATATTCGCGCTAACAGCTTAAAAGGCACCCGTGAAGAATTAAAGCAACGGTTAACTAAAGAGTTGGTCGCTACTGTAGAGGTTGAAGGCGTTGAAAGTGCGTTAGAGATACGTTCAGATTCTGCATTATTCAAAACTGAAGCCTTTAAACAAGGCTATTTTGAACAACAAGATGCCGGCTCGCAGCTCGTTGCTGCTGCAGTTGATGCAAAACCAGGTATGCGAGTTGTTGATGCTTGCGCCGGCGCTGGTGGTAAAACTTTGCACATTGCCGCACAAATGCAAGGTAAAGGTCGTTTACTTGCTATGGATGTTGAGCAATGGAAACTTGATAACCTCAAAATTAGAGCAAGAAGAGCAGGCGCGCATAATGTTGAAACCCGCATTATCGCTAGCAGCAAAACCATTAAACGGATGAAGTTGACTGCTGACAGAGTCCTACTCGATGTACCTTGTTCAGGTTTAGGGGTGTTAAAACGTAACCCAGATTCTAAATGGCGTGACACGCCAGAAAGATTACCGGTATTAATTGAGCTACAAAAAGACATTTTGCAAAGCTATAGCCGAATGGTAAAAGTGGGCGGAATATTAGTCTACGCTACCTGTTCAATCATGCCTGATGAAAACAGAAATCAAGTTGATGCCTTTTTAGCTGCAAACCCACATTTTACATTATTAGATGATGAATTAATCTTGGTTTCTGAGCATGGTTTTGATGGTTTTTATTTAGCAAGAATGGAACGCATAAGCGAAGTGTAAATTCATTGTTTTAAAATAAAATCATACCGAATAAAAACAGTGCAGTTAGATAACTTCACTGTTTTTTTATGCCTGCGATATATAGCCAATAAATGTAGCATTGCTTTAGTGATAAATGTTAGTGACTAGTCGAAGAGATTCATAATAAACAGATAGTTACTCGCTTAGTGTTGCAATTAACCTTAAGAGTGAATAATCTGCATTAACGGTAAGTAATAAAGCCAGATGGTTTATTCTCATAAGGAATTTTATGGATAGCGGGCAAACTTTTGCATCACAATCAGCAAACTATGATGTGTTAACAACATGTGCTTCTAATAATGACCGTTATAGCCAAATTCTTACCATGCTCTTAGCGGGTTCCCCATTACGAGAAATTCTCCATTCATTAGTCTTATCAATCGAAGCGCAAAAGATTGGCACCAGAGCGTCAGTGCTATTAATGAGCAATGACAAGAAAAGGTTGTTAACCGGAGCGACCCCCAGTTTACCGGAACAATATAACCAAGCTATTAATGGCATTGAAATTGGGCCGATAGTCGGTTCATGCGGCGCTGCAGCAGCCACCGGCGAAAGAGTTATTGTTGAAGATATCGCCACTCACCCGAATTGGGCACCTTATAAAGAATTGCCGTTAAAGGCAGGGCTAAAAGCTTGCTGGTCAGAACCCATTATCGACTCTACTGGCAACGTATTGGGCACTTTTGCCATGTATTACGATACCCAAAAGTCACCATCAGCATTGGATCTAGAACTGATTCAAGAAGCCGCTCGATTGGCAAGTCTTGCCATTGAACGAAGCCAAGGACTACACCTACAAACACTCACCAGTAAAATATTCAGTAAACTGCCTATGGGCTTATTGATCGTTAACGAAAACAATACCATTTTGTTTATTAACCCTGAGTTTAAAAGTATCTGTGGCGATATTACTGTTGACTCAGAGAGCTTTGAACCAAAGCGCTTTTTCGAACATTCTCAGCAAGAAAATATCACGTCTTTAATGAAAAACCTTGCTATCGGTAGAACTTGGCAAGGTGAGTTAACAGGCCGCAAACGTAATGGCAAGACCTTTGATGCTGAAGTAACGGTAACCTCATTTAGGGATTACCATGGTGAACAAAATTGTTTTTCTTGGTTAATTGCTGATATCAGTGAACACAAAGATGCCAGCAAGCTTATCCATTTTCAGGCTAATAATGATGCATTAACCCGCTTGGCCAATCGTCGTTATTTTGTTGAGAAAATCTATGATTATGTTTGGCAGCAAGAGCGCAGCAAGCAAACTGGGGTAGGTTGCTCAATCATATTGATGGATATTGATAATTTTAAACTGATAAATGACAGCTTAGGTCATGAGTGTGGTGATCGATTATTAATTGAGGTAACCAAAAGATTAGCCCCGCTGTTTCCTGATATGTGCACTTTTGCCCGAATAGCAGGTGATGAATTTGGCGTGTTCTTACAAGGTAAAGTGTCTGCAGACGAACTCATTGAACTTGCCAAACAAATCAATCAAGTTGTAAGTGATGTTTTTTGGCTTGATCGTAAAGCTATCCAAACTTCTATGAGTATTGGTATCTCACGTTATCCTGAAGATTCTACTGAGGTTGATGCTTTAATTAATTGCGCCAGCCAAGCAATGCATAATGCTAAGCTTAAAGGCCGAAATGGTTATCAATTTTTTGATCAAAGCATGCAGAAAAATGCAGAAAGAACCGCTTTTTTAAACATGGAATTAAACAAAGCCTTAAGTCATGATGCTTTTGAACTGTATTTTCAGCCCATTTTGTCGGCTAAATCGACGCATGTTGATAGCGCTGAAGTGTTACTTCGTTGGCCGCTTAATGGTGAGTTCATTTCGCCAGAAGAATTTATACCTATTGCTGAACAATCAGGGCTGATTGTCCCAATCGGTAAATGGATTAGGCGACAAGCGCTAGATTTAATTTATGACTATTGGCAACAAGGACGTGCGATTAGTTTGTCAGTAAATGTCTCTACTAGTGAATTTATCACTGCAGAGTTACAACAACAATTCATTAGCTTTTTTGAAGAGTATCTGCTGGAAAAATCCATAGCAAACTTTCCATTTCATTTATTAACCATAGAAATAACTGAGTCAGTAATGATGGAGCAGCATGAGAAGGTTGAACAGCTGCTGAGTCGATTAAGAAATTGGGGCATCAAAATTTCAGTGGATGATTTTGGTACCGGCTATTCTTCTCTATCCTATTTAGCTAACTTTCCGGTAGATCAAATCAAAATCGATAAAAGTTTTATTCAAAAAATTGAGCAGGGTCCTAGACATAAGGCGCTAGTGGAAGCAATTACGACCATGAGCCATGCACTTGATTTATCAGTCACTGCAGAAGGTGTTGAAACCCAAGCACAGCTGGATTTTGTTAAGCAAAACAATGTTGATGCTATTCAAGGCTACTATTTCTATAAGCCTTTGCCTAAACAGGCGCTCATCGAATTACTCGCACAATAAATTCAGCAATAGTAATACAGTAAAACTACTTTCCTTGTATTGTGACAAGTAGTTTTCTGCTGCCGCCATGATTGCGATGTTCACCTAAATACAGCCCTTGCCACATTCCTAATGCTAATTGACCATGGGTGATGGGTAGGGTTAATTCACAGCCCAGTAAACTTGATTTTAAATGGGCTGGCATATCGTCACTGCCTTCATAAGTGTGGATGTAATATGGTTCATTCTCTGGCGCCACATTATTAAAGTATGCTTCAAAGTCTTGCCGAACAGTTGGATCTGCATTTTCGTTTACAGTAATGGAAGCTGAGGTGTGTTGCAGCAATATGTGCACTAAGCCAATATCAAACCTTGCTAATTCGGGTAATTGAGTTAATACCTCTTCAGTAATTAAATGAAAGCCACGAGCTTTTGGCTTTAATGATATTTGTTTTTGGTACCACATATAAGTCTGCTTTTAATCGCTATTTTGATGATGAATTGTAGTGAATTTCAGCGATTTGACCAACAGTAGAAAGCACTAATTTTAAACATTGTAGTAGGATAATGAACTGTAAGCATAAAGTATGACTAAAATGACTCATATTAGCCATTGTAATTACTGTAACCCTTGCTGAGTGTTGGCTTGAGGTGCTCACTGGTTTTAATTAATAAACGCTAACTAAAATTGCGCATTTTATTAAGTTAGCAAAGTGCTTGCTCAGTGGTGCTGATAAAGTGAACGATTCTGGATGAATATTGCTTGTAAACAGCTTAAGATACAAATTGTTGCATAATTGTTTAATCCATAAAAAAAGCTGCTCATTGAGCAGCTTTTTAGTACTTAAACCATCAGATATTGATTAGTTTAGCAGGCTTGTTGGCTCGGTAAACTCAAGTGCTAATGCTTCAGCAACTTCTTTACAAACAAGCTTTCCGTGGATGACATTTAAGCCATTTAGTAGGTGCTTATCTTGAAGCAATGCAGACTTATAACCTAAGTTTGCAAGCTTAATAATGTAAGGCAGCGTGGCATTGTTTAATGCAAAAGTAGAGGTGCGAGCCACAGCGCCAGGCATGTTTGCAACACAATAATGAACTACATCATCAACGATATAAGTTGGTTCTTGGTGAGTGGTTGCATGAGATGTTTCAACACAACCACCTTGGTCAATTGCGACATCAACAATTGCGCTGCCAGGCTTCATACGGCTAATCATATCGCGGGTCACAAGTTTTGGCGCAGCAGCGCCAGGAACCAGTACACCACCAATGACTAAGTCTGCTTCTAATACGTGGCGTTCAATGGCATCAGCAGTAGAGTAAATGGCTTTAACTGCAGAACCAAATTGTACATTTAAACGACGTAGAGCATCGATGCTACGATCAAGCACAACCACGTCAGCGCCCATGCCTACAGCCATTTGTGCAGCATTAGTACCAACCATACCGCCACCAATAATGACTACTTTGGCTGGTTCAACACCTGGAACACCGCCCAGTAACATACCGCGGCCGCCTAGTGATTTTTCAAGTGCACGCGCGCCTGCTTGAATCGACATACGCCCAGCAACTTCTGACATTGGCGCTAATAAAGGAAGGCCACCACGGTCATCTGTTACGGTTTCATAGGCGATACAAACAGCCTTACTTTTTATCAAATCTTCAGTCTGTGGTAAGTCTGGTGCAAGGTGTAAATAAGTGAATAGAATTTGGTCTTCACGCAGCATGGCGCGCTCAATAGCTTGTGGCTCTTTAACCTTCACTATCATATCTGATTGAGCAAACACTTCAGCTGCGGTTGCTAAGATTTCTGCACCGGCATCAATATAATCTTGGTTAGTAAATCCAATGCCAATACCTGCATCTGATTGAACAAATACATCATGACCTTTAATTGTTAATTCACGAACGCTTGAAGGAACCATACCAACACGGTATTCATGGTTTTTGATTTCAGTAGGGATACCAATAATCATTTTGAGCCTCTAATTGATTTTTACTCGTTTTTACGAGCCAGTAGTTATTATATTCGATGACCTGAACGTGCTTATTTCAGGGAAGTCTAGTATAGTGCCCCTGACGCAGTTTATGCTGCTAAACTTTACACATTAAAAGATGAATATGTTGTTTTTGTGCTAAAGCAAGGTTAATAATATGGCAAATAATAAGAAAAATTCTGTGAAAGATTTAGATCGGATTGACCGTAATATCCTCAACGAACTTCAGATTGATGGTCGCATATCAAATGTGGAGTTATCTAAGCGTGTTGGCCTGAGTCCAACACCATGTTTAGAACGAGTTAAACGTCTTGAGAAACAAGGATACATTAATGGCTACACTGCATTAGTTAATCCTCATTACTTAGGTGCATCGTTACTTGTATTTGTGGAAATCACCTTAACTCGAGATACCCCTGATATTTTTGAACGCTTTAACAAAGCCGTTCAGTTGTTAGATGATATTCAAGAATGTCATTTGGTTTCTGGCGATTTTGATTACCTACTAAAAACCCGCGTATCAGATATGTCAGCTTATCGTCGTTTGTTAGGTGAGACATTACTTAAGTTACCATCAGTTTCTGATACTCGTACTTACGTGGTTATGGAAGAAGTTAAGCAAACTAATAAAGTTGCCTTAAATTTATTAGCTGATACTTACTAAATTTAATAACCAATAAAAATAAAGGGCATTGCCCTTTATTTTTTTGCCAAAAATTTACAGCAAGCTTAATCTTAGGCTTAAAAGTAACCAACTTAAGCCAGATTAAAATTATTTATCTTCTACAGTCATCTATCTGAAAACATTAGGTTGAGCTTGGCATCCGCGCGTTGCATAATCACTGCATACACATTGATATTCTGTTATTGTTATCATTCTTTTTAAATCTTATTTGGGTGTTTTCGTTTGTCTCAGGGAAATAGTCTTCAAACACTTAGTGGCCTTCAGCGTCTTTTGGAAGGTGGGTTGATCATTTGTTGCATGACTGCAACTTATATTCTTATTGCACTTAGCAGCTTCGATCCTAATGATCCCGGCTGGAGCCAGTCGCATTTCCAAGGTGAAATCAGTAATCTAACTGGCGCAGTTGGCGCATGGACAGCAGATGTTCTATTTTATTTTTTCGGCTTCATAGCCTATCTCATACCAATAATTATTGCTGCTTCTGGCTGGTTCATTTTTAATCGTACTCACAAGCTGTTTGAAATCGACTATTTTTCTGTCGGTTTAAGGATTATCGGTTTTTTACTGGTGGTATTTGCATTGGCAGCGTTAGCGAGTATGAATGCCGATGACATGTATGTATTTTCTGCTGGCGGAGTGGCAGGGGATGTGATCAGCCAAGCAATGATGCCTTACTTTAATAACCTTGGAACAACTTTATTACTGCTATGTTTTATCGGCGCAGGCTTTACTTTAACTACCGGTATAAGCTGGCTAACCGTTATTGAAAGTACAGGTCTAGCCACTATTTGGTGTGTTAAAAAGATCATTAGTATCCCAAGTTATTTATCAGCTAGTAACGAAACCGAAGATACCCGCGGCTTTATGTCTGTCGTTGATAAATTTAAACAGGACCGTGGTGACGATGCTGGCAACGTAAAGCATGACAAAGCTGAGCTTGATGCTGCAGCAATTGATCTCACTAGTATGCCGCATAATGAGGCTGAAGTTACTGCAGCAATAGAAACTGATGAATTAGAAGAAAAACCCTCTCTTTTCAGCCGTATTAAATCGAAAGTGAAACCCAGTCGCGACAAAGAAGAAACTAATTTGGCTGCTGACTTAGAGCAAGATGTAGAGCCAAGCTTTGGCGCTGAAATAGACCATGAGGCTAAATTAACGCCACATAATGGTAGACTTGAACCCAAATTAAACGCCAGCAATGATCACCAAGACGATGATAATTTAACCCCAGCTTGGATCGCATCAGGGGATGCCCCCGCAGCTGATTTCACACAAGCGAATCATCATTTAAGTGAACAGTCTGAGGCTCATGTTAGTCATAGCGACTCGTTAGGTGAAGCATTCAGTCAAGCTAATAGCACAGGTGCAACAGCGACCTCGCAGCCAAACCCTGCCACTACAAAAGCTGTTGAGCAAGCGCGTATTGTTGAAGGAATTGTGGTGTTGCCAGGCCAAGAACCCCAAATAGTTTATGGCCAAACTAAAGTTGAAATGCCGCCACTGCCAAGTATCACCTTATTAGATGTACCTGATAGAAAAGAAAACCCAATTACCAAAGAAGAACTAGATATTGTCGCGAGGTTGGTTGAAACTAAGCTGGCTGACTTTAATATTGTCGCTAATGTTGTTGGGGTATTCCCAGGCCCTGTGGTGACTCGATTTGAACTTGAATTAGCCCCTGGTGTCAAAGCCTCAAAAATCACTAATTTGTCGAAAGATTTAGCCCGTTCATTGTTAGCAGAAAGTGTCCGCGTTGTTGAGGTTATTCCAGGTAAAGCCTTTGTGGGTCTTGAATTGCCTAATAAATTCCGTGAAACGGTATTTATGCGCGATGTTTTAGACTCTAAAACCTTTGAAGAAAGTAAATCTGATTTATCCATGGTGCTGGGACAAGATATTGCTGGCGATCCCGTGGTGGTTGATTTAGGTAAAATGCCGCATTTATTAGTTGCCGGTACTACAGGTTCGGGTAAGTCAGTTGGCGTCAACGTGATGATCACCAGTATCTTGTATAAGTCTGGTCCTGATGATGTGCGCTTTATCATGATTGATCCGAAAATGTTGGAGCTTTCCGTATATGGCGGTATTCCACATTTGTTATGTGAAGTCGTCACCGATATGAAAGAAGCGGCTAATGCACTACGTTGGTGTGTTGGTGAAATGGAGCGACGTTACAAGTTAATGTCAGCGCTTGGCGTACGTAATTTAAAAGGTTATAACGCTAAAATTAAATCAGCCATAGAAGCAGGTGAACCGATAGTTGACCCATTATGGAAGTCATCTGAAAGTATGGATGAACAGGCCCCTGAGTTAGAAAAATTACCCTCTATTGTGGTAGTGGTCGATGAATTTGCTGACATGATTATGATTGTCGGTAAAAAGGTTGAAGAGCTGATTGCCCGTATAGCGCAAAAGGCCCGTGCAGCGGGTATACACTTAATCTTAGCCACCCAAAGACCTTCAGTGGATGTCATTACTGGTTTGATTAAAGCAAACGTGCCAACACGTATCGCTTTTCAAGTGTCATCAAGAATTGACTCTAGAACAATTTTAGATCAGCAAGGCGCAGAAACACTACTCGGTATGGGTGATATGCTGTACTTGCCACCAGGTACCAGCGTACCTATTCGTGTCCATGGTGCTTTCATTGACGATCATGAAGTCCATAAAGTCGTTGCAGACTGGCATGCTCGTGGTAAGCCACGTTATATTGAAGAAATCCTTAATGGCGTCAGTGAAGGTGAGCAAGTATTGCTGCCTGGTGAAGCTGCAGAATCTGATGATGATACTGATCAGTTATATGATGAAGCGGTTGCGTTTGTCACTGAAACCCGCAGAGGTTCAATTTCAAGTGTGCAGCGTAAGTTTAAAATTGGTTATAACCGCGCGGCGCGGATTATCGAAATGATGGAAACCCAGGGGATTGTCAGTACACAAGGTCATAATGGTAATCGTGAGGTTTTAGCTCCTCCGCCACCGAGAAACTAACCTCGGACCGAACATAACAATCACTGCGCTTATAGCCAGTTTGGCCAAATAAACCGTTATAATGAAGCCATTAATAATCAACCTTATAAAGAAAAAGCCTTAGTGACAAAAAGCATAGCCACTAGCCTTAAAAGTTTATCGCTAAGAATTAGCAATACAGTATTAGGAATTTATATGAACAAGCGTTTTGCTGTTGTTACAGCCTTAGCATTATTATTGTCAGGCAACGCGTTAGCTGATGAATCAGCGCAATTGCGTGATCGCTTAGCCAAAGCCGACTCATTAAAAGCTGATTTTACTCAGCAAGTTACCGATATAAACAATAAAGTCATTCAGTCAGGTAAAGGGGTATTTGCCCTTGCTTATCCAAACAAATTTTACTGGCATTTAACTGAGCCTGATGAGTCGCTCATTGTGGCTGACGGTAAAGATTTATGGATTTATAACCCTTTTGCTGAAGAAGTTTCAGTCATGGACTTTGCTGATGCTATCGACGCGTCGCCAATGGCGTTGCTGGTGCACCGTGATGAAACTACCTGGTCTCAATATCGTGTTGAACAAATTCAGCCAGAGTCAGCTAAAGCTTGTTATTCCATTAAGCCCACAGCGGATGATTCAAGTGTGGTGACTGTCACTGTGTGTTTCAATGAGGCAGAGCTTACTGATTTTAATTTGTTAGATGAGCAAGGCAATTACAGTCAGTTCACGTTAACAAATCAAACCAAGGTTGCGGCAGACGAAAACGGCTTATTTGAATTTACCGTACCGGCAAACGTTGATATTGACGATCAACGTTCAAGCCTAGCTCAGTAGGTTATAGTGTCTACTTTAGGTTTCGATTTTGCCCCAGACTTTCGTCCTTTAGCCGCAAGAATGCGCCCAAGGGAGATAAGTGAGTATGTAGGGCAGCAGCATTTACTCGGTAAAGGGCAACCACTGCGCCAAGCACTTGAGGCCAATCGAGCTCACTCTATGTTGTTATGGGGCCCTCCTGGCACAGGTAAAACCACCTTAGCTGAATTGGTGGCGCATTATGCCAATGCCCATGTAGAGCGCATTTCGGCGGTTACCTCAGGGGTTAAAGAAATTCGCGCCGCCATTGAGCAAGCTAAAGCGGTAGCTCAAAGCCGTGGTCAGCGTACATTATTGTTTGTGGACGAAGTCCATAGATTTAATAAAAGCCAACAAGATGCGTTTTTACCTTTTATCGAAGACGGTACTGTTATTTTTGTTGGCGCGACCACTGAAAACCCATCTTTTGAGCTCAATAACGCCTTATTGTCTCGTGCCAGAGTTTATTTAATCAATCGCTTAGATGGCGATGATATTGCCGCGATTATCAATCAAGCATTAATGGATACTGAGCGTGGTTTTGGTAAACGTGGTTTTACTATTCCTGAAACAGTAATGCAGCAGTTAGCTTCAATTAGTGATGGTGATGCGCGCAAAGCATTAAATTTACTCGAGTTAATGAGTGACTTGGTTGCTGATAACGGTGAATTTACTCAAGAGATGCTGACGCAAGTCGCTGGGCATCAAATGGCCGCTTATGATAAAAATGGCGATCAATTTTATGATTTGATTTCTGCGGTGCATAAGTCAGTGAGAGGCTCAGCTCCTGATGCTGCTTTGTATTGGTATTGTCGAATACTTGAAGGCGGCGGCGATCCTCTCTATGTAGCACGTAGATTATTAGCTATTGCCTCTGAAGATGTAGGAAACGCCGATCCTACTGCAATGAATATTGCGCTTAATGCTTGGGATTGTTATCACCGCGTTGGGCCTGCTGAAGGTGAGCGTGCTATCGCCCAAGCGATTGTTTACTTGGCCAGTGCGCCAAAAAGTAATGCGGTTTACACCGCCTTTAAAGCAGCAAGAATGCTTGCAAGCGAAACAGGGCATGAATCAGTGCCAGATCACTTACGTAACGCACCGACTCAATTGATGAAAAATATGGGTTTAGGGGCAGGGTATCGCTATGCTCATGATGAACCAGGTGCCTACGCAAATGGGGAGAATTACTTCCCTGAGTCAATAAAAGATAGCCAATTGTATTATCCAACCGAGCGCGGCTTTGAAAAAAGAATCAAAGACAAACTTGCCCATTTAGCAGAACTAGACCGAACCAGTGAGGTAAAGCGCTATGATTAGCATGAGCAATATCATGTTTGTGGCCCTTGGTGGTTCAATTGGGGCTGTTTTTCGTTATCTAATCTCAATTTTCATGCTTCAGCTATTTGGAAGCAGTTTCCCTTTTGGTACACTGTTGGTAAATGTATTGGGATCATTTTTGATGGGTGTGGTTTATGCCATTGGTCAAGCCAGCCAGTTAAGTCCTGAATTAAAAGCCATGATAGGTGTTGGATTGTTAGGCGCCTTAACGACTTTTTCTACTTTTTCCAATGAAACATTATTGCTAATGCAAGAAGGTCTTTTTGCAAAAGCTATTCTCAACGTGTTGTTGAACGTTGTACTGTGTATTTTCATGGTATATGTCGGTCAGCAGCTAGTTTTTTCTCGCATTTAACTATTAAGAATATAAAACATGTTAGATCCAAAATTTTTGCGTAACGAACTTGAAGTCACCGCTGAGCTGTTAGCTAAGCGTGGGTTTATCCTTGATATTAGCCGCCTTACCGCTTTAGAAGAAAAGCGTAAGTCGCTACAAGTGGCCACAGAAGAATTGCAAGCATCCCGAAATGCAATTTCTAAGTCCATTGGTCAAGCAAAGGGTCGTGGTGAAGATGTCAGTGAAATCATGGCTAAAGTAGGGGACTTAGGTGCTCAACTGGATGCGAAAAAATCTGAACTAGCTGAATTGTTAGCTGAGTTAAATGCTATTGCTATGAGCATGCCTAACTTACCAGATGACGCAGTACCAGCCGGTGCTGACGAAAATGATAACGTTGAAGTCCGCACTTGGGGCGAGCCAACTACATTTGATTTCGAAGTAAAAGATCATGTGAAACTGGGTGAAGATCTAGATGGGTTAGATTTTAAAAACGCCGTTAAAATCACCGGTTCTCGCTTTGTGGTAATGAAAGGCCAAATCGCACGCCTAAACCGCGCTGTGGGTCAGTACATGTTAGATCTACATACTGAAAATCACGGTTATTCAGAAATGTATGTGCCATTACTGGTTAACGAAGAAAGCTTATTAGGCACAGGTCAGCTACCTAAGTTTGGTGAAGATTTGTTCCACACTAAACCGGCCACTGAAGAAGGCCAAGGCTTAAGCTTGATTCCAACTGCTGAAGTACCTTTGACCAATGTAGTACGTGACACTATCGTTGAAGAAGCTGATTTACCACTTAAAATGACGGCATTAACGTCTTGTTTCCGAAGTGAAGCGGGCTCTTACGGCCGTGATACTCGTGGTCTAATTCGTCAGCATCAGTTTGATAAAGTTGAACTTGTTCAAATTGTTAAACCTGAAGATTCAATGAATGCGTTAGAAGAGCTAACAGGTCATGCTGAGAAAGTACTAGAAGGGCTAGGCCTTCCATATCGTACTGTGATTTTATGTACTGGCGACATGGGTTTTGGCGCTTCGAAAACTTACGATATTGAAGTGTGGTTACCTGCGCAAAACACCTACCGCGAAATCTCTTCTTGTTCAAACATGAAAGATTTCCAAGCACGTCGTATGCAAGCACGCTACCGTGGTGTTAATGACAAGAAACCAACTTTGGTTCATACCTTAAACGGTTCAGGCCTTGCTGTTGGTCGTACAGTAGTTGCTATCCTTGAAAACTACCAAAATGCAGATGGCTCTATTACCGTGCCTGACGTATTACGTCCGTATATGCGCGGCCTAGAAAAAATAGGCTAAGTCTTCGCTAGCGTTAAGGCGTTATCTGAGCCTAAAAAAACCAAACATCATGTTTGGTTTTTTTGTGCCGTAAATTTAGCAGGTCTGGTTACATGATAGTTAAAGGCACTTAGCAGGTTTTGGTAAGCCTGCGATTTTAGTCGCCTGTTTAGCTGGGCCCACAGGAAAGAGGGTATAAAGGTATTTTGAATTACCTTTATCAGGCCCTAACGTCTGACCTATGGCTTTCACTAGCACGCGGATAGCAGGGCTTGTCTTGTATTCAAGATAAAAGTTACGCACAAAATTAACCACTTCCCAATGTTGCTCGGTTAATACGATATCTTCACCTGCAGCCAAAATAATTGCCATATCAGGTTGCCAATCAGCAACGTTTTTTAAATAACCTTGAGCATCAACTTCTATTTGTTGCCCATTAAATTCAATTGAATTTACCAAGTAATCACCTTCGTGTGTTTCAATGTAGCCAGTACATACTGGTCATAATCAATAATTGAGATATTAGCGCTGCTAGGTAAAAGTGCTGTTAAGCCTCGAGCTTGTATATCTTCAGATAATATATAAATCCGTATATCTAGCAATTTTTGCTGCCAATGGCTTTGTAATAAGCAATTAATCGCATCGTCAGCAAGGATGATACTGTCTTCACTAGCGATATAACGTAAGCAGCAATTTAGCGCGTTGTCAGTGGTGGCTGAGGTTTGAATGTGATGTAAAATCATTAGTAAACCACCACTTCATCACTTTGCGCTAATAATTGCTTAATGGCATTGCTATCAGCTAATTGCGCCTCAAAATTAAACTTGTCTTCAGTGATGCCAAATTGTTTTGCTGACTGCTCACACACTAAAACGGTTTCAATATCATAAATATTAAGAGCTTTAAACGTCGATAGGTAATCTTTACTGCCGACTAATTCTGGCTGCTGATCTGCTAGCAGGTGCAGCACAGCTTCATCAGTAAAAACCACGCTAACTTGTTGCTCAAAACTGGCACTGAGTAACGCAAAGTCTAAGCCTTCACGGCTGGAACTATTGCCCAACGGGCTTTGTCTGAAAATAACGCAAATTTGCTTCATGTGGTTACCTTGCCAAGCAATTTATAATCAGCATTAAAAGCACACTAATCGATCTGATGTTTCAATACCTGTGACCAGCTCACCTAAACCACCCATTTCAAATGGGGCGCTAGAATTGAACTGTGATTTAGTGTTTTCGATGGCATCTTGCTGTGACAACACACCGCGGCGCAGCGCTGCTGACACACAATTTATCAACTGAATATTGTGTTCAGTTGCCAAGTTTTTCCATGCTTGGTGCAAGTCATATTCATCAGAGGCAGGACAGATTAATTGGCTACTATTAGTCACGCCGTCTTGATAAAAGAAAATACGCGTAACTTGATGGCCTAATGACAATACACTTGTCGTAAAGCGCAGCGCTCTAAAGCTCGCTGTTGAGCCATAAACCGTGCCATTAACTTGGATAATAAATTTATTCATAACAATAAAAAATGGCTCCTGTAAGGGAGCCATTTTAGCGTAGTAAGCCGATTAATCACAAGGTCAGAACCAAATGAATAATCAAGTAACTTAACGCCTAGTCATCATTACCCATGCCCATCAAGTGTAATAGCGCCATGAATAGGTTGATGAAGTTTAAGAACAACGAAATCGTTGCACGGATATAGTTAGTTTCGCCACCATTTACAATACGGCTTGTATCATAAAGGATTAAGCCTACCATCAACATTGCTACAGCAGCTTGAATAGCCATAAATGCAACACTGTTACCAACAAACATGTTGATCAGTGATGCGCCGATAACCACAATCAGACCAGCAAAAAGGAAGCCGCCCATGAAGTTGAAATCTTTCTTAGTGCTAATTGCATAAGCTGATAAAGAAATGAAGATAACTGAGGTTAAGCCAAACGCTTGCATAATAAGTTCAGGGCCGTTAGCTAAACCTGCGTAGTGGTTTAAAATGTATCCTAATGATGCACCTTGCATACCCGTAAAGGCAAAAATCCATGCAAGCCCTGAAGCATTGTCTGCTTTTTTCAGGGTCACCATCATCACCACGATACTACCAAGTGATAGTCCGATTGACATGAAAGGGCCAATGTTCATCATCATTGCTACACCAGCCATTACAGCGGCAAAGGCAAGCGTCATCGACAATAGCATGTAGGTATTTTTGATCAGTTTATTGGTTTCCATCGTTGTAGCTTGATGGCCCGATAAAGTTTGTTGATTCATAACAGTCTCCATAGACTCGAAAAAAACTGTAATGACGCAATAAGAGTCACTACAAAAGATATTTATTAAATTATTTAGATTTATAATACCTTAGCTTTAACACAGCTTAAAGGTATATAAGTGTCACTGTCATGTTAACTATTATTTAATGACACATGTTCATATAAAAAATTGTCCTAAACAACATTTTTACTAAGAAAGCTGAACTGAACATTAAATTATCATTACAACTTGTTAATAATGTCATCAAGATGCTGGC
Organism: Shewanella sp. 10N.286.51.B8; assembly: GCF_041469325.1. Taxonomy (NCBI): domain Bacteria; kingdom Pseudomonadati; phylum Pseudomonadota; class Gammaproteobacteria; order Alteromonadales; family Shewanellaceae; genus Shewanella; species Shewanella sp. 10N.286.51.B8. The sequence continues at coordinate 39,670 of NZ_JBFRKG010000060.1, forward strand.
TTTGTGGTTATGCGAGCCACTCTTGATGTAACTTATCGGTATCACCTAAGTATTCTAAAACCCACTCAAGGGCTGGGGACATCTTTTCTTGATTCCACGCTAAACAGCAAGGGCTTGCATTTCTTGGATGTTCTAAGGTTTTTTCAATTAACACCCCAGAGTCGATAAAGGGTTTTGCCAGGTTTCTAGGCATATAGCCGATACCTGAGCCATCACGGAAACAATTGAATGCTCTTATCCAGTCAGGCACCACTAATCGGCGCTGATTGGCCAGCAACCAAGTTGTGCGTTTGGGTATTTCCCTTGAAGTATCTTCTAAGCAAATAGAGGGATAGATGCGTAATTCATCGTCTGTTAATGGGCGATCAATTTCAGCTAGAGGGTGGTTACGACTGACTAAAAACGACCATTGAATCTCGCGCATATCTTTATACTGATATACGCCGCCCACAGGAATAGCTGTGGTTGCACCTATGGCGATGTCACTGCGACCTGTTGCTAATGCTTCCCAGACCCCATTAAACACCTCAATACGGATGATGAGTTCAACATCGTCAAAGTGACGATAAAAGTCTGCAATTAGTACACTAATACGATCAGCGCGGACAATATTGTCTAAAGCGATAGACAGGGTGGGTTGCCAGCCATTAGCGACACGTTGAGTGCTACGCTTTAAGTCATTCATGTCACCCAATAGCTCTCTTGCGTGGGCGACAAAATGTTTACCGGGTTCCGTTAAGCTGACACTGCGATGATGCCTTTCAAACAAAATGACACCAAGTTCATCTTCGATTTGTTTTACGGCATAACTGACTGCTGAAGGAACTTTGTGTAATTGATTGGCTGCTGCCGTGAAACTACCTAAGCGAGCGACAATGTCGATCATTTCCAATGCTTGTTCTGAAAGCATAGCTTGCTATCCTTTGCTGTGAAAATTTATGAATGCAGTCATCAAAACTAAACGTTTCACATTGCTTTTGCAAGTGATTAGACTGCACGCTGATTTTTAATTAAGCCACTTTCGGACACTTTTTTTATGAAAAAAGCATCATCTACCTCTGCCAATGTGCAGTACTTTATTTTATTAGGCTACTTAGCACTGTTAAGTATGCTGGGCTTTATTGCCACCGACATGTATTTACCTGCATTTCAAAACATAGCTGACTCATTTGATACCAGCTTAAACAACGTCGCTTTTTCATTAACGACTTTCTTAGCGGGTTTAGCTATCGGCCAATTACTTTATGGTCCATTAGTTGAAAAAGTAGGCAAACAAAAAGCCTTAATAATTGGTTTAGTTATCTTTGCAGCAGCCAGCGCCTTAATTGTCGCCAGTAACTCGATTATTATGCTTAATATCGCACGTTTTTTCCAAGCGTTAGGTGCCTGTAGTGCTGGTGTAATTTGGCAAGCTATTGTCGTTGAAAAATATGATGCTGAAAAAGCGCAAAAAGTGTTTTCAAACATCATGCCTTTAGTTGCGCTATCACCTGCTGTTGCACCTCTCATTGGTGCATCAATTGTTGATACATTTGGCTGGAGAGCAGTTTTCATTACTTTAGCAATACTTGCGGTTTTGCTTATCGTTATGACCAAGCTGTTAGTTGCACTAGAGAACAAACAAGCAGAACCACAAGAAAACATCAGCTATAAAACCATCTTAAAAAACACCCGGTTTTTAGGTAACGTGGTTATATTTGGTGCATTGTCTGCAGCATTCTTTAGTTATTTAACGGTATGGCCAAGTGTAATGATTAAATTTGGTTATGAAGCTAAAGCCATTGGCTTGAGCTTTATTCCACAAACCATCATGTTTATCGTGGGTGGTTACATGAGCAAAGTACTTGTTAAAAAATTCGGTACCACACAGGCGCTTAATTATTTATTGGGACTGTTTTTCTTCTGTGTTGCAACCATTGCAATAGCGACTTTGGTAATCCCAATGGAATCAATTTATCCGCTATTGGTAACCTTCTCATTACTTGCTGCAGCTAACGGTGCGACTTATCCTTTGGTCGTCAACAATGCCTTACAGCAGTTCAGTAAAAATGCCACCAAAGCTGCAGGTTTACAAAACTTCCTTCAGATTGGTATGGCGTTCGGCGCATCAAGTATTGTCGCGATGTTCGTACAATATAATGAAGTGACTATCGGTTTAGGTATCGTATTGAGTGCTGTTGTTGCTTACTTAGGCTATTTATTGTCAAAGCATGATAGTTGGGCTTCAGTAACAAATAACTTCATAAAGCCAGATCCTGCTAGCATCGCACTTCACGCTAATAAAAACAGCGCAGATTGATGCTAACTTAAGCAAACAGTAAAGAATCTTAAATTTATGCTTTACAGCAGCGAGTGAGATAGCTATTATTTCGCTCGTTCGGAGAGATGGCAGAGTGGTCGAATGCACCGGTCTTGAAAACCGGCATGGGTTTGTAGCCCATCTAGGGTTCAAATCCCTATCTCTCCGCCATATTAAATACGAGAAAAGCCGTTGATTATCAACGGCTTTTTTTGTTTCTGGCATTTGAGGGGCTTTCTGAGAGGATTGACTCAGACAATGTACCTTTATAGAGCTCCCAATAGTGTGTACTTCACACGTATCTGTTTAGCCAAATCGTTACGCGATAAAGGCTTTCCTTTTGATATTAAAGTTTCTTTGTTGACTCGTGACAGAGCACAAGCGGTTATTCGTAATATCGATGTCGCAGGCACACTGAAAAAAATCATCAATACCATAGACCATCAAACCTGTAT
>NZ_JBFRKG010000061.1:0-9474 GCF_041469325.1 Shewanella sp. 10N.286.51.B8
CAACGGCCTGTCACGCCGTGGGCGAGGGTTCGTCTCTTGATAAGAGTAAGTCTGCTCCGCCAACGTAAAGACGAAAGCCTATACAGCAATGTAGAGGCTTATTTCGTTTTAGAAATGAATGAATTGTCAGCGAGAAAGCGAAAGTTCAGCTGTGTGAATCTGATAATGTGATTGTTATTAGAGACTGTCGACTCGTCACACGCTAAGACGCACTGGTATAACTCTTGATAAGAGTAAGTTAGCTGCGGCAACATAAAGAATAAAGATCAAAGCCTCTACCGTAGTGATTTAGTGCAAGGTAGAGGCTTTTTTAGTTCTGGAATTTAGTTTTTATTTACTCAATATTAATGCAGATGTAGAATATTCGGTTGGTCAGGATGTTTTTAGAAACTGCCGACCTATGAGACGTTCGAATTTCAAGATCCAAGAATTAAGGTTCTATTGCAACATGCAGACTTTTTGTTTTTAGCAAATTAAGAAAGTTTTTGGCTTATTGCATCAATCTTGTCTAAATGAAAGTAAAGGCTTTTTGTCAATGGGTAAAGGCTTTGACTCTTTAACTCTAGTCAATACAGATACAAGTAGTTTCGATTGTACCCAAAACTCACATTTTTAAACAAAAGATGCATTTAATGTACTTTTTTTGATTTAGATGTTTTTATATTAGTGATGAGTAAGATATATTGCTCTTTTAAGCAGGTAGGTGGAAGTATGGATTGTCGTTTAGGTTGTGGTGCATGTTGTATTGCTCCGTCAATTACCAGTCCAATACCCGGCATGCCTAACGGTAAACCTGCAGGGGTTCGCTGTATTCAGTTAAATGACGATAATTTGTGTAAGATTTTCGGCGATCCATCAAGACCTGCTGTTTGCGCAGAATTTACCGCGACAATGGATGTTTGCAGTACATCAAATGAGCAAGCATTGATTTTGATCACTGAGCTAGAAGCTTCAACGTCTTAGTATGTACCTTTAATTAGTTTGGATATGACTTTATGCAACTGACCCGTTATACCGATTATGGCATCCGTATTTTAATGTACCTTGCTGCACAGCCAAAAAGAGAGACTTTATTTCGTATTGCTGAAGTCACGGAAGTCTTTGAGCTGTCTTCTAATCATGTTGCAAAGATTATTCATCATCTGGGTAAGCTAGGTTATATACAAACTTTACGTGGTAAAAGTGGTGGGTTTAAATTAGCAGTGAAGCCTAGTGACATTAATCTTGGTCAGCTTGTTGGTGAATTAGAGCCTTCACTGGCCCCTGTTAATTGCAGTGAACCCTATTGCCGCTTTACGCCAGCATGTAGTTTAAAAGGTATTCTTGCGAACGCAGTTGCTGCATATATGAACGTGCTGAATGACTGCACTTTGGCTGATATCGTTAAGAATGCAGATGAGTTAATGGATACCTTACCTGATTTATCTATCTCAATACTTGAACTGAACTAGTGGCTTTATTACTGATCATTGTTACGGGCAACAGCTTTGAAGTATGGACTAGGCTAATTCCTTCGGCTTCTAAGCGATGTAAATTTTGATTCAAAAAGTGCACTGTTTCAGGATATGGGTGTGCTATTACAACAATATTTTCATCGTTTTTTGCTTTTAGTATGATCTGCTTAAATTGTTTCTCTAGTGCCTGCTCACTGACATCGTTATCTAAAAAAATTTGTCTGCGTAATAATGGCACCTCATGTTGCTGCGCCTGCTCACTGGCAACACTAAAGCGGGTTGTCCTGCTATCGACAAAATACAAGTCCTGCTCTTTTAAGCTTTGCATCAGCCAAGTCATTGGGCTTTCAAGTTGTGTGAGCAAACTGCCCATATGGTTATTTGCCCCTTTAGCATAAGGGATATTGGCAATAGAATCTTTTAGCTGGTGTTTTAACTCTTGCTCATCCATTTCATTCGTTAAACCACCTTGGCCTAGGTTTTTACCATTGAGTGCCTGCATGGGAATATGCAGCATAATTTCATTGCCACGCTGATGGCCTTGCTTTGCAAGTTGCTGACCTAATGGAGTATGAGGTAATACCGAAAGGGTAATGCCGTTTGGTAAAGACAAAACCGCCTCATCGGTTTGACGATAACCAATATCGTCAATGATGATAGCGATTTGGGTTGCTTGAACTGGAGCCGTTAACAGTAAAGCTAAAAGTATCAATATATAGCGCACAAAGTCTGCTTTAATTATGAGTTGTTATCCATGCAATAGCGGAAGAAATTTGACCATCCTGTGGTTCATCATATTGCGCTGTAGTTTGTTCAATTATATCCAGATAATCTGTTTTTAGGATAGCATCATTTGATATTTTAATGTCCGGTTCAATGCCTTTAGTGTGAATGTCGTTACCATCTGGCGTGCTATATTTTGCAATCGTGAGCTTTATAGCGTTGCCCATATCCAGCATGGGGATCAAACTTTGTACCGTACCTTTTCCAAAGCTGGTTTCTCCCACTAGCGTGGCGCGGTTATTTTCTTGTAATGCTGCAGCCAGTACTTCTGATGCCGATGCTGAGCCCTTATTAATAAGTACTACCATAGGCACGCCTTTAAATATGGTAGGTTGCGATGCATAGTAGTTTTCATTTGCATCGAAAAAACGCCCTTCAGTTGAAACAATTAAACCTTTTTGCAAAAACAAATCAGCAATACTGATGGCTTGACTGAGTAGCCCGCCGGGATTGTTTCTAACATCTATAATAAGACCTTTTAATTGCTGTTGTTGCCATAGTTTAGCTTGGTTAATAATGGCATTGGTAGCGTCTTCCTGAAACGAGTTAAGTTGTATATAGCCGATATTATTATCAATAATTTTCGCATTAATTGATTTAATATGAATTAGCTCAGGGGCGAGATTAAATAGAAGTGTTTCGTTAGCTTGGCGCTCAATGGTGAGTGTTATTGGTCGCTTGTTGATACTGTGCTGCTTAATCTCGGTAAGTACATCGGTTAAATTGGTTTGATCAATCAGGGTGTCGTTAAGTTGCAGGACCTTATCGCCAGGTTGAATATTAGCGCGGGCCGCAGGTGAGTTGGCATAAGGAGTAATGATAGTGATTTGGTTGTCATCAGTTGCCACTTCAAAGCCGAAACCAAAGTACTGGCCATTATTACTGTCATTAATGCTTTGATAATCGCCAGTATCTAAAAAGCCTGAATAGGGGTCTAGTTTATTGAATATTCCTTCGATGGCGTATTCAATTAAGTCTTCGCGGTCTACTTCATTAAAGTAATAGGTATGAACCGTATCGATGACATCAAGTAAGAGTGAGTAACTGTATTCAGATTGGGTTTTATAGTGTTGCTCTGAACTGGATAAGTTCAATGAAAATGCAACGCTAACGCCTAATATGAAGCACAAGAAATAACGTGTAATTTGCATCATAACTGCCCCTTAGATACCTTGCGGTATTATTAGGGCGTCGATTGATCAACGATTAAACCTACGGAAGGTTTGATAACCGCCAAAGATTAAATTACTTTATTATTAGCGTGTTATCGACAATATCTCGCTGGGTTAATGGCTTGCCCTTTGTGTCTTATTTCAAAGTATAGGCCAGATTCTGTTTGTCCGCCTGAACTCCCAACAAGTGCAATGGATTCACCTTTTTTAACGGTTTCGCCAGGTGGAATAAGTAATGACTGCGCGTGACCATATAAACTCATATAGCCTTCGCCGTGATCGATCACCATAACCATACCAAAGCCTCGTAACCAGTCTGAATAAATAACGGTGCCGTGAGCAATAGCGGTGATGGTTTGTCCTTCAGGAGCGGCAATTACCGCACCTTTCCAGCTGATTTGTCCTGAGCGGCTACTGCCAAATTTAGACGAAACTCGTCCTTTAGTTGGCCATTTTAATTTACCGCGCAGCTTGGCTAAGCCATCCATTGAGGGGCTATTTTTGGCCGCCAGCACCGCTTGTTCAATAAGGTGTTTTAAGCTGGCTTCTTCAATTTGTAGTTGTTCAAGCTCTGCGCCTTTGCTGGTCAAGGTGCGTTGAATTTGTGCTAAGGTTTGTTGACGTTGTGATTGTTCTTTAGCGAGTTGTTTAGCCTGCTTTTGTTGCTCAAGAATTAAGGAATTAAGTTTTTGCTGTTCATTAACTTGCTCAACTTTAACTAGCTCTAATTGCTCAATAGTTGTTTTTAAACTGGTAATGGCTTTAATACGGGCATTATTAAGGTATTGATAATACGCTAACATCCGCTCAACTGTGGCAGGGTTTTGCTGGTTAAGCATCATCTTTGAATAGTCATGGTTACCGGCAAGGTAAGCGCTAGATAATTGTTTAGATAAGGTCTTTTGCTGCGTAACTCGTAGTGTATCTAAGTTGACTTTTTCAGCATCAAGTTCGCGAAGTTTAGTATTTACCGCAGACAGTGAGTTTTGGGTTTGATTAACTTTTTGAGCAGCATTAGAGATAGCTTGCTCATCTCGCTTTAACAACGAAATGAGCTTTTCTCGTTGACGACTGGTGTCCTTCAAAGAGCTTTGTTGTTGGTTAATCTGAGCCTGAATAGATTTCAGCTCTGATTGACGCTTACCAAGATCGGCACTTTGAACTGATGATGTCAGTATCACCAAGCCAGCAAACATGCTGGCTTTAAACAAAAGTCGTTTTTTCACGAGTGGCTAGTTACTCTTTGAGTTTAATGATTGAACGGCCGGTCATTTCCTGCGGCACTTCTTGTTCCATCAAGGTTAACATAGTCGGCGCAATATCGCTCAATCGTCCACCTGCATCAATGGTGGCTTCACGGCCTACATAAATGAAAGGTACCAACTCACTGGTATGGGCAGTATGAGCTTGACCCGTTTGTTCATTGGTCATTTGCTCAGCATTACCATGATCGGCAGTAATAATGCATTCGCCGCCGACTTTCGCTAGCGCCTCTACTACACGACCAATACAAGCATCGACTGCTTCACAGGCTTTAACCGCAGCATCAAATTTACCGGTATGACCGACCATGTCACCATTTGGATAATTACAAATAATCACGTCATAGTCAGTAGACTCAATGGCAGCAACTAATTTATCAGTGAGCTCGGTTGAGTTCATTTCAGGCTGCAAATCATAAGTTGCCACATCTGGCGACTTAATCAAGGTGCGATCTTCGCCTTCAAATGGCTCTTCTTTGCCGCCATTAAAAAAGAAGGTCACATGGGCATATTTTTCTGTTTCAGAAATACGCAGCTGTTTTTTACCCTGTTTTTGTAAGGTTTCACCTAAGGTATTGACCAGATCTGTTGATGGAAATGCCACCACAGCGTCAATGTCATTAGCATAGTTGGTTAGCATCACGAAGTTGATTGCAGGGGTAACTTCACGTGTAAAGCCAGCAAAATCGGTTTCGACAAAACAACGAGTGATTTCTCGGGCGCGGTCAGCGCGAAAGTTCATGAAGATTAACGCATCGCCATCAGCTAAGCTTGCGGTCTCACCTATGGTCGATGCAGCGACAAACTCATCGTTTTCATCACGTTCGTAAGCGGCGTCTAATGCCGCAACTGCGCTTGGGTAATTAAAGTCACCTTTACCTTGAGCAATTAAGTTGAACGCTTTTTCAACTCGATCCCAGCGGTTGTCACGATCCATGGCGTAGTAACGACCAATCAATGAGGCTACCTTACCGTGACCCAAGCTTGCAAATAACTCATCAAAATGGATCAAAGAGTTTTTTGCGCTACGAGGTGGGGTATCACGACCATCTAAAAAGGCATGTAAATACACCTTAGTGGCACCGCGCTCAACCGCCATGCGGCACATGGCTTCAATGTGCTCTTCATGGCTGTGAACACCACCTGGCGACATTAAACCCATAATATGCACAGCGCCATTATTGGCGATAGCTTTATCGATTGAAGCGCACAGTGCCTCATTTTGATTAAACTCATTGTCAGCAATGGCTTTGCTAATGCGGGTAAGCTCTTGGTAAACAATACGGCCAGAACCAATATTGATATGACCCACTTCTGAGTTGCCCATTTGACCGTCAGGTAGGCCAACATCCATACCTGATCCGGAAATTAAACTGCTTGCATATTGGGCGGTTAACTTATCTAAAACTGGAGTTTTCGCATGAAAAACCGCATTTTTATGCGTATTTTCACGATGACCCCAGCCATCTAAGATAAGTAATGCCAGTGGACGTTTTGGTGTCGTCATGGGAGTACCTTTAAGTTTTAAAAGAAAAAGTTTTAAGAGAAAGCTAAAATTTTAATGGTATGGATATTACTTCTTTTTCAGCTCCTGAAAAAGAAATTTACCTTTGAAGAGCGGCTCAGTAGAGGCAATTTACGATGAATAGCTTGCCCAGTCACAATCCCGTGCAAGATGAATAAGGCTCAATAACAACACATTTAGTCAAAAACCTGTGAGCTATTGCCCTTAGGATAGTAAGCAAATGCAATGTTTCGTCGTTAAAGTGCTGCCCATGGCACAGTAGAGAAGATGATTAGGCTTGAATTTGCTGCATTATAAAGATGCAATCGGTATACTCTGTGGCTTATTAATTTTAGCCATTTTTAAAGTAGGCAGAGAAGATGCAAGAATATATCGAATTTTTTCAAGCTAACCCTGTATTAAGTATCGCATGGGTTGGTTTATTTGCTGCAGTTGTGGTGATGACCATTAAATCAGCAACCTCAAAAGTGAGCAACGTCAATACTCAAGAACTGACCATGCTAATGAACAAGCAAGGCGCTAAAGTTGTTGATGTGCGCTCTCAAGACGATTACCGCAAAGGTCACATCGTTGACGCTATTCATGTGCCATTAGCAGAAATCAAAAATAATAAAGCGACTGCCCTTGAAAAGTTTAAAACCAGTCCCATTATTACTGTATGTGCTGCTGGAATGACATCTTCGCAAGCTGCTCAACTTCTTGTCGCTCAAGGGTTTGAGAATGTTCATAACCTAAAAGGCGGTATGGGTGATTGGCAAGCGGCAAACTTACCTGTTGTTAAAGGTAAGAAGTAAGATAACAAACTGGTGAGACCCAATTTACCGGGATGGTCTAAAATGTTGTCTAACGGCCACATTTTAGCGACAAGCCCAAATTTACGATTAGCTTCGCAGAAGAGCTAAAAAACATTTGAAGGTAGGAAATCATGGCTGAAGTAGCAAACAACGAAGAGCAAGCACCACAATTCAACATCCAACGCGTTTACACAAAAGATGTGTCTTTTGAAACGCCAAACAGCCCAGAAGTTTTCCAAAAAGAATGGAATCCAGAAGTTAAGCTGGATCTTGATACTCGTAGCAACAAGCTATCTGATGATGTTTATGAAGTGATCCTTTCTCTAACTGTTACTGCACAAAATGGCGAGCAAACTGCTTTCTTATGTGAAGTTCAACAAGCGGGTATCTTCTCTATCACTGGCTTAACTGAGCAACAACTTGCTCACTCTTTAGGTGCTTACTGCCCTAACGTACTATTCCCATACGCACGTGAAACAGTAGGTAACTTAGTTTCTCGTGGTACTTTCCCACAGCTTAACCTTGCTCCAGTGAACTTTGATGCACTATTTGCACAATATGTTCAACAGCGTCAGCAAGAAGCTGCTGCAGCACCAGCTGCTGAAGAAGCAAACGCATAATATATGAATAACACTGCTGAAATTGCGGTTTTAGGGGCGGGGTCTTACGGCACCGCCCTTGCCATTTCTCTTGCAAGAAGTGGCCACAAGACCTTACTTTGGGGTCATGAGCCTGAGCACATGACCGCGTTAACTAACGATCGCGCCAATAATGCCTTTCTACCAGGGATTACCTTTCCTGATAGTCTTGAAATTGAAGCCGACTTAGCCACCGCACTTGCTGCCACTAAAAATGTATTGGTTGTGGTGCCAAGCCATGTGTTTGGTTTAGTACTGCAACAGGCCAAGCCTTTGCTACGAGATGATGCACGCATTGTCTGGGCGACAAAAGGTTTAGAGCCTGAAACAGGTCGATTACTGCAAGATGTTGCTCTTGAGCATCTTGGGGATAAATTTCCATTAGCAGTATTATCAGGCCCAACCTTTGCAAAAGAACTGGCTGCAGGTATGCCAACAGCAATTTCGGTAGCGGGCACCTGCCCAAGCTTCACTAATGATTTAGTGGAACTACTGCATAGCCCGAAACGTTTACGTGTTTACGCTAATGATGATTTTACCGGCTTACAATTAGGTGGCGCAGTTAAAAACGTTATCGCAATTGGCGCTGGCATGTCTGATGGCATTGGCTTTGGTGCCAATGCACGCACCGCATTAATCACTCGTGGTTTGGTTGAGCTAACCCGTTTAGGCGTTGCTTTAGGTGCTGATGCTAATACCTTTATGGGTATGGCAGGCCTTGGTGACTTAGTACTAACTTGTACCGATAACCAATCACGTAACCGTCGTTTTGGCTTGGCATTAGGTAAAGGCTGCGATGTCGATACTGCTCAAGACGAAATCGGTCAAGTGGTTGAAGGCTATCGCAACACCAAAGAAGTTTACACTTTAGCTAAACGTCTTAATGTTGAAATGCCTATCACTGAGCAAATTTACCAAGTGTTATATCAAGGTAAAAGCCCAACAGATGCCGCTAAAGAGCTACTGGGTCGAGACCAAAAGTCTGAAACCATTAGTGAATAGCTAAAGGCATGTGTGTAAGTGTGAATGCGACTAAAAGGGTGCTAATATAGCGCCCTTTTTTGTGGCTTAAATATACCGCTTGCTAGCTGATTAACGCTGTCGAGTAGGCAGCGTAAACTGTCACAATAATCGCCCCCAATCATTTTAAAGAGAGTAAGCTTGTGAAACATCATGACGTGATCATTATTGGCGCTGGCGCAGCAGGACTCATGTGCGCCTCTACTGCTGGCTATCGAGGTCGTGATGTTCTAGTGCTAGATAATGCTAAGCAAGCAGGCCGTAAAATTCTCATCAGTGGCGGCGGTCGTTGTAACTTCACTAATCAAAAAGTGGAACCTCACAACTTCTTGTGTGGTAACAGCCACTTTGTAAAATCTGCCTTAGCACGTTACCGTTCAAGTGACTTTATCGAGTTAGTTGAGCGTCATGGCATTGAATATCACGAGCGTGATCATGGGCAGTTATTTTGTAATGACTCAGCTAAAGAAATTGTCAGCATGTTAATGACAGAGTGTGAATGGGCTGGCGCGCAAATACAGCTACGCACTGAGATTGTGTCGGTCACCAAAAATGATGCTGGGCAGTTTGCAGTCGTGACCTCAAACGGTGAGTTTAGTTGTGAGTCACTGGTGATTGCCACGGGCGGCTTATCAATGCCCAAACTTGGCGCATCACCTTACGGTTACAAGCTTGCAGAACAATTTGGACTAAAGGTGTTACCGACCACAGCAGGCTTAGTGCCGTTTACATGGCATACGGAGCAAAAAGCGCGTTTTGAGCCTCTGTCGGGCATTGCGGTGCCAACAACAATCACCGCGCAAGATGGCACTCAGTTTAGCGAAGC
>NZ_JBFRKG010000062.1:0-58218 GCF_041469325.1 Shewanella sp. 10N.286.51.B8
AGTTGGGGCTTTTTTGTATCCAAAATTTATTTTAATAAAACATATTACTCATAATCCCTCGTCGTTTTTAAATAGACAACATCAGTTAAACTTTAGCTGGTCTTTCTTTATTCGATGTACTCAATTCAGACTATCTGAAATAAAGAACACACAATACTGAACCATGAACTAAGTTAGAGTTCTTTTTATCAAGAATATTTGGTTTTATGGGAATATTTTTAATGAATCTTCAAACTGTGATCTAATTATTACCAGAATGTCTTTTGTGACTACTTCCTAAAGTCATACAATGGTATAAATAGAAAAAAGTTGTTCACTTCAATAGTAGGAAAGATGTAATGATATTTTCTCAAATCCCTCAAGCGCCAGCAGATCCTATCTTAGGTTTAACCGATGCCTTTAAAAAAGATACTCGTACAGACAAAGTTAACTTAGGTGTTGGGATCTACAAAGACGAAGCAGGTCAAACTCCTGTACTGACATCGGTAAAAAAAGCTGAAGCCATTTTATTAGAGACTGAGAAAACAAAGAACTATCTTGGAATTGAAGGTGTGGAGCGTTATAACCAAGTGGTTCAAAGCTTATTATTTGGTAAAGACAGTGCCATCATTCGTGACAAAAGAGCATTTACCGCCCAAGCACCTGGCGGAACAGGTTCTTTACGAGTTGCAGCTGAGTTTTTAGTAAACAACACTGACTCAAATATCTTATGGGTGAGTAACCCGACATGGGCAAACCATCAAAATATTTTTCAAACTGCTGGTTTAGAGATAAAAGAATACGGTTATTACAAAGCTGAAACACATGACATGGATTTCGATGCTATGGTCACCGATCTAAATACTGCGCAAGCTGGTGACATGGTGCTTTTACATGGCTGCTGTCATAACCCTACAGGCATTGATTTGACTATTGAGCAGTGGCAAATCATCGGTCAACTATGTAGCGACAAGCAATTGGTTCCTTTATTTGATTTTGCTTATCAAGGCTTCGGCGCCGGCATTGAAGAAGATGCACAAGGGTTACGTGCTGTAGCTGCCAAAGTGCCTGAATTATTAGTCGCTAACTCATTCTCAAAAAACTTCGGTCTTTATAATGAGCGTATCGGTGCAGTAACCGTTGTTGCTGAAACAGAAGTTGTAGCACAAAAAAGTTTTAGCCAAATCAAAAAGACTATCCGTGCGAGTTACTCAAACCCTCCAGCTCATGGTGGCTTAATTGTGAGTACCATTTTATCTGATGATGGCTTACGTAAAGAATGGGAATCAGAGCTTAGTGCTATGCGTCAACGTATCGCAGAAATGAGAACCTTATTTGTAGATACCTTAAAGCAAGAAGGCGTATCACAAGACTTTAGCTTTATATCACGTCAAAACGGTATGTTTAGTTTTTCTGGTTTAAATAAGCAACAAGTAACTCGTTTAAAAGAAGAGTTTGGTGTTTATATTGTAGGCTCAGGTCGTATTAGCGTTGCAGGAATGACAAAACAAAATATCCCTGTGATTTGTAAAGCGATTGCACAGGTGCTTTAACGATAATGGGCCTTAAAGGCCCATTATTTTTACTTAATCAGTTATCTAAACTTGATATAAAAGCGCTTAAGGTAGTCCATTTTTAATCTCTATTATTGAAATATTTCAGTCTGTTAAAATAGCGATTAATCGCTTTAAGTCATACCTTCTATTACGTGCAAATCTCGGTATAATCACTAAAAAAATTACATAAAGGCTTTTAATTGAAAACAGGTAGAATTGGAAAGTTTACCCTTGCTTTAGCGGGGGTCATCATTGTTATGTTTTTTATCAGAGCTTGGCTAGTACCAACGATTGAACAAATCTTGATAACCACTCCTGATATAAAAGAAAACCCACAGCTTTCAAATCAAGTGCCAGATTTTTCGAGCATTTCAGATATCCCAACTAAGAAACAAACGTTTTTTGATTACATGACGCCTGCAGTCAAACATCAAAATGCAATTATTAGTGCAGAAAGAAAATTTTTAATTGTTATTCTCAATAACCTTCGTAATGGGCAACCGCTTACTGATGCTGATATTTTTAAATTGCAAAAGCTAACTCAAAAATATCGATATCAAGTAAAAAAGTTTGATTTAATCACTCTGACACCGTTACTTGAACGCGTCGATACCTTGCCAGTTAAAATGGTACTAATTCAAGCCGCCAATGAAACTGGTTGGGGCAGCTCTCGCTTCGCTACAGAAGGTAATAATTATTTTGGGCAATGGTGCTTTTCTAAAGGCTGTGGTTTAGTGCCGCAATCAAGAACCCCAGGGCTTAATCATGAAGTTGCATCGTTTGATACCCCAGAGGACTCAATAGCTGCATACCTGCTTAATTTGAATACTAATTCGGCTTACCATTTATTACGTTCAATCAGGGCGGATCTAAGAGCCCAAGATATTGAGCCCACTGCAGAAGAATTGGTCTTTGGCCTGTTACATTACTCAGAACGTAAACATGAATATATCGACGAATTACTTCAAATGATGCGTCATAATAAAAATTATTTAGCTGGATTATAGTTAATGAAAATAACAACAAGATTAGCAATGGCTACAGTGGCTTTCTCGGTAAGCTTTTTTTCAATTGCCGATACGGTATCTATTCCTTATGCCGGTTTTTACGAAAGATTAAAGCAGGTCAACAAAGCCAACTATCAGTTAGTTGAAATTGTGTTTAGTGTGCCTAAAACTCAAGCTTGCACTATTTTAAGCGGGGATATCAGTACTGAGAAAAACCAATATCCATTAACTTTTAATGAGCAGCAGCGGCTTTTTTTACCTTATGATGCTCAGTTAAAATCTGATCGCGGTTTAATTAACTTAACCATGAAGGGTGATCCCACAGGATGTGGCATAGCAATGCAGGTGAGGGCGAAGCAACAGCTTAAATCATATAATCAGCAGCAAATCCTTGCGGTAAAAGATGATATGGATGCGTTATTGGATGGCCAGCAAGGTTTTCCAATGAAGTATTTTAGAAAGCCAATATCTGGTGTTACATTCAGTTTTAACGATACTGACTATCCGGTAACTGTTAGCATTGATAATAAACAGCAGCTTATTAGTGAGCCGCTACAATTGGCTAACTTTACACTCAATGAATTAAATGAGATTTCTTTTTCTGTTACTCCTGCAGTCATTAGCCCGTTTGTCGAGTAAAACTTTTTAGATAGATTGAAAAAGCCCTCAATAGAGGGCTTTTGTATATCTACAGCACTTATTAAAGTGCTGTATAATCGAACGTTATGTGATTACGGCTTGTAGGTACTCACAACATCAATTCTTGCTGCAGCATCAAGATTAATATGGCCGTTGTTACTCATATCAAGAAAATCAAATGCAGGTAGCTCTGATTCAGCCACAGCGCCAGACATAGGTGCGTCAGCATTTCTTTCAAGTGATAAGAAATCAAATTGGTTACGATCAACACCTTGTGACGGCGAGGTATTTTGCATCGCCGTGAAGATGGATTCGATTCTACCAGGGAAATCCACATCCCACTGTTTTAGCATGTCTTTAACTGCACCACGTTTTAAATTTTCTTGTGATCCGCAAAGGTTACATGGAATAATCGGGAACTGTTTCAATTCTGCGTATTCAGCGATGTCTTTTTCTTTACAGTAAGCTAATGGACGGATCACCATGTTAGCCCCATCATCCGAAAGTAATTTTGGTGGCATTGCTTTCATCTTGCCACCAAAGAACATATTTAAGAATAATGTTTCAATGATGTCATCACGGTGGTGACCTAAGGCAATTTTAGTGGCGCCGATCCGCTGTGCGAAACCATATAGGGTTCCTCTACGAAGGCGAGAACATAAAGAGCAAGTGGTTTTACCTTCAGGGATCTTATCTTTGACTATCGAGTAGGTGTCTTTTTCTAAGATATGGTAGGCCACTTTTAAACTATCTAAATAGGCAGGTAGAATATCTTCTGGAAACCCAGGTTGCTTTTGATCTAAATTTACCGCGACAACTTCAAAAGAAATCGGGGCACGTTTTTGTAAATTTAATAAAATATCAAGCATGGCATAACTGTCTTTGCCGCCTGAAAGGCAACACATAACAATGTCACCTTCTTCAATCATTTGATAATCGCCGATAGCACGACCAACTTCATGGCGGAGCTTTTTTTCGAGCTTATTTTGACGATCCAATTGTAGTTTGTTTTGTTGTTGCATTTGCGACATAAAAAAGCGCCCAGTAACCATTTGTTTCAGGGCGCGTATTATTCCAGCATTCTGCCTTAGGGTAAAGGATTTACTCTTCTAGAGGTGACTTATACCCATCTGGCTTGATAGCGAGTAGATCACAGTTAATGCTATCAATAACATGTTCTGCTGTATTACCAATTAGTGCGGCAGAAAAACCTGTACGACCCACTGTACCTAAAATAACTAACTCAGCGTCTAACTTTGTGGCTAATTCAGGAATAATATCTTCAGGCAGACCTTCTTCAACATGGCAATTTTCTAATGGAATATCAAAGCTATGGGCGATAGATTGGATCCGTTGTTCATGCTGCATTCGGACCGTGTCGTTATAACTTGCGGCATCAAACTCTGGCAATTCTATGGCTAAATTGACAGGGGTACCTGGATAGCCATTAACTAAATGCACTTTAGCTGAAAACTTATCGGCTAAATTTAAGGCGTTTTTAATAACTTTGGTATTAAGAGTCTGATGATCTTCATCTTCAGACGCTACATTTATTGCGCAAACAATATTACCTGCTACTGGCCAATCGTGTTCTTTAACCATAAGAACAGGAATAGGCGCTTTACGTAATAAATGCCAATCAGTAGGTGTGAAAATAATTGATTTGAGTTTATCGTGCTCGTGGGTGCTTTTGACCAACAAATCAAATTGTTCATCGATAGCGTATTTAATAACACTTTCAAATGGGCGATTGTGCCAAACTACTTTCGCATCAATAGACATTCCAGTCTTAGTATAACTTTCGATGGCTTCATTTAACCAGGTTTCACGTTGAGCTATAACGCCTTGACGCATAGCTTCACGCTCATTACTGGATAAAATTGATGTCATCTCGTAGGAGAAGTCAAAAATAGTGAGAAATGCAGTGATAGTTGCGTTGGACTTACTCGCTAGCTCAACAGCTCTAGCTAACGCAGGTTGATGATCTGTCATAGGGTTTATGACAACGAGTATCTTATTATAATCCTTCATAAAACCTCCAAGCTAAAATGTTAAACTCTGTTAATTAACTATCACTGTTATTGCCATAAAATACTTTGAGAGAGATCAAACTTTGAAAAGTTGTTAGGCCTAGGTTGCAATCCGCGAATTACCCGCTAACTGACTCAGTGCTTTATGATCAACAATAGTGATGTATTTGCCTTTAACTTCAATAAAGCCTGACTTTTGAAAACGGCCAAGTAAGCGGCTAATTGTTTCAACTGTTAGCCCAAGGTAATTACCAATATCACCACGGGTCATGGTTAATCTAAATTCATGAGGTGAGAAACCGCGGCTACCAAAACGGTTAGCCAGATTGCTGATAAATGCGGCTAGGCGTTCTTCGGCATTCTTTTTAGATAACAACAAAATCATTTCTTGATCGCTCATGATCTCATTACTCATGAGACGCATTATCTGTTGTCTAAGTTTTGGCATACTGCCCGCTAAGGTATCTAAAGTATCAAACGGTATTTCACATACCATTGCAGTTTCTAATGCTTGGGCAAAACTCTGATGAATTTGAGAATGAATACCATCAAAGCCGATAACGTCACCAGCTAAATGAAAGCCAGTGATTTGTTCATCGCCTTGCTCTGTGATGGTGTAGCTTTTAATTGTTCCAGATCGAATAGCAAATAAAGACTTGAGAGGATCACCAGACTTAAATATTTGGTCACCTTTTTGCACTGGCTTTTTACGCTCAATAATCTCATCGAGTCTATCTAACTCGTTGTTATTAAGCGAGAAGGGGATACATAATGATTCCATACTGCAATCATGACAATGTATCGCACAACCTCCGGTTGATGCTCGAAGTTGTTTAGTTGGGTCTATAGGCATATGTACTCTCAATTAATTACTACTTAGCCATGTTAAACTAATAACAAAGTTACAGCTAGTTTAGCTGCATGATGGCGATATATATAGTTTGTAGCCCAAATACTACAATCAAGATCCCACTTATCATTCGGACCTGCTTTTTTTGTACCCATTGAGCTAACGTTTTCGCCGCTACACCGGCACTGAGTAACGCGGGCAATGTACCTAAACCAAAAGCTAACATGATTAAGGCGCCATCAAGGGCATTACCAGCCGCAACAGCCCAAGTTAAGGTGCTATAGACTAAACCGCATGGTAACCAACCCCATATTATACCAGCCATGACGGCTTGATGTTTATGTTTAATGGGTAACAATTTGTTAGCCAATGGCTTTAAAAAACGCCATAACATTTTGCCCACTTTTTCGATTTGCACGATACCAAACCAAAGCTGGGCGATGTAAAGCCCTGTGGCTATCATCATAATGCCAGCAAAAATACGCAGGCCGATAAGATAGTTATCAAGGTCAAACATATAACCTAAGGCTGCGGTACTGGCTCCAGCTAATGCACCAGCTAGGGTATAACTGAGTATCCTGCCTAGATTGTAGCTTAATAAAAAACTTAACTGATTGGCGAGCTGATTTGATGCTGTATTGGGTAAGTTAGATGCAAATGCGCCAACTAAACCACCACACATGCCAAAGCAATGTGCCGCACCCATTAATCCAACTAAAAAAGCACCCCATACATTGTATTCAATCAATTCTTTTTCTCTGATTCTGTTTCACTTGGTTTATCTTCATCAAATAAAATAGAAACACTTTGACGGTCTAAATCGTCGAATTGTTCACTTTTGACTGCCCAAAAGAAGATGGCAACAGCAATTGCAACAAATAGCATTGCGATAGGAATTAGTACGTAGATGATACTCATATTTTTATCCTGAGTAAGCGTAAGCTGTTAGATACGACAATAATCGAACTAACTGACATTCCAATCGCTGCAATATACGGTACTACATGACCGGTAACCGCTAGCGGTAGAATAATGACATTGTAAGCAAACGCCCAAATTAAGTTTTGTTTTATTATTTTATTTGTTAACTTTGAAACTGTAATTGCTTGATTAAACTTAGATAGTTGATCACCAAGTAAAATCAAATCAGCACTATTTTTAGCGATAGCGCTGCCACTTCCCATCGCGACGGATAAATTGGCTCCGGCTAAAACGGGAGCATCATTAATGCCATCTCCAAACATTGCCACATCTTGTGTTTGTTGTAATTTGTTTATCAAATCTAGTTTATCTTTAGGGTTAAGTCCTGCATAACTATTTTTAACATTAAGCTGCTGCGCGATAGCGTTCACATGGCTGGCACAGTCACCACTAGCAATACTAACATCGATATTTTGATGTTGAAGTTGTTTTATGGTTTCTAGACTATCTACCCTGAGAGCATCCTTTAGGGAAAAACAGGCTGTAATAATGCCATTCACAGACAACCACAACAGTTTGCCGTTGCACTGATTGGCATCGACTCCCACAAATTCAGCATTACCAATTTTAACGACATCAGTATTAATGTTACCTGATATGCCTAAGCCAACGTGATGCTGTATGTCGGTGGCACAAATATCACTGTGAGCATGGGCTTTAAATGCACTGGCAATTGGGTGAAGTGAGCCAGTTTCTAATGCGGCGGCATAGGCTAAAACGGTTTGTTCATTTTGGCTATCGGTTAATACAATACTTTCAAGTGAAATAGTGCCGCAGGTTAAGGTACCGGTTTTATCGAATACGACATGGTTGATACGAGGCAGTTTTTCAAATACCCCAGCTTTTCGGGTGATTATACCCAGTTTGGTAAAAATAGCCGTCGCGCAAGTAATCGCAGTTGGCGTAGCAAGGGCGAGGGCACAAGGACAGGTTGCCACTAATACCGATAATGTCACCCAAAAAGCATCTTCTGGTGAAATTTGTAACCACACCACATAGGTTAACGACGCAATTGCTAAAATCGTACCTGAAAAATAACGCGCTAACCTATCAGCCAGTTTCGCAATAGCAGGTTTGGTGTTTGAAGCCACTTCTTGCAAGCGAATAATTTCAGCGACGAGTTGATCTTGTCCTAAAGCGGTGACTTTTACCGTCAGGGCTTGATCAATATTAATTGTGCCAGCAAATACACTGTCATTAATGGTTTTAATGAGAGGCATTTGCTCACCTGTGAGCATTGATTCATTAAGACCCGATTTCCCTTCAATAATATCCCCATCAGCGGCAACGATATCGCCCGGTCTAACAAGGATAATATCGCCTAATTTTAATCGCTTGGCAGGTATTTCTGAAATATCACCATCAAGTTTTAAATGAGCTGTTAATGGCACCAGTTTATGAAGATTACTTGAATTGACGGATGCAGTTTGTTTGGCTTTTTGTTCAAAATAGCGGCCAAGTAATAGGAAGAAAGTAAACATGGAGACAGATTCAAAATACACTTCTCCATTGCCATTAATCGTTGCAAAACAACTGGCAATATAAGCTCCGGCGATTGCAATTGATACCGATAAGTCCATATTGAGTTTACCGCTAAGTAAACTTCTTATGGCGCTGAAATAAAAAGGCTGAGCAGAATAAAATACCACTGGCGCGGCCAAGGTCATACTGACCCAGCGAAAGTAATCGCGCATTTGAGTATCTTGGAGGGTGAAGTAATCAGAGTACAAGGCCAATGCAAACATCATCACTTGCATGGTAGCAAAACCAGCTAAGCCTAAGCGTAATAAAAACTTTCGGCCTTCTGTTTTACTTTGCTTTTCTTGCTCATCCACTTGATAAGGCGCAGCCTGGTAGCCAATACGGCTTATCGCCGCAAGAATTTCACTGAGTTTCAGTGACTCTTCATGCCAACTAACTAAAGCGCGCTGCGTGGTAGAATTTACGCTTATGTTAGTAATACCCGCTAATTGTTTTAGCTTATGTTCAATTAACCATGCGCATGCCGCACAGGTTATACCGTCAATCGAAACTGAAATGGTATTGATACCATCAACTTTGTGGGTAAGGTCTTGTTGAACTTCAGGGATATCATAAGCTGAGTATTGCGCTAATTCAGCTGGGACCAGGGCAGTTTGTTTGCTACCCGGTTCACTTCGATATTGGTAATAACTCGCCAGACCTGAATCAATAATAGCTTGTGAAACCGCCTGACAACCAGGACAGCACATAAGCTGATCTTGGTTGTCGATAAAAGTGGTGAATTCATTGCCAGTTAAAACAGGTTCATTACAGTGATAGCAGTTTTGCATTATATATATCAATTCAACCAGTATTCGACATCATCATGAATTTCAATACGTTGCTGGATTCTCCAGCTTGCATCAAAGCCTTCAAGTCGGACATTCCATGGCCCAGAAATCGCTTCTGATAAACCAATTCGATATGTGCCGTTGCCATCAGCAGTGGCATTAATGTTGAAATCTTTTTCTTCAAGGGTTGGGTGAATAAAACTGACTTTCAATACGGCTTGGTATGCAGGACCGCCATGTTGAGATATTTTAAGTTCGTGATCGTCAACTTCAATTAAGTATTGCATGCCTAAGTTTTTAGCTTGCTTAATTTTACGCAAATCCATATTGATGGCTTTGCCTTCTTTGTAATAATCATCTGAAACCAAGGAGTCAGCATTATCAATGGCGATACTCATCGCAACCATGCTTTTAAGGACAACAACAAAAAGAAGAACAACGATAAACCAAGGCCAAAAGTGCTTATACCAGGGAAGAGGAGCAGACATAAAACGGTCCTAATTATTAACTTTTATTATTAATCTATTTTAACCTGAAAACCATTAATAATCACTTAAAAAAAAGGCCTCGTTTAAACGAGGCCTTTTTTGTTATCAAGCTGTAACTATTTGTTTGATAAGCTATAAACGTATGCAGATACTACATGAACTTTTTCTTCACCTAGGATATCTTTCCACGCTGGCATAACACCTGAACGACCATTTGCAATTGATTGCATAACTTGTAAACGGCTTCCGCCATATAACCAAGCATCATCAGTTAAATTAGGTGCGCCCATAAACTTATTACCAGTGCCATCCATACCATGACAAGCAAAACAGCCTTTCATGAATGAACCTTGACCTTGAGCTGCTAACGTAGCGTCATGATCACGTCCTGATAGTTTAAACACGTATTCAGCTAAGCCACGAATTTCACTATCTTCGATGGGTAATCCGCCTTTAGGAGGCATCATGCCGTTACGACCATTCATCAGCGTTGTCTTAATAGTTGCAGGATCGCCACCATATAACCAATTACCATCGGTTAAATCTGGGAAGCCAACACTACCGCGAGCATCCGAACCATGACATTGAGCACAGTTTTGTAGGAATAAACGCCCACCAACTTTAAGTGCCTCTTCGTCTTTAACTAGCTCTTCAATTGGCGTAGCTAAATAAGCAGCAAAGATAGGGCCGTATTGCTTGTCAGCACTTGCGACTTCACGATCGTACTGAGAAAGGCGTTGCTCTGCAGTAGCTAACTCAACCGCTGCTTTAGACTCTTCGATTGAACGAACACTTTGGTTCGAACTTGTCCAACCAAATAGCCCTTGATAGCTGCCAAGACCGGGGTAAAGTGCTAGATAAATCAAACCAAACACGATACTGATGTAGAACATATAAGACCACCACTTTGGTAGTGGGTTATTAAGTTCTTCAATGCCGTCAAAGCTATGACCCATTGATTCCCCTTCATCAATTCCTGTGTTGTTCTTAGAGCAAGCTCTAAGCAGGAAAAAACAACCGGCGATAACTAATAATGTTGGAAAAATAATCCAAACGTTCCAAAAGATACTCATTACTTATTATCTCCTGAATTATTAGCGCGTGTCGCGATTTCTTCTTCAGAAAAAATCAGATTAGCAGCTTCATCAAATTTGGCTTTGCTTTTTGAGCTATAAGCCCAATAGAAAATACCGGCAAATACCACCATAACAATAATGGTTAGAATGCCTTGTAATGTTCCATAATCCATAACTGCCTCCTTATTTCAGTGCATGACCTAAAGACTGAAGATAAGCAATTAACGCTTCAAGTTCAGTTTTGCCTTTAACAGCAGCTTCAGCACCTGCAATTTCTTCCGCGGTATACAAATTATGATCCGGGTGGAAATTACTTAAGATTTGCATTTTATTGCCCGTTAGTTTTCCATCTAATTTGGTATCTGCTAACCAAGGGTAAGCAGGCATATTAGATTGAGGCACTACACTACGTGGGTCGATTAAATGCACTTCATGCCATTTATCACTGTAACGACCGCCAACACGGGCTAAGTCAGGACCAGTACGTTTAGACCCCCACTGAAATGGGTGGTCCCAAACTGATTCGCCAGCAACAGAGTAGTGACCGTAACGTTCAGTTTCGGCACGTAAAGGACGGATCATTTGGCTGTGACAGTTGTAACAACCTTCACGGACATAAATATCACGACCTTCAATCTGCAAAGCATTGTACGGCTTTAAACCTTCAACTGGTTCAGTAGTATCTTTTTGGAAAAGCAAAGGGGTGATCTGTACTAGACCACCGAAACTAATTGCGATTACAGTAAAAATACCAAGCAGGCCGATGTTTTTTTCGATTATTTCATGATTAAATTTCATCGTTCTGCTCCTTATGCTTTGGCTTCAGCTAATGCTGGAAGGGTGTCTTTAGGGGCATTAACGGTACGCAACACGTTATACGCCATGATAAACATACCCGTTAAGAAGAACACACCACCAATAAAGCGAACAAAGTAGAACGGATAAGATGCTTCTAAGCTTTCAACAAAGCTATAAGTCAAAGTACCGTCAGAGTTAACTGCGCGCCACATTAGACCTTGCATCACACCAGAGATCCACATTGATACTATGTATAAAACTGTACCAATTGTCGCTAACCAGAAATGGACGTTAACTAGGCTAGTACTGTACATACGGCCATGACCAAATAGCACAGGAATTAAATGGTATAAAGAACCAATTGAAACCATCGCAACCCAACCAAGCGCACCAGAGTGAACGTGACCAACAGTCCAGTCAGTGTAATGAGACAGTGCGTTTACGGTTTTAATTGCCATCATTGGTCCTTCGAAGGTAGACATACCATAGAAAGATAATGAAACAACTAAGAAACGTAATACTGGATCTGTACGCAGTTTATGCCAAGCACCAGACAGTGTCATAATACCGTTAATCATACCGCCCCAAGAAGGTGCGAATAAAATTAGCGACATCACCATACCCAATGTTTGTGTCCAATCAGGTAAAGCAGTGTAATGAAGATGATGCGGACCTGCCCAGATATATAACGCAATCAATGCCCAAAAGTGAACAATTGATAAACGGTAAGAATATACCGGACGACCAGCTTGCTTAGGTACAAAGTAGTACATCATACCTAAGAAACCTGCTGTTAATAAGAAACCAACAGCGTTATGGCCATACCACCACTGCACCATGGCATCTACTGCGCCAGAATACATTGAATAGGATTTGAATAAGCTTACTGGTACCGCCATTGAGTTAACAATGTGCAATACTGCAACCGTAATGATGAAAGCACCGAAGAACCAGTTTGCAACGTAAATATGCGATGTTGTTCGTTTGATAATGGTACCAAAGAACACAATTGCATAACTCACCCAGACAATGGTAATGGCGATATCAATTGGCCACTCAAGTTCTGCATATTCTTTACCAGAGGTGAAACCCATTGGTAATGTAATTGCAGCAGAGAGGATAATGGCTTGCCATCCCCAAAACGTGAAAGCAGCTAATTTAGGTGCAAACAGTTTGGTTTGACAAGTGCGTTGTACGATATAGTAGGATGTTGCGAAAAGGGCTGAAGTACCAAACGCGAAAATCACGGCATTCGTATGCAAAGGTCGTAAACGACTATACGTTAACCATGGAGTTTCAAAGTTTAGTTGTGGCCAGATTAACTGGGCCGCAATCAATACACCAACTGCCATACCAACGATTCCCCACAATACTGTGGTTAATGCAAATTGGCGAACAACGGTGTAATTGTAATCAGCGCCTGTAGGCTGGGAATGGTTCATCATAATGCTTCCACGGCTTATTACTTTTACTTTAAAATTAGTAAAGAAAGATCTTTACCTGTTTAGGGTGACAGGTGGTTAAAAAAGTATCTGTTTTAGAGTTGCTTTTTTAATTATTGTCAAGGTGTTACCTCATGTTTTTTATAACTATCACGAGGCAATGCAATGATACTTGAGCTAAGTCAAAAAAGATATATGTGAGCTAGGTGTAAACTTGATCTAGATCAATTTCCTAAAGATAATGTTATCAATATGAATCGAGAGGTTAAAAGTTGTGCAGTTTTTAACAAAATGGATTGTTGGCTCTTTTTTTATAGTGTTTTTAGGTGGATGTAATCCTCAATCAAACACTAAAACAGTAACATCTGATGCAATAGACAGCAGTTTGTGCCAATTTCAACAAGGGGTATGTAAGTTAAATGTTAACGGTATCGACATTATGCTGATGATTAACCCCGTTTTCACACCAAGTGAAAAACCTTTGAGTATTGATTTACACTTTTCCGTCCCTGTCACTGATGTAAAAATGCGAATCGAAGGAAGAGACATGTTTATGGGGGTAATACCGGTAAATCTTACTGCAGAAAAAAACAGTAATCCTAACCACTATAAAGGTAGTGCTATTTACGGTTCCTGTAGTAGTAATTATATGGTTTGGCGCGCGCTAGTTAACTATTCAATTGACGGAAAGCCGCAATCAACATGGTTTGATTTTTTAGCTGACAATAAATAGTCAAAGATAAAGGCTGAACCTTATTGATAATCATTCTCAATTGGTTATAATAGCCAAAAAATCAATTGAGAAAATAGTATGTCCCAATTAAACATTTCAATATCCATCGATAAACTTGCTAAGTTAATTCAATCAGGCCAATTGTGCGTTGCTGACTTTAGAAGTTTAGACACTCAAACAAAGCAACAGTTATGGCAATTATGTCTGCTCAGTTGTAAAGAACGGATACACTGCCAGCATCCTGCCGATAACCCTAACAACTTAATAGAAATGTTTTCTGAGTTAGGGTGATTTGAGCATTATGAAAACTAAAATCACCTTCTTTAAACCAAGTTAGTACTACCGACATAGTGAATGTCAAACTTCATTAGTAGATGACGAGTTGGTACCTCAAAACGTTAACAGTGCTTAACTACAGCTTGCATCAAACTTTCAAATCAAAGCCAATATTATTGATTAAGTCTAGGTTCAGTTACTGACAAGCTTTTAACGGGCCAATTAATTGTTAGTTTAGTTATTTGATGCCGCCATAATCATTTTATTACGAAGCCACTTATTAGCGGGCTCTTTATCGACATTCACATGCCAATATAAATGCACGTCAATGCCCGGCAATTCAACAGGCATCGGATAAATGTTGATATCAAACAATTCACTGTACATCTCAGCTGCTCTTCTAGGCAATGTGAGCAACATATCGTTATTGGTGATAATACGGCATGCCGAAAAAGGATGTTGGCAGCGTAATGATATTTTACGATGTAAGCCTAAGCGTGATAATTCAAAATCTTCAAGTCCTGGCCCTGTTGAGCGCGAAGACACTAAAACATGTTGAAGATGTAAATAAGTATCCAAATCTAAGCTGCTATTAATAGTAGGGTGCTCCTTGCGTGCCACCACCACCACTTGATCTAGTTCTAGTTGGGTATGCAAAATATTATTGCTAACAGGAATAAGTGCATCAATGGCTAAATCGATATCGCCACTGGCTAATTTATTTTCTAAATCACTACGCCTTACGCGTTTATTACTGCGTAGATTTATCGTCGGAGACTCTTTAGATAAACTTTGCTGTAGTGGCGGTAAATAGTAGGGTTCTAATGAACCATGCAATGACAGTGAAAAATTTTCACGGGAGGTTGACGGCTCAAACTGCCTTGATTGCACCAAACAAACCTGTAGCTGATGTAAGGCTTCACGCACATCCGCAATAACATTCTTTGCCACCGGCGTCGGTCTCATTTCATTACCTTGTCGCACAAATAAAGCATCATCAAAGTGAGCACGCAACTTACCTAAGGAATGACTGACTGCGGGTTGAGACAAATTTAGTACAGAAGCCGCTTTTGTAATATTTCCCTCACAATAAATTGCATCAAAAACCACAAACAAATTTAAATCTATTTTCATGCTGACACCATTGCATCCTTGCTAAAAATCTACACTGCTAACTTTAATCAAAAAAATTCAACCTACGCTGGTCAAAATTTATCAGCCTAACTATTTAAAATATAAATAGTAGGGTATAAGAACTATTCATTTGTTTAATCTAGGTTGCAACCTTAGCATAGTCATGTCGATTTTAAACAGCCCGATTACAAAGGTAACTAAACCACCAGCAGTTGTTAGTCAATAAACGTGCAGGTGGTAATTAAAAGCTATAAACAAATTGAAGCATCAATAAACGTTTTTTGTTTCGCTGCTTAAAACCCAATATCACACTGAGTATTTATATGGCTGCAATATATTTGATAAGACATGGGCAAGCTTCTTTTGGAAGTGCTGATTACGATCAGCTGTCAAAAAAAGGTGAACAACAAGCACAGCTTCTTGGTGAATATTGGCGCGCAAGAGCCCAGCCAAGTAAGTTTTATTGTGGCGATCTGTTACGCCATGGGCAAACATTATCTGGATTTAATAAAGGTTATCAAACCAGCACAGTCCCGATGATTATTCACTCGGGCTTTAATGAATTTGACCATGTTGATATTTTAAAAAAACACCACCCTCAATGGCAAAACTTCCCCAAGATGAGTGAAGATATCAATAAATTGCAGCACCCCAATAAAACCTTTCAAAAAGAATTTGCACTGGCGTTAGAACGCTGGATGTTCAGTGATAAACATGACGAATATAAAGAAAGCTGGCCGCAGTTCAAGTTACGCTGCATCCGTGCGCTACAAAATATAATAGATCAAGAGTTGGCCACTAAACGCCAGCTTAGTGCTAATGATGACAATGCAAAAAAATCAAAAGATATATTGGTATTTACTTCCGGCGGAACAATTTCAGTCATCATTCAACATATCCTTAAATTAACCAATAAAGAATTATTGATGATAAATCAGCAGGTTAGAAATACCAGTGTCACTAAATTATTATTTTCAGAACAGATGCTAAGTATCGATTATTTAAATAATTATAGTCATTTAGAGCAAGCAGGAGAAGACTGGGTAACCTTTAGATAACGCCGCATAAAACAACTTAAAAATAGATAGGGATTAAGCATGGCAGAGATCAACTTATTTGATTTAACAGGGAAAGTAGCATTAGTCACTGGCGCGAGTCGTGGTATTGGTGAAAGTATTGCGAAACTTTTAGGCCAGTACGGCGCGCATGTTATCGTTTCAAGTCGAAAACTTGATGCGTGTAATAAAGTGGTCGATGACATTGTTATCGCTGGCGGCAGTGCAGAGGCAATTGCATGTCATATTGGTGAGATGGAACAAATAGACTCGCTGTTTGCCGCTATTACACAAAAGCATGGCAAGTTAGATATTTTAGTGAACAATGCCGCCGCTAATCCATATTTCGGCCACATTATGGATACTGATTTAAGTGCCTTTCAAAAAACTGTCGACGTTAACATTCGTGGCTATTTCTTTATGTCTACCCAAGGCGCTAAATTGATGAAGCAAAGTGGCGGTGGATCTATTGTCAATGTGGCATCCGTTAATGGCGTTATCCCGGGTGATTATCAAGGTATATATTCGATAACCAAAGCTGCGGTAATTTCAATGACGCACGCTTTTGCCAAAGAATGTGCTCAGTTTAATATTCGAGTTAATGCGTTACTACCTGGCGGCACAGATACTAAATTTGCCTCGGCATTAGTCGACAACCCTAAAATCCTCAAACAAATGATGCATCACGTGCCAATGAAACGTGTGGCGCAGCCAGACGAAATGGCCGGCACAGTATTGTATCTCGTCTCTAACGCTTCTAGCTATACCACAGGCACCGCGATTAATGTGGATGGTGGCTATTTAATCGGTTAATTAACGAGATTATGGCAAAAACCGTTATTAATAGCAGTCAATTCGCATCAAATAACTAAAAACAATAACCAATAAAAACCCGTGTTAGGAAAAAATTATGAGCAGTCAAAACAGCACTATTTCAAGCAACAGCACTATTTCTAACAACAGCACTCCGAATAACACCAATAATAGTATCGATAAACTATTTGAATCTTTCAGCAGCAAAAGTTTGTCATTAAAAAATAAAACCGTGATGGCACCAATGACACGTGCCTTTTCGCCAAACTATGTGCCTACTGCAGATGTTGCGGCTTACTATCGTCGCCGCGCAGAAGGTGATGTAGGTTTAATTATTACCGAAGGTACCTTTATTTCCCATAAAGCGGCTAACGGTTATGAAAACGTGCCCGCGATTTATGGAGAGAAGGCCCTTGCAGGCTGGAAGCATGTGGTAGATGAAGTACACGCCGCTGGCGGAAAAATTGCCCCTCAGCTTTGGCATGTGGGGTCTGTCAGAAAATTAGGCATAGGTCCAGATAAAGAAGCGCCTGCCCATAGTCCGTCTGGTTTATACAAACCTGGCGCAGAAAATGGTGTCGCTA
Source organism: Shewanella sp. 10N.286.51.B8 (assembly GCF_041469325.1). Classification (NCBI taxonomy): domain Bacteria; kingdom Pseudomonadati; phylum Pseudomonadota; class Gammaproteobacteria; order Alteromonadales; family Shewanellaceae; genus Shewanella; species Shewanella sp. 10N.286.51.B8. Next base: position 17,754 of record NZ_JBFRKG010000062.1, read on the forward strand.
TGACTCAGGCCGATATTGATGACGTTGTTGCTTCATTTGCCCAAGCAGCATTGGATGCGAAAAATATTGGATTTGATGCTATCGAAGTGCATGGGGCACATGGTTACTTAGTTGATCAGTTTTTCTGGGAAGGCACCAACCAACGCCATGATAAATATGGTGGCTCACTTGAAAATCGCACTCGTTTCGGTGTTGAGATTGTCAAAGCCATACGTGCAGCTGTAGGTGCAGACTTTACAATTATTTTCCGATTTTCTCAGTGGAAACAACAAGATTATAGCGCCAAGCTTTGCCAAACCCCTGAGGAATTAGAAACTTTCTTATGTTTACTCAGCAATGCCGGTGTCGATATATTCCACGCAAGTACCCGACGCTTTTGGGTTGCTGAGTTTAAAGGTTCAAATCTTAATTTAGCGGGCTGGACTAAAAAGCTTACCAATAAACCCGTTATTACAGTGGGTAATGTTGGTTTAGATGCTGACTTTATCGGTGAAGGTAACGCCGATCTTTCTGGCACATCTAACCCAACGGGTATTGATGAATTACTGATCCGTTTAAATAACGATGAGTTTGACTTAGTGGGTATTGGCCGCGCTTTACTCGTTGATCCGCAGTGGGTAAATAAGATTAAGTCCAATGCGATAGACGAGATTAAACCATTTAACAAAAAATCACTGATGTCGCTTAGTTGATTGTTAACTGACGACATGACCTGCGTACTGCACTGTTTGTAATGCAAAAAATGATGTTCAGATTGAAAGGGGAATAAAATGGATTTTGAATACAGTCCTAAAGTTCAGCAGCTAATGAAACGTGTCAGCAAATTTATGGATTTACATATTTTTCCTAACGAAGCAGCAATGCATAAACAAGTTGAACTTGAACCTTGGTCAACCCCTCCTTTAATGGAAGAGCTCAAGGCAATCGCAAAAGCGGAAGGCTTATGGAATTTATTTTTACCGGTTACCTATGGCAAATATAGTGCAGGGTTAACCAACCTTGAATATGCACCGCTGGCAGAGTTAATGGGCCGAGTCATGTGGGCGCCTGAAGTGTTTAACTGCGCTGCACCTGACACTGGCAATATGGAAGTATTAGCTCGTTACGGTAACGAAGCCCAAAAGAAACAATGGTTAGAACCATTACTGGAAGGCAAAATTCGTTCAGCTTTTGCGATGACAGAGCCAGAAGTCGCTTCAAGTGATGCGACCAATATTGAATTACGTATAGAACGTGACGGTAATGAATATGTCATTAATGGCCGTAAATTCTATATCAGTGGCGCATGCCGCAAGCAATGTGAAATTATGATTGTGATGGGTAAAACGGATCCAACAAATAGCAATCGCTACGTACAGCAGTCACAGGTGCTGGTACCAATGGATACCCCTGGTGTGACTTTAGTCAGGCCGATGAAGGTATTTGGTTTTGATGACTCGCCAGAAGGCCACGCTGAAGTCATGTTTGACAATGTCCGTGTACCTGTTGCAAACATTATTGTTGGTGAGGGCAAAGGTTTTGAAATCGCTCAAGGTCGCTTAGGCCCTGGGCGGATACATCATTGCATGCGCTCAGTTGGCATCGCCCAGCGGGCTTTAGATTTAATGTGTAAACGTGTCAGTGAACGCATTGTGTTTGGTCAGCCGATGATAAAACAACAATCGGTACGTGAAGATATTGCAAAGTCAGCCTGTCAGATTGAACAAGCGCGATTGATGACGTTAAAAGCAGCCCAAAAAATGGACACCGAAGGCAATAAAGCCGCTAAAGATTTAATCGCCATGATTAAAATTGTTGCCCCGAATATGTCCCTTGATGTCATCGACCGTGCAATCCAATGTCATGGGGCTGTGGGTGTTAGCCAAGATACATTTTTAGCTCATGCTTGGGCTGGGCAACGAACCTTACGTTTAGCTGATGGACCCGATCAGGTGCATATGATGCAACTGGGACGTGACTTAGTTAAGAAGGTAGCGAATTAACATCTGGCATCACCTGACTGTAATCAAAAGGGTGAAGTGGTTTTGATTCGCGACACTAAATTAAGTTAACTATTGACCCTAAGTGGTCTAAAAGAGAATTGCCAATGTTAGACGATAATTTAATAGACCTTAAACAATTAACTCAGTATCTAGAGCGCCATATTGCGGGTTTTAAGGGTCCCATTACGCTTGAAAAGTTTGCCGGTGGCCAGTCTAACCCGACGTTTAAATTGCAAGCGGCAACAGGTAACTATGTGCTGCGCAGGCAACCACCTGGCAAGTTGCTAAAGTCAGCCCATGCTGTGGATCGCGAATATAAAGTGATCAAAGCATTGCAAGATACTAAGGTGCCAGTCGCAAAGGTATATCACTTATGTGAGGACCCAAACATCATCGGCTCGATGTTCTATGTGATGGAGTATTGCGATGGCACTGTGTATTGGAGTGCATCTTTATCTGACATAGCCACGAATGAGCAACGTACAGCAATGTATGATGAAATGAACAAAGTATTGGTAGCGCTGCATAGTGTTGATGTCGAGCAGGTAGGGTTAAGTGATTATGGTAAAGCAGGTAACTATTTTGAGCGTCAATTAGCCCGTTGGACTTCTCAATACCGCCAGACTGAAATTACCCCCATTAAAGCGATGAATGATCTAAGCCAATGGCTAGAAGCGAATTTACCTAATGATGACGGTCGAAGCTGTCTAGTCCATGGCGATTTTCGCCTAGACAATATGATGTTTGCCAAAGACTCAGCCAAGGTCATTGCACTGCTGGATTGGGAATTATCAACGTTAGGCCACCCGTATGCTGATTTAGCTTATCAATGTATGCAACTAAGAATGCCTGCAGGTATGGGTAGCATCGACGGATTGAAAAGTGTCGATCGTACTAGTTTAGGTATCCCTACCGAAGAGGAATATGTAGCCCGATATTGCCAAAGAATGGGTATCGAGCGCATTGAAAATTGGGTGTTTTATCTCGCATTTAGTTTCTTCAGGTTAGCCGCTATTGCTCAAGGCGTTGCTAAACGCGCATCCCAAGGCAATGCATCAAACGAAAATGCTAATAAAGTCGGCGCATTTGTCGAACCGTTAGCAAAAATGGCCCTACAAGTAATCGCCCAAAAATAACTTGCAGCTTTCACTGCTATAACCAAATAAACCACGAATTACAGGAGTTATCTCATGGATCCATTATTAGATTTTAGCGGTAAAGTCGCCATCATAACCGGGGCGGCACAAGGTTTTGGACAACTACTTGCCCAAGAACTAGCAAATCGCGGCGCTAAACTAGTGATCAGCGATATCAATGAAGCAGGTGTTCATAAAGTGGCAGATGATATTGCGGCAACAGGCGCAGAAATTCTAGCCATGAAATGCGATGTTTCAAAAAATGACCAGTGTAAATTAATGGTAGACACTGCCATGGAGGTATTTGGTCGTGTAGATATTGGAGTCAATAACGCCGGGGTTGCCCATGAGTTTATGCCGTTTCATCAGATAGATGAATCTATTATGGATAGCCAATTTGCGGTAAACGTTAAAGGTGTGCAATTTGGCATGCGTCATCAAATACAACAAATGCTGACCCAAGGAGAAGGGGTCATTCTTAATGTCAGTTCTATGGCGGGTATTGGCGGCGCGGCATTAGGCAGTGCTTATTCAATGGCAAAACACGCGGTTATTGGCTTAACCAAAACCGCTGCGGTTGAATATGGCCGCGCCAATATACGGGTTAATGCAATTTGTCCATTCTTTACGCTAACCCCTATGGTCACCAATTTTGCAGATGCTGAGCAGCAACAAAAAATGAGCCGCGGCGCACCTATGAAACGCCTCGGTGAGCCCAAAGAAATAGTCGCGGTGATGTTGATGATGCTATCGCCAGCAAATACCTATATGACAGGCCAATGTATCGCAGTAGATGGCGGAGTATCAGCCCTTTAAAAGGCAACTTTTAGCCAGAGTGAGTTAGTCACGCTTAGGGAATCACTGTTTTACAGGATTTACAGCGAGTTTTTGACCAATAAAGAGAACAAATTATGCCAGCTAGTTTAATGAATCAACGCGATCTTGAATTTATGCTTTATGAACTGTTTGATAGTGAGGCTTTGATTACTCGTGAGCGTTACCAAGATCATGATCGACAAACATTTAATGAAGTCGTTAATACCGCTAAAGCCATTGCAGAGAAGCATTTTCTTCCCATTCGCCAAAAGTTAGATACACATCAACCGACATTTGATGGCACTAAAGTGCATCTCATACCTGAATTAAAACCTGCTATTGATGCCGTCAATGAATCAGGTATTGCTGCAGCCACCGCAGATTACGATGTCGGTGGAATGCAACTGCCGCCAATTGTCGCCAGTGCAGCTGGCGCTTATCTTAGTGTGGCTGGGGGCGTAGGTATGGGTTACAACATGCTAACAACGGCAAACGCCAATTTACTTGAAGCCCACGGCAGTGATGAACTGATTGAAACCTGGGTTAAACCAATGCGTGAAGGTCGCTTCATGGGTACCATGGCGATGACTGAACCGGGAAGTGGCTCTGGTTTAGGGGATTTAACCACCAAAGCGATTAAAGCTGAAGATGGCAGTTATCGCATAACGGGTAATAAAATATTTATTTCGGGCGGTGATCACGATCTCAGTGAAAATATCGTCCATTTGGTGCTTGCCCGTCTCCGTGGCGCACCGCAAGGGGTAAAAGGTATTTCACTTTTTGTCGTCCCTAAATTTTTATTAAATGAAGACGGCACAATCGGTAACGATAATGAAGTGGCATTGGCAGGATTATTTCATAAAATGGGCGGCCGGGCGCAAACCTCAACGGCGCTGAGTTTTGGTGAAAAAAATGGTTCAATAGGTTACTTGGTGGGTGAAGAACATTGCGGTTTGAAATACATGTTTCACATGATGAATGAAGCCCGCATCATGGTCGGCATGAGTGGCGCTGTACTTGCTGTCGCCGGTTATCAGTACTCAGTTGATTATGCCAAAAACCGTCCACAAGGTCGTTTACCTTCTTGTAAAGACCCGTTATCCCCTATGGTCAATATTATTGAGCATGCAGATGTAAAACGTATGCTATTAGCGCAAAAGGCCATTGCAGAAGGTGCTTTATCATTAGTGTTATACGGCACCCAATTAAGTGATGACGAGAAAACAGCGCCAACCATAGAGCAACGACAATATGCTCACACGCTATTAGACTTTTTAACCCCCATCATTAAAACCTGGCCATCTGAATATGGGCCTAAAGCCAACTCCTATGCGATTCAGGTAATGGGAGGCCATGGTTATATTAATGAGCATCCTGTGGAAATGTTCTATCGTGATAACCGTCTTAATCCGATACACGAAGGCACAACAGGCATTCAATCATTAGATTTAATGACCCGCAAAGTGCCTATGAACAAGATGCAGGGTTATATAGCAACATTGGACGAAATAACTAAAACCATTGCTGTAGCAAAAAAACACCCAAATTTAAAAGTGTTTTCGAGTCGGTTAAGTGATGCAGTAAGGTTATTAAAAGTTACTACTGACTCAGTATTAACGGCAATGTCGACTGAAAATATAGACTTAGCATTAGCCAATTCAGTTAAATATCTGGAATTGTTTGGCCACATTATTATTGCATGGCTATGGTTAAAACAAGCGATAGTAGCCACAGAAGCACTCAGTAAAAAGCCGCATCAAGCAGATGAAAACTTTTATCAAGGTAAGCTGCAGGCTCAGCAATATTTTTATCGATTTGAACTACCGAAAATTGAGCACTGGTCAACCATTTTGTTAACCTCTGACAGTACAAGTTTTGATATGCAACCTGATTGGTTTTAAAGGTTGTATTGTGTATCTGGTGATTTTGAAGCTTAACTTATAAATTAATTTATAACCCCCTCAAAAGCATGATTGATTTTATCAGTCATGCTTTTTTATTATCAGGGTAAATTTTCATTCAATTTATCTTTTTAACTTCCACATCTACTATTCGCTACGGGAATGTGAAGGTATCAAAACTATTCATTTGTTTAATCTTGTTGCTCACATTAGCATGAGTTAATGCTTAATTTTTATTCATTAATTAAATGTGACAAGGGAATGACAACATAATGCCAACAGTAATTAATAGAGAAGACATTGGAAAGTATATCGGCTTTCAAACTGAGGCTACTGATTGGCATACCATTACTCAAGAGCAAATAAACCAATTTGCAGATTGCACGCTCGATCATCAATTTATCCATGTAGATGAACAAAAAGCCAAATCGACCCCCTTCGGCAGCACCATTGCTCACGGTTTTTTATCTTTGTCTATGTTGTCTCATTTTGCCGAAGACTTCAGCGTCATCATCGATGGTTTTTATATGGGCTTAAATGCCGGTTTCGATAAAGTGCGATTTTTACAACCTGTAACGGTTAACAGTCGTGTTCGTGCTTTTGCAAAAACCTTATCTATTGAAGAGAAAAAACTAGGACAATTTAGATTATCTACCGAAGTAACAATAGAAATAGAAGGCTGTGATACACCAGCGCTGGTTGCTCAATGGATTTCAGTACAAATGGTTAAATAAAGACTTTTCTGGAACCACAATAACAAGAAAGAAATATAACAATTAGGAAATCATTATGACGATGAGTTTTGACGGAAAAGTGGCAATAGTTACTGGCGCTGGAAATGGTTTAGGGCGTTCTCACGCATTAGAGTTAGCCAGAAGAGGTGCCAAGGTGGTGGTTAACGATTTAGGCGGCGCTCGAGATGGCAGCGGCGCTTCAAGTGCAGCCTCTCAAGAAGTGGTTAGATTGATTGAGACTATGGGCGGAGAAGCCATAAGCCATGGTGCTAATGTGGCTAATTTTAACGAAGTGGAAGACATGGTGCAGCAGGCCATGGCGAAGTGGGGGCGGGTTGATATTCTTATCAACAATGCTGGTATCTTACGCGATAAATCATTTTCTAAAATGGGCCTCGATGACTTCAAGTTAGTGATGGATGTCCACGTTATGGGCTCCGTGAACTGCACTAAAGCTGTTTGGGAAATCATGAAACAGCAAAATTATGGCCGTATTGTGATGACCACATCCTCAAGTGGCATGTACGGTAACTTTGGCCAGTCAAATTATGGCGCTGCAAAAATGGCGGTGTTAGGTTTGATGAATACCTTAGTACTTGAAGGCGCTAAAAATAACATTCGAATTAATGCGTTAGCGCCTACTGCAGGTACACGAATGACGGAAGATTTAATGCCAGAAGAAATTGTAAAAGCATTCGCACCTGAGGCGGTAACTGCTGGGATGCTAACCTTATGTGATGATGAAGCGCCTAATCGATTCATTTTATGTGCCGGAGCTGGCGGGTATTCTAGCGCAAGCATCTTTGAAACGGACGGGTGCTTTTTACCTCAATCTTCACAAACCCCAGAACAAGTCCGTGCTCATTGGGATGAGTTAACGGCGCAAGAAAGCCAAACAGAACTCACTTCAGGCGCCAAGCAAGGTGAGAAATTTGTTATGAAAGCAATGGCGTTTATGCAATCTTAGCACTAATTCTTAAACTAATAATTTTACATACAATCATAATAAATTTAGCGACTCAGTTTTGTTTGCTTTATACCGAACCTAACAATATAAAAACTAAAATAATTAAAATAAGAGAGGGGATTTATGAGAGAAGCCGTCATAGTTTCAGCTGCACGTTCACCGATAGGCAAAGCTTATCGGGGCGCTTTTAACGATCTTTCTGCGCCGACTTTAGCAGCTGCTACGGTCACAGCCGCCATAGAACGAGCTGGAATTGAGCCAAGTGATATTGATGACTGCATCTTTGGCGTGGTGTTAACTCAGGGCAATCAAGGAATGAATTTTGGCCGTCAGGTTGCCATGGCGGCTAATTTACCCGTTTCAGTTCCCGGAATGACAATTGATCGTCAATGTTCTTCAGGCTTAATGTCGATTTCAATCGCGGCCAACCAAATTGTCTGTGATGGTTCGCAAATCGTTGTCGCAGGGGGCTGTGAATCCCTCAGTTTAGTGCAAAACGATAAAATAAATAGCTACAGGGTAGTTGATCCAAACGTAAAAGCTTATCGCCCCGCCATTTATATGCCGATGCTTGATACTGCTGAAGTAGTCGCAAAGCGGTATAACATTTCTAGAGAACAACAAGACCACTACGCTTTATTATCACAACAACGTACTGCAGCAGCGCAAGCGGCTGGAAAGTTTGATGATGAGATAGTGCCAGTAACTTGCACTAAATTAGTCATGGATAAACAAACTGGCGCCATTACTCAGCAACAAGTCACTTTGTCTAAAGATGAAGGCAATCGTCCATCAACCAATTTAGCGGGTTTATCGGGTTTAAAAGTCGTTAAAGACAATGGCTCCATAACTGGCGGTAACGCATCACAGTTATCAGATGGGGCTGCTGCAGTGGTTGTTATGGAGCGTGAACTCGCCAAAGAGCGAGGTCTTGAACCATTAGGGGTTTATCGCGGTTCAGTGGTGACAGGCTGTGAACCCGATGAAATGGGTATTGGTCCTATTTATGCCATTCCTAAATTACTCGAGCGTCACGGCTTAACCATGGATGACATCGGTTTGTGGGAAATAAACGAAGCTTTTGCTGTTCAAGTGTTGTATTGCGCAGAATACTTAAATATTCCAGAAGATCGGTTAAACGTTAATGGTGGTGCAATTTCTATCGGCCACCCGTATGGTATGAGTGGCACTCGAATGGTAATGCATGCATTAATTGAAGGTAAGCGTCGTGGGGTTAAATACGTAGTCATAAGTATGTGTATTGGTGGCGGACAAGGTGCAGCGGGCTTGTTTGAAGTGCTTTAAGGTTTAACAATAATAAATAAGAGGCAAGTATTATGGAAAAGATTTGGCTTGAAAAAAGTTATCCACCTGGGGTTGAATTTGAGATTGATCCAGATAAATACAGTTCATTAGCTGAGTTGTTTTTTAAATATACCAAGTTATATAAAGACAACACCGCCTTCGTTAATATGGATGTTGCTATTAGCTATGCAGAACTTGAGCAACAGGCTACTGATTTTGCGGCCTATCTACAACAAGAGCTAGGGCTAGTAAAAGGTGATAAATTTGCCATTATGATCCCTAATTTATTGCAATATCCCATTGCGCTGTTTGGTGCGCTGATAGCTGGGCTTACTGTCGTCAATGTTAACCCGCTTTATACTCCTCGGGAACTTGAGCATCAACTCAAGGATTCTGGTGCCAAAGCTATTCTCATTCTCGAAAACTTTGCCAATGTACTACAAGCCGTTATTGATAAGACCGCTGTAGAACAAGTGATTATCACTGCTGTAGGTGACCGCTTAGGAACAATTAAAGGTGCTTTAATTAATACCGCGCTAAGACATGTAAAAAAACAAGTCCCAGAATATAACTTACCTCAAGCAATAAAATTTAATAAAGCCTTAGCTTTAGGCAGTAAATTATCTTTTACTCCAGTTGAAATTGTCGGTGCTGATTTAGCTTTTTTACAATACACCGGCGGCACGACAGGCCCATCAAAAGGGGCTATGTTAACCCACCGTAATATGGTGGCAAATATAGAGCAATCTAAAGCTGTAACTAAGAATGTTTATGAAATAGGTAAAGAAATCATGATTACGGCTTTGCCGCTTTATCATATCTTTGCACTCACATCGAACTGCCTAGCCTTTATGCCTTTTGGTGGTAAAAATATTCTAATCACCAATCCACGTGATATGGACGGCTTTGTTAAAGAGTTAGCTAAATATCCTTTTACTGCTATTACAGGGGTGAATACCTTATTCAATGGCTTATTACATACCCCAGGTTTTGACAAACTAGATTTTAGTTCTCTTAAAATGGGCTTTGGTGGCGGTATGTCAGTCCAACGGCCCGTCGCAGAACTGTGGGAAAAAGTAACTAAGACTCGCTTATTAGAAGGTTATGGATTAACAGAATGCGCCCCATTAGTCACCATGAGCCCATATAACCAACAAAGTTATAACGGTTCCATTGGCGTGCCAGCCTCGTCAACGGATATCCGCTTAGTAGGCGCCGATGGTGAAGACGTTGCCAATGGTGATCCCGGTGAAATGTGGGTTAAAGGCCCACAAGTGATGAAGGGTTATCATAATCGCCAAGATGCTACTGATGAAATCCTTATCGATGGCTGGTTAGCAACCGGCGATATTGCCACCATGGATGAAAATGGCTTTTTTACCATTGTTGACCGTAAAAAGGACATGATTATTGTCTCCGGCTTTAACGTTTTCCCTAACGAAATTGAAGAAGTACTCGTTAGCCATGAAGGCATATTAGAAGCCGCTGCTGTTGCAGCGCCAAGTGATGCAACTGGAGAAATGGTCAAAGTGTTTGTGGTTAGAAAAGATCCTGATTTAGACGAAGCCGCGGTATATGAGCACTGCACTGAATTACTGACTAATTATAAGCGCCCTAAAGAAGTGACCTTCTTAGATGAATTACCTAAAAGTAATGTCGGTAAAGTACTTAGAAAAGAGCTTCGTTCTTAGTCAATAACCTAGTAGTAAGATTGCATTTGAATTTAACGTTCTAAATTTCAATACTTTAATAGCAGATCAGGGGCATAATGACCTGATCTGTTTTCCGCTGCCATGATTTAGCAATCATTATAGATATTCATTAATGACAAAGCTTAGTTTCTTAGTGTGACCCATCTGAAAAATAACAAGAAATACAGGAACAAATATATGAAATTTAAAAAACTGCCCATAAGCCAACTGTCAGTTTCTATTATGCTATTTTTAGCAGGCTCAGTAACGTTACAAGCTAATGATTTAGCAGAGGTGGGTATTGAATTAGATGCAGCTAAAGCTGCTATTGATATTGATGAAAACAGCTTTAGCTGTATCCGCGATATGACACCAGTAAGGCATTTTTATGTGGACAACATACTTGGTGATCTTGACGCAACATTGGCAGTAGCCAATGCCCCTGAGGGCGCAAAATATCCTCCAGGCTCAGTAGTACAGTTGGTACCAACAGAAGTGATGGTAAAAGGCAAGGCGGGTTCATCTCCTGTCACAGGTGATTGGGAATTTTTTGAGTTAGAAGTCAGTGAGGACGGCTCAAAAATAGTTAATCGCGGCTTTGTTGATGTCAATAACCGTTTTGGCGGCAATTGTTTTACTTGTCATTTACCTGCTCGCGATAAGTGGGACTTTATCTGTGAATCAAATCATGGTTGTGAACCCATTCCAATCGATCACAGCATGACGGGTGCGCTGCAACGCTCAGATCCTCGCTGCGGCGAAGAAGCACTTGAATCTGGCGACAGTATGGCGTTATTTAAATTAAAAACCATGGTGGTTATTGGTTCGGTTAAAAAGTGGTTTGAAGACCTTTTTTAACCACACTGCTATTAAGAGTAAAGTGAATAAGCTTTGCTCTTTTTTATGGAAATTTTAAAAGTAAGATTAACCAAGTCAGGGATGAACATGAATGAAGTCAAAACCCATTACCGAAATTGTAATATTTGTGAAGCCATGTGTGGCTTGGAAATTAAATATCAAGACAAACAAATCTTATCGATAAAGGGCGATCAAAACGATCCTTTTAGTAAAGGTTACAATTGCCCTAAAGCCACCGCGTTAGAAGATTTTTATTACGACAAAGATCGCTTAAAAACCCCCATTAAACGTACTACATCAGGTTGGGTTGATATCTCATGGGAAGAGGCATTTGATGAAATAACCGAGAAATTCAAAGCGATTCAACATAAACATGGCAAAAACGCATTGGCAGTTTATTTGGGCAACCCTAATGCCCACAGCCTTGGCAATGCCATGATGCTAAAACCCTTTTCAAAGTCTTTGGGCACCATAAACCGTTTTAGCTCAGCTTCGGCTGATCAATTACCCCATCATGTAGCATCTAACTTCATGTTTGGTGCTGGTATGTTAATCCCGGTACCAGATATCGATCGCACCGACTTCATGTTAATTATTGGCGGCAACCCCGTGGTGTCAAACGGCAGTATGATGACCGCGCCCAATGTTATCGGACGCATGAAAGCGATTCAAAAAAGAGGCGGCAAGATCGTTGTCGTAGACCCTAAATGTTCACGCACCGCTAAAACTGCCGATCAACATCTGTTTATTCGCCCAGAAAAAGATGCCTTGTTTCTTTTTGCCCTCATTCATTGTGTATTTGCGTCTAACAAGGTTAATTTACGTCACTTAGCCGCCATGACTGATGGTGTTGAGACACTTGAATCTGTCGCAAAAGACTATGCGCCTGAAGATGTTGCTGAATTTGTTGGTATCGATGCACAGAGTATTCGCCAGCTAGCTGCTGATATGACCGCCGCAGATTCAGCCGTTTGTTATAGCCGTATGGGCGCCTCAACACAAACCTTTGGTGGTTTATGCCAATGGTTAACCAATGTACTGAATATCATCACAGGTAATTTTGATCGTGCTGGTGGCGCTATGTTTCCTCAGCCTGCTTATGATTTACTAAGAAACCACGTAAAAGGGCATAAATCATCATTTGGCCAATATCACTCTCGGGTTAGAAAGCTGCCATTTTTTAACGGGGAATTCCCAGTCTCCACCTTGGCTGAAGAAATACAAACACCAGGTGAAGGTCAAATAAAGAGTTTGATTACTATTGCGGGCAATCCGGTACTGTCTGCGCCCAATGGCAAGCAATTAGCGGATGCATTTACTGAGTTGGATTACATGGTGTCGGTGGATATCTACCTTAATGAAACCACAAAATACGCCGATATTATTCTACCCGGCACCACTGGCGTTGAAAATTCGCATTTTGATATCTTCTTTAACTCTTTTTCAGTAAGGAACACGGTTAAATACTCAGCGCCATTGTTTGAAAAAAATGCTAATCAGCGTAGTGACTGGCAAATTTTAAAAGAAATATCATCACGTATGACCAATACCCCCATGGATCCTTATACCCCTGAGATGATCTTAGATAGGGAATTAACCCAAGGGCCTTATGGCGAAGAAGGTATGAGTTTACAAAAGCTGATTGATAATCCACATGGGATTGATATGGGCCCATTGATGCCGTGTATTGAGCAAAGGATTAAAACGGCTACAGGTAAAATAGACTTAGCGCCGCGAATATACCTCGATGATTTATCACGCTTAAATGCACTGATGAGCACTGCGCCAAGAGATCAAACATATCCATTTGATTTAATTGGCCGCCGTTTAGTGAAAAGTCACAATACCTGGACGCAAAACTCGGCGCGTTTAGTTAAAGGTAAAAATCCCTGTACCTTAGAGATCCATACCCAAGATGCGCAAACCCTCGGTATTAAACAAGGACAATTGCTTAAGGTGAGTTCTCGGGTGGGTGAAATCCACATAGAAGCCGCAATTACCAATGACATTCTCCAAGGCGTGGTGTGTATGCCTCAAGGTTGGGGGCATAATCAACAAGGTACACGCATGTCAGTTGCAGCAACACAGGCGGGTGTCAGTATGAATGACTTAACGGATGCAAGTAAGGTCGACACGTTAACGGGTAATGCCGTACTTAATGGTATACCCGTTGCTATTGAACTTGCGTAACTGTAGGGGAAACATGACAGATGAAATACTTTACACCGTTATTTGTTTTTATTGCTGGTTGGATACTCTTAATATTTAGTGATACTTTGGCGACAATTGATCTTGTTAATGGTTTGCTGCAATTACTCATGTTCACCTTGGTGGTATGTATACCTACATGGCGTACAGGCCGAATGTCCTAGGTTGATATAGGTTGGCCATGGGGCTCACACTCATTGGTATTATGACTTGGTGTTACAGTGACGGCGATTCAACCCGTGTCGCATTAGTCAGTATGGCTTATATTTTTGCTGGTAGCCGAATGAGGTTTGGGGCGTTAAAACTGTGGACATCAGGTCACCTGCAAAAAGAATTGCCACGTTATGAATACCAAAAACGTTGCTGGCAAAAAGCAGGTAAAACTAACGTGGCGTTAGCGCAGCAAATAGAGGCGATAATACAAGGTTTGGCCAATGCGTCGTATTTGGCATTACCTGCATTTATTATTGCAGCAATACAGGCGCGCAAATTTCTATATTTGAGATTATCGGTATTATTGTGTGGCTGGCTGCATTTGCGATGGAAACTATTGCCGATATACAAAAGTTAGCTTTTTTGAAAGCAATGAAATCGACAGGGATTAACAATCAAGTTTGTAATGTGGGCTTATGGCGATTTAGTCGTCATCCAAATTATTTTGCTGAATGGATGGTGTGGAATGGATTAGTCATTACCGCTATCCCATCATGGCTAGCTTTATAGCAACAAGAATCGGTGGTTATATGTGGATTATTAGGTGTAGGTTTACTGATCACCTCCAAAATAATGCACACCACCTTAGTTGTTTATACTGGCGCAGTGCCTTCTGATTTCTATTCAGTGCAAAAACGCCCTGAATATAAGGCCTACCAACAAACAACTAATATCTTTTCCCTGGACCGAATAAGACACGGTAAATAAAACGCTAACTAAAAATAGCACTAGAACTAAAACTAACAATATAACTATCACCAATAGGTAAAAGCATGTTTAAAAGTACTGACAACTATATTGCGTCAAGTGATCTCACTATGGCTGTGAATGCCGCAATAGCATTAGAAAAACCGTTATTGATTAAGGGCGAGCCGGGTACCGGTAAAACTCAATTAGCGGAAGAGTTAGCTAAATCTTTAAATTGTAAGTTGTATCAGTGGCATATTAAGTCGACCACTAAAGCGCAGCAAGGCTTGTACGAATACGATGCTGTGTCACGCCTAAGAGATAGTCAATTAGGTGATGCACGTGTGCATGATATTTCAAACTATATCGTTAAAGGTAAGTTATGGCAGGCTTTTGAAGAAGAGCAAAGACCCATCTTACTTATTGATGAAATAGACAAAGCTGACATCGAATTCCCCAACGATTTACTGCAAGAATTAGACAAGATGGAGTTTCATGTTTATGAAACTCAGCAAGTGATCAAAGCCAAACAGCGTCCGATTATCATCATTACCTCAAATAATGAAAAAGAACTGCCAGATGCCTTTTTAAGACGCTGCTTTTTCCATTACATTAAATTCCCCACCAAAGTCGAAATGGAAAAAATCATCGATGTGCATCATCCAGATGTGAAGCAACAACTACTCAAGCAAAGTTTAGAGGTGTTTTTTGACTTACGAGAGGTCAATGGCATTAAGAAAAAACCATCAACCTCTGAACTGATTGATTGGATCAAGCTATTAATATCAGATGATATTTCTCAAGCGAGTCTATTGGATAAAAATTCAGACGTAATTCCGTTATTTGGTGCGCTACTTAAAAATGAACAAGATGTGTCATTGCTTGAAAAGCTCGCTTTTATGAGTCGTAGAAACCGCTAATCGCTAAAGAAAGGTAGTGAAATCATGTTTATTGATTTTTTTCTTACGTTGAAAAAACATAACGTACCTTGCAGTTTGCGGGAGTTATTAGATCTTATTGCCTTATTAAAAAAAGGCGTGGTGTTTGCAAATGTTGAAGATTTTTATAACTTAGCCAAAATCGTGATGGTGAAAGACGAAATTTACTATGACAAATATGACAACGCTTTTGCGGAATACTTTAAAGGCATCGAAAGCATTAATGTGTTTGATCAAATCTTGCCTGAAGATTGGTTACATAAAGAATTTGAAAAGCATTTAAGTGATGAAGAAAAGCAACAGCTGAAAGCCTTAGGTGGCCTTGAACAGCTAATGAAGGCATTAAAAGAGCGACTTGAAAAACAGAAAAAACGCCATGCTGGTGGCAATAAATGGATCGGTACCGGTGGAACATCACCTTTTGGTGCTTATGGCTATAATCCTGAAGGCATAAGAGTGGGGCAAGAGGGTAACCGTAACAATAGCGCCGTTAAAGTCTGGGATAAACGTGAGTTTAAAAACTTCGACCAAGACCGAGAGCTAGGTACCCGTAATATCAAGTTAGCATTAAAAAAATTACGTAAATTTGCCCGAACTGGTGCCAGTGAAAAGTTAGATATAAACACCACTATTCGCTCCACTGCTCAAAATGGTGGCTTGTTAGATGTACACATGGAGCCTGAGCGTCACAATGCGGTAAAAGTGCTAATGTTTTTTGATGTTGGCGGCTCAATGGATGATTACATTCAAACCTGTGAAGAGCTTTTTTCAGCCGCCCATACTGAATTCAAACAATTAAAATTTTTCTATTTTCATAATTGTTTATATGACAAAGTATGGCAAGACAACAGCAGACGCTATCAACAAACAATTGACCTTGAAGAAGTCATCAGAACATACGGATCAGATTATAAAGTCATATTTGTCGGCGATGCGACAATGGGGCCTTATGAAATTGTCGCCCGCGGTGGCAGTGTTGAACACTGGAACGAGAAACCTGGCAGTGATTATATGAATCGGCTATTAAGCCACTTCAATAAAGTGACCTGGTTAAATCCACAACCCCAGCAGCATTGGTCTTATCATCAGTCGATATCGATAATTCAGCAGTTAATGGATAACAAAATGTACCCGCTAACGGTAGATGGTATTGGTAGGGCGATTAAGGAACTGATTTAACTCGCGATATAAAATCGACAAACTACAGCTTCATATTGAGCTAAAATAATTCAAGGAAGAAATAAGTGGCTTTTGTGAGGTATCACAAAAACCGTATTTAAAATTATGATTATAAAAGAGATTAATATCACCCAAAAAGCCATTGAGCTGTTTTTAATCGCCATTGTTGTCAGTGTTTTTCTAAATGACATTATCATTAATGAACATACCTTAGCCGCTAACCATCTTTGGTATTTAGCCTTAGCGGTTATCATATTAAGCCTATATCGGCTAGATATCCGCCCCAACAAACAAAATAAAATTCACCATCAAGGTTTAAAAAAAACAGGTATTTATAGTCTACTGTTTATTGCAATTTACCTTTGTGGTCCACTCGCCACAGCAAGATATGGTCATGTTTTACTGACTACGCTAGGTAAATATGAGCATGTTAACCATGAGTTCATTGTTAAATATGTGAGTACAGCCTATAGCAGTCAATATTGTACTGGCGCTGTTTACATTAAAAGTTACCAATTATTCGGCAATGACCGTATATGCGGGGTACCTAAATCGCTTTGGTTTAGGTTAAAAAAAGGTGATACATTAACCGTTAAAGGTAGACAAACTAGCCTAGCGTTTGAATATCAGACCGTACAGTTAATCAACAACACTAGCGGAAGCTAACCGCTGTAACAACAAGGTTTTATGAATAAGGATTAGGTGTGAATAACATACAAAAAATAGCTGGCGTTGCTGCACTTTTTGAAGCTGTTATTTACATATCAGCTTTTATATTTTTTGGTGCGTGTTGGGATTACCCAGTCAGTGCAGGTGATACACAAAAACTCAGTTATCTAATTCATCATCAATCAATTTTATCAATCGTTAATTTTGTTATGTATGTCGCTTTTGGGCTTTTTTTAGCCATATTAGTTATAGCGATCCATCAACGGATGAAAACCAAAGCGCCTCTTTTGTCACAAACGGCTACAGTCTTCGGTATTATTTGGGTTGGCCTTGTCATCGCAAGTGGCATGATTGCAAATGTTGGATTAGCAGCTGTTATCGATTTGTCAGCCCAAAATCCACAGCAAGCAATGACCCTTTTAATGGTTATAAACACAATCGTTGAGGCTTTTGGAGGCGGCAACGAAATTGTCGGCGGCTTATGGGTTCTATTATTGAGTGTTGCAGGGTTAAAAGCGATTGAATTACCGAAATGGTTACACTATTTCGGACTATTAATTGGAACTGTCGGTGTTCTTACAATTTATCCTGCTGAAATCCTCACTGAAATATTTGGCTTAAGCCAAATAGTGTGGTTCTCTTGGCTAGGTATGGCAATGCTTGTAAACCTTAACAGCGAATAGGGCGTTCAAACGGCTGAATGACCATTGCAGTCACTAAGTAAATTACTATGGAGTTAACTTTAAAGATAAATATGCAAAAAGTTTCGCACCTTGTAGTAAATAAAAATAGGCCGCCAGAAGCTAAGACTATTGTTAGTTTTACTTTATAAATATAGCTGACTAATTTAGCTGCTATTAAGTAATAACATTATTAATACCATTAGCGTTGTTACCAGTCTTTGACTATGGCCTTAATCATATTGGCAGTATTTTGTGGTTGCTCTAGGGGGAACATATGACCACCATTGGGCATAATGGAAACTTCAATGTTGTTTAAGTTTGCAAAGCGAGTGAAATACTTAACCGGGAATACGTCAGTTTTTTCGCCATAAATAAGTGCAGCTGGGACCTTAAGTTGGTTTTTATATCTGGCTAAGTTACAAGGTAAATGTCTGAAAATATCGGCTTCAACTTCGGGGGTAAAGCTTAATTCTAAGCGTTTATTGCGCTGGGTTACACCATGGTCAACGTAATCTTTTAAACACCTTGGATCAAAGTTTTTAAATAAATTTTTCTGTGCGAAGTAACCAACTAAGTTAGTGTTTAGCGGCCAATGACGTTGACGGTTTTGTGCCCGGCCTGCAGGAGACCATTTATCAATAAGACGAGTCTTTTTAACAACTTTAAGCACATGACTGAAAGGACCTGTCACCACAGGCGGATCTAACATGATTACACCACGAAACAACTCTGGATGTTGGCATGCTGCAAGAAATGACAGAATGCCACCAAATGAATGACCAATACATATCACTTTTTCATCTTGCTGTTTTAAATAATCAAGCAACTCAGTAACCAAGTGCTGCCAATTAGTGTGTATAGGGTATTTATGATTATGCCCATATTGATCATGAGCAATGGTACTGAACTTTTCATTAAATTCACCGAGAAATGTTTTATAACTTCCTGCAGGAAATCCATTGGCGTGAACGAGGTTAATCAGTGGCTTGGTCATAGTTACTTCATACCATGTTTGATTACTTTTGGTTTAAAATCTTTTTATAAAATCTTGTTATAAAAGCTTTTATAAAAAGGCTATTGTCGATTTAAACACTGTTTGGTTAATTCAATCGAGCAATAGCCCTACAGCGAGTTAGAATATTTTTGAATTATCAATTGGTGTTAGCTCTTGAAACTCTGGTGCTCGTTTTTGCGCTTTGGCAGTAAAAGTTTCCATCATGTCATTTTGCGGTTGGAACATACCACTTTGCCAAGCTGCCATATAATTTAAGCTGTCTGCTACAGAATGATCGCGGCCATAATTTATCATCTCTTTACAGCCTGCTACCGCCAATGGTGAGCGAGCAGCAATTTCAGCTGCTATTGCCATTACGCCTGTTAACATGCTTTGTTGATCTTCAAATACCTGATTAACCAGACCTGCATCTTTGGCTTCATTGGCTGGCATTCTGCGACCGGTATAGGCTAATTCTTTAACTAAACCCATTGAGATTAATTTAGGTAAACGCTGTAATGTGCCTAAGTCAGCGGTCATGCCTAATTTAGTTTCTTCAATACTGAAAAAAGCATCACTGGTACAATAACGACAATCAGCAGCGCTGACCATATCAACCGCGCCACCAATACAACCACCTTGAACGGCCATTAATACTGGCATTCTGGCACTTTCTAATACGTTGAAGCACTCTTGTAGCCTTAATACTAAGCGGCGTAATTGCTCATGTTTACGGCCTAATTCAATATTCTTATCATTATTACTTTGGGTAAAAACGGCTAGATCCATTCCTGCACAGAAATGTTTACCTGTTGATGAAATAACAATGACACGAGCAGCAGCTTGATCATTTATCTGTTGAATCACTTTTGGGAATTCATCCCAAAAATCAATATTCATTGAATTAAATTCATCTGGACGATTAAGCTTGATATGAGCAATTTTAGCGTTAACTTCTACAGTCAAACTGTTAAACTTTTCATTGTTATTCATCGTATTAACCTTATAAAATTAACGTGCTTTGGGCATCGATTTCTATCGCGCTATCTAACGCGGCAAGGATTGCGTGACGTTCTTTTAGTTTGGTGCCGTGATGTGATTTCATATCAAGAGATTGCATATGCTTAGCCACTGCATAGGCAGTGGCCATCAGGTGCTCAGGTTCAACAACTTGATCAAGAAAACCTGCTGAAACCGCTGTTTGTGGGGCAAACAGTTCAGCGACTATAACTGAACGAGTAAGATAATTACGTGGGATACGATTTCGCGCAAGCTCAATACCGGCATTGTGCATTGTCATGCCTATAGCGACTTCATTTAAACCAATTTTAAAATCACCCGCACAGCCAATACGGTAGTCACAACTGAGTAATAAAAATGCCCCTTTGGCAATAGCATGACCGGTACATGCCCCAATAATAGGGGTCGGGAACGCCAGCATTCTGCGGGCTAACTTAGAGCCTGCGGTTACCAGTGCTATTGCAGCCTCTGAACTAGACTTCATGGTTTTAAGATCAAAGCCACCTGAAAATATTCCGGCTTGGCCTGTTAAAATAACTACGGCTTGTTGCTGCTCAGCAGCATCTAAAGCGACATTAATTTCTGTAATTATCTCTGGCGAGATAGCATTAACTTTGCCATTGTTTAGCGTAATTACATGTATATTGTTGTCGATTTCGACCTTGATAAGTTCCATTTGCTACCTTTTTAGTTTTAGTTGTCTGTTTTTATTGTCAATCGTTGGTTGTAATATTGTTGCTGTTAATTACTTTATACAGTATTTACTCTAATAAAAAGTCCTATCCGTGTTTTAACATTAATTGATAGGCCGCTCTTTGTTGAACTTTGCTGAGGTAAGCTTTGATATTATCTCTACCCTTGAGCAATTTTAAACTCATGGCAATCTCTAACATGATGGTCATCATGATATCGGCGGCGCTAAAGTCATTGCCAGCAAAGTAACTGTAGCTTGCTAAATATTGGTCAATATAAGCAAAGTCGATTGCTAATTCTTTGGCAATATAACCATCTAGTGGGTAACTACCGGCACGGGGTTCCATTTGCAGTAATAACGTCGTGATAACGGGTAAAGCCAGTGAGCCTTCGGCAAAATGTAACCATTCAAGGTATTGATAATATTGGCTGCTATTTGTGTCTGGTCTTAAATGCGTTGAATAATCTTGGTTTAAGATATATTCCATAATGGCACCAGACTCACATATGGTTATGTCATCATCAACCATGATGGGGGATTTACCCAGAGGGTGTATGGCATATAACGCCTTCGGTGCGAGGTTAGTGTTTGGATCACGCTGATGTATGACTAACTCATAGGGTAACTTCATCTCTTCAAGTAACCATAAAACGCGTTTAGATCTTGATTTAACTAAATGGTGAACTGTAATCATATGAGTATCTTCCGTGTTGTTAATTTTTTAAAGGGCTTCATTTCGCGATATCTAACTGCACTTTCGGTTTATCGGCGCGATTAAACTTTGAATTAAATATTCTGACGAGTACACCTGCAGTAAATAGCATGGTTAACGTATAAATAGCAGGTGTAAATGACATTTTATAATTGGCCAATAAGGTCAGCGCCATGAACATGGATAAAGTACTATTTTGTAAACCTACTTCGATGGTAATTGAAGTGCGCTGAGCAAGGTTTAAACCAAGCCACTTACTTGAATAGTAGCCCACCGCCATGGTTGAAATATTGAGCAATATTGAAACTGGCCCTGCAGCGATAAGGGCTGAAACCACAATGTCTTTTTGAATGTATGTCAAAAAGATAATTAATAAGGTTAAAAATAAAATACCAAATTTAGACACATGAACTTGTGTACTGTCAGCTAATTTGGGGGCAAATCGCTTTATTAACATCCCGATGCTAATAGGCAATATTGTCAGCTTCATTAAACTTATCATGGTGGTAATAATCGGTAATGAGAACTCAGTACCTTTACCCATAAAGTGCTCAAGCGATAAGTTAAGTATCACTGGAATGGTAAATACCGTTATGATGCTGGCTATTGCTGTCATCGAAACTGACAGCGCGACATCTCCTTTGGCTAAATGGGTAAACATATTCGAAGTCGTACCACCTGGACATAGTACTAACAGCATGACGCCTACGGCATATTCTGGTTCTAAAGGCATGACACTTGCCAATACAAACCCTATAAGCGGCAAAAGTATGAGTTGATTAATCAAACCGATAGATACAGCTTTAGGGTACTTTACCACTCGCTTAAAATCTTTAGGAATAAGAGAAAGCCCCATTCCCATCATGATTAAAAATATACAAATTGGAATCACTTTTGTGTTTACAAATTTGACTAATTCAATACTTTCCATACGAACCTCAGGTTTAACAGACCTTGCTGCTGGCCAATTTAAATGAATTGATATTATTAATTACCAAGAAACAATTTGGCCCACAGATGCATCGGCTTTACCAGCTAATACTTGTTGGTAAATGGCATCTAATTCAGTAACGTTATGAGTTGTGTTGATGGTTATGTTCACACGGCAAAACTCAATGTAACGCAGTAATGCTAAATTCATCTGGTTCATCATTTCGGTGGCACCATATTCTGCAGCACGTTTTTTAAGCTGGTTTGGTGCAAAAAAGAACTCTGGTTTTGCGCCCGGCAAGCTAGCAACGTTAAAACCATCTGAGATATCAATATCTTGGTGATGAGTTGCCCCTATTCGACACGAATAACGCAGTGAGTCTGCAAAGTGGTAATGTATTGCTGAAAGTGTTGATTGACCGCCAGCCATATCAACTAAAATTGATGTGACACCGCTGTCGAGTGACGCTATTTGTTGGTAGCTGACAACTTGATCATAACAAGCTAATGACTCAACAAATTTACGATTAGATTCAGAGGTGATACCAATAGCAGGGCGTTCGCCTCTGTCTTTAATTGAGAAGGCCAGGGCAATGCTGGTTTTACTTGATGCACTGGTGATGAGGTATTGAGCTGCGTCAAAGTAATTATTATCTAACATAAAGTCATCAACTAACCATGAAGTGGTAAATAAACCTCGAAGTAAAATATCAAATTCTTCGTTATTTATCTGATAATAAGGATTAGTATTAACCCGATCAAAGCGACTGTAAACAGGTGAAAGACCTTCTCGGCATGAATTTATATCAGAAAATCCCGTTGTAGCGATATTGCCAGCAATAACGGTTAAATGAGTCGCCATTGGCATAAATCCCCAAAGCCTTTCTCCCACCTTAATATGTTGGCAATTTGAAGCAATAACATCTGCATAGCCCATTACTGGGAGTCGCCCCCATTGGGCTTGCTCAGTGCTATTTGCCGTTGGGAAAAATCGCCAATAACCTAAAGCATCTCCGGTGACGCCGTAACTAATGTTGTTTGCTGTAAGAGCAAATTTATCTACTTTCAGCAGTAATTCATTTTCAGCTAAAGGCTGTTCAATATTAAGTGGTACTACTCGGGTTTGGATTAAATTTGATTTTGAAACTTCAAAAACAAATGCACTGTGGGTTAACGTTTGTGATTGGGTCATAACAAGCCTTTATTTTTGTGATTATGTATTAATAAAATGATTCATGACGTGGTTTATCTCTGCAGGTCTTTCGTGTTGTAACCAGTGACTGCAATTTTTGAAACGCACTATGGTGCAATCCGGAACGTATTGGTTAATATCGGTAAGATTCTCATTAACAAAGGCTTGGTCTCGTTCACCCCATAAAATAAGCGTTGGAAGGTTAATACGTATATTGGGTATTTTTATTGTCGCGATGTCTTTAATTGGACTCAATTGACCCGAGTCTTCACTTTTTGACGAGCAGTTATTTTGTTGTTTTAGCGCTGAATGATTAGTGTTTTCTTTTGCCGCTAATTGCGGCATTGCACGGTAATATTGCAGCATGCCATTAATGCCGCCTTGTTGACTCCAAACCTGACGGTACTCAGCTTTGGTTTTATTACTAAATGTACTTTTATAAGCACTTACCATGATGTTCTCAGCTAGGTATTGATAGTTATTTTGCTGTAATAAATGCTCTGCATTTTGACTAATTAAGTCATGAATATAGGTACTCTTTTGGCGTTGTAGTGGGTTATTAACCATTTCTCGGGTGAAGGTACTTGGATGCGCGGCATTCAAAATAATCAGTTTACATATTAGTTGTGGATGAAAGGCTGCAAGGGGCCAAGCGATGGCGCCGCCCCAATCATGGGCAACTAAAATCACTGCGCTATTTGGGCTAATGTGTTTAATAAACTTTGAAAAGAAAGCGATTAAATTGGGGACAGAGTAAAAATCAACTTCAGTAGGTTTATCACTTAAGTTGTACCCAGGTAAATCAGGCGCTATAACCCGATAATTTTCAGCGAAATAACTTAATTGCTTACGCCAAACGCCCCAATATTCAGGAAAACCATGAAGGAAAATGATCGTTGGCTTTGCTACTGTGCCTGATACAAGATTCGATTCAACATAGTGAATGTTGGTCTGATCTATTAACGCAAACTTATGCTCCAACTGCATGTTGATTCTCTTTTAATGTCATATATAAAAAGGCATTTATTCGAAAAAACTGACTGCATTATCGATTAACTCTCTGTCTGTTCTAGTTTTATTTACAGGATTAGTGTCATCAGCAAAGCCAAAAGACATGCCAAATAAGATGCCGCGTTCCTCAGGTAGGTTTAATGCTTCTCGCACAGGATCAGGAAATTGACCTAAGGCACCTTGCATACAATTTGATATGCCATGCTGAGCAAGAACTAATGAAAGTGTTTGCGCGTAAATACCTAAATCTACTGCACCCATAATGTCTAAATATTTATCCATGGTAAAAAATACCGCATGGGGAGCATCAAAGAATTGCCAGTTACGCAGCATTGCCATTTGACGCGCTTTCTTATCTTCTCTGGCTATGCCTAATTCGGTGTAAAGCGCATTTGCTGATCCAAACTGACGCTCGCGGTGTACGCCACTGTATTGTGCCGTCCAGTTAAAGTCTGGGTTTGGCTTGGCGCCGCTCATTAATAATTCCATGAATTGATGTTGTAATTTGTGTTTTGTTTTTCCCGACACCACACAGGCTTGCCAAGGTTGAACATTACAATTGGAAGGGGATAATTGCACCGTTTCAAAAATGTGTTTTAAGGTTTCTTGTGGTACAGGCTTATTCAAAAACGCACGTGCTGAATAGCGTTGTTTTAAAATCGTTTCAATAGGCATTTGCTTACTCTTTACTTAGTATAAAAATGTAGAGTGTTAATAATTGCGTTAAAGGTTAAAGCCAACAGCGACAATGTAAGTCATTGTCACTATTGGCTTTTTCTTAACTAAAACTCATAGGAAATGTTAGCACCGAAAGTACGAGGTTGATTTGGGTAGCCATTAAAACTACCTGCTTGAATCGGAGGCGGGAATGCTGACAATAAGTATTCGTCGTTGGTTAAATTACGTACCCAAAGCTGTAGATTGATACCATTGCCAAAGGCTAATCCGGTGCTGGCATTAACGGTATTAACTTCGCGAGTTAATGAATCAGGCACGTTTTCAGCTAATTTAGTGTCACTTTCATATAAGTAATCAACTCTAGCGTAGCCATATATGTCCTCACCGATTTCATAATTATAAGCAAGTCCTGCTGTCAGGCTTAAATCAGAGATACCAGCTGGTTTTTCACCGGATAAATCCACAGGCCCGTCTAGACCTGATGCGCCAACAAAGGAATCATAAACAGGGTCAAGGTAAGTCCCAGCAAAGGTGATTGACCAATCACTGTTTAAATTATATTTGGAGTCAAATTCAATCCCTTGAGTACTTTGCTTACCTGCATTAGCTAGCACAAATCCAGTACCGATAAAGATAGATGATTGAAATCCTTCAATAGTTTGATCAAAAAATGTGGCATTAAAAGCGCCATTTTCAAAACGTGTTTTAATACCAAGCTCGTAAACGGTAGCTTCTTCAGGAGAGGCATAACGTCCGCCATAAGCTTGGTTAGGTTGTGAAATACCGGCAGTTTCTAATGCCTCTTGATCTGATGCAAAAGGGCTACTATAACGGGACAAATTCCATGACGTCGCTTTAAAGCCTGTTGCAGCTGTGGCAAATATATTGACGTTATTGTTGATTTCGTAGGCTAGGCGAAATGACCAGGTGGTTTTGCTGTCATCTGTTTTATGGTTTTCTACCACGTTAGGTAATTCCATCATTGGCGGTAAAAATTGTAAGCCTTTCAATACTGGAACTGCAGGAGCTAGTTGGGGGATCGAACCAATGGGCACACCAAACAAGGTAAGATCATTATCTAAATCAATTGCAGAAAATACATCAGTATTAGTTTGTTCTATGGTGATGTCTTTTTGGTCATTAATATAACTGACACCAAAAATAGCCGTTAGCTGTTCAGTGATATGGTAATCAAAGCTTGCGAACAGAGAATAGGCATCATTTTTTTGTTCAAACTCTGAGTTAACGGCTGAGGTGTTTGAAAAAAATGTTCCTGGTTCAAGACCATATACTCCTTCAACACCTGCTAATAACCCTGGGGCACCGCCTGCAGCGGTTAATACATCAAAGTAGTTTCGGATATCATTACCGTAATATAAAGTATCGCCAGAAATCACTTCTTCATGGAACAGATAGGCACCGACCATCCATTCAAAGTCTCGCTCGCCTGTTGAAGTTAAGCGCAACTCTTGAGTGACGGTTTCTATTTCAGTGTGACCACCTTCAGTGAGAATATCTAAAGACGTGTAATCAACATCATTCTTAAATCCTGAATCATTACTGCGATAAGCACTGATTGACGTTAATGCAAAACCATCAAAATCAACGTCAATTTGTAGTGAGGCACCGCCATCTTCGACATTATTGTCAGGATTTGAATTAAGTGCAGATTGATAAGAAAATGAATCATTTTCGTCGATAACAATGCCACCTAATGCGCGAACGGCAGCAGTAGTAGGACCATTAATTGAATTTTCAACAGCGCAGCAGGCCTCTTGAATTTCGCTATAGTCGGCTATTAAGCGAAATTTAACATCTTCAGTGGGTTCATATAAAGCTTGCCCTCGAATGTTCCAACGGTCGCGGTCATTAACATCTGACAGACCAACAATACTTTCAGCATAACCATCGCGAGCGTTATAACCGCCCGATAAACTCACGGCAAACGTATCAGAGAGCCCATTAGTTATATAGCCTTTAACTATTTGCTGATTGTAATTGCCATAGCCTAATTCAACCATGCCTTCTAAATCATATGAAGGTTCCATGGTAGTTACGCTGATCACACCAGCAGATGCATTTTTACCAAATAAGGTACTTTGGGGGCCACTGAGCACTTCTATTTGTTGAACTCGCGGTAAGTCACCTATTTGCGCCGCTGCGCGGGAGCGGTAGACACCATCAATGAACACACCAACCGATGGCTCAATCCCGGTATTATTGGTGCCATTACCAAATCCACGAATTGAGAAGTTAGTATTGGTAGAGCGCTGTAATGGCGTAACCCGTAAAGTGGGCACCAATGTTTGTAGATCGTTCATATCAAGCGTATTTGACTGTTTAATTGCAGCGCCGTCCACTACGGTTACCGCCACTGGTGACTCTTGCAGGCTTTTAACACGTTTGGAGGCTGTGACATAGATGACTTCGATATCATCTTTTTCTTCTGAGTTGGTGTTTACTTCTTCAGCAATAGCCGATGAATTAAGTACCCCACAAACTGCTAACGCGGTTAAAGAGTGCTTAAAGATTTGTAATTTTTTTACATTCATATTTATCCCCAATAATGACTAATAGTTATTAAGTAACCTTGTCAACAAACTGATTTACTTAAGTTATTTGTGGCACTTAAGTGCTCTATTAATAACCT
Source organism: Shewanella sp. 10N.286.51.B8 (assembly GCF_041469325.1). NCBI lineage: Bacteria > Pseudomonadati > Pseudomonadota > Gammaproteobacteria > Alteromonadales > Shewanellaceae > Shewanella > Shewanella sp. 10N.286.51.B8. Next base: position 45,602 of record NZ_JBFRKG010000062.1, read on the forward strand.
GTAAACATCTAGTTTTTATTTGCGTTATTCAATAACTGCAAGGGAATAAATTAGAAGCTAACCTAAGCTTCTGAATATAACTAACTACCACTTTTATGAACGTTTAAACGCTAAATCATGCTATGTGGAGTTTCTGTATTTAACCAATCAATTGTTTTAATAGATTACTATTCATGTAAGGAATACAGGCAGGGCTCAGTCTATGTATAAGGTATGGGAATTACATTGAGGAACAAATACCCACTGTCCCGATTAACTAAATAGCATAAATCAATACCATATTATTTTTACTAATAGATCGTCATAAGTATTATGCATTTGGATAATAGCTTTAGTTAACTTAGCATCGAATATTCGGAAATGTTATTTGTGTGAATTATCATCCAAATAGTCAGTTACCACCTTAAATAAAATAATTATTTGGAGAATGACAATGCCTGACTACAAAGCGCCCATACGCGATTTTAAATTTGTGATGCAAGAGTTACTTGGCTGTGAAAGCCATTACCAAGGTCTTGGTTATGAAGATGCAAGTATAGATATGATTGATGCCATCATTGCTGAGGCGGCTAAATTAACTGAACAAGTCGTGGCACCATTAAACCAAATTGGCGACCAACAAGGTTGTACTTGGACTGACGGAAACGTCACAACTCCTGATGGCTTTAAAGATGCCTATAAACAGTATGTAGAAGGTGGATGGCCAACGTTATCGCAATCACCTGAATTTGGTGGGCAAGGCTTACCGCACTCATTAAATATGAACATTGCCGAGATGTTTTCTAGTGCGAATCATAGTTTTGCCATGTATCCAGGCTTAAGTCATGGCGCTTTGGCAACGATTGAAGCCCACGGCAGTGAAACCCAAAAGCAGCAGTTTATGCCAAAACTTGTTGAAGGAACATGGACTGGCACCATGTGCTTAACTGAACCACATTGTGGCACTGATTTAGGCATGTTGCGCACCAAAGCTGAGCTTAACGAAGATGGCACCTATTCGTTGTCAGGGACAAAAATCTTTATCTCTGCAGGTGAACATGATTTATCAGATAATATTGTTCATATTGTTATTGCGCGTATACCTGGCGCACCAGAAGGTAATAAGGGCATTTCGTTATTTATCGTGCCTAAGTTTAATGTAAACGAAGATGGCAGTATTTCAGATCGTAATGGCGTGAGCTGCGGTTCTATCGAACATAAAATGGGTATCAATGGTAATGCCACCTGCGTGATTAATTTCGATGCTGCTACTGGCCACTTAATTGGCGAACCAAACCGTGGCCTTAAGTGCATGTTTACCTTTATGAATGCAGCCAGAATAGGTGTTGCAAGCGAAGGGGTTGCTGCTGCAGAAGCTTCATTTCAAGGTGCTTTAGCCTATGCCAAAGACCGTCTACAAATGCGATCAATTAGCGGAGTGAAAAATCCACAAGGACCAGCTGATCCTATTATTGTGCATCCAGATGTACGAAGAATGCTATTAACTCAAAAATCAATTGCTGAAGGTGGTCGCGCTTTATTATCTTATTTAGCCCAACTAGTTGATATTGTCCATGCAGAAAAAAATGAAGCAGTAAAAGCTGAAACTGAAACTAAATTGGCTTTATTAACCCCAATTGCAAAAGCATTTTTGTCTGAACTTGGTTTTGAAGCGACCAGTCATGGAGTACAAATATTTGGTGGTCATGGATTTATAAAAGAGTGGGGCATGGAGCAACTCATGCGAGACACTAAAATTAGCTGTTTATATGAAGGTACAACCGGTATTCAAGCACTGGATTTATTAGCGCGAAAAATAATAGGTACCCAAGGTGAAATATTAAAACCATTTTCAAAAGATGTGACGCTATTTTGCCAACAAAATATGGACGATCAAGCTATGGCTGAGTTTATCCAACCCATCATGGCATACGCTAAAGAGTGGCATGAACTTACTGTTACTATTGGTACTAAAGCAACAAAGAACCCTGATGAAATAGGCGGGGCTTCAGTAGATTACTTGATGTTTGCTGGCTACGTTACATTAGCCTTTTTCTGGGCAAGAATGGCAAAAGTGGCTCAAGAAAAGTTAAAGACTGATACATCTGAAAAAGCATTTTACCAAGCGAAAATAAAAACCGCACAGTTCTTTATCCAACGTATGTTGCCAAGAGCTAAAGGTCATGCCGCCTGTATTCAGAACGGTGTAGATTCGATGATGGCATTAGATAGCAAAGATTTTGTTTTCTAAACTTTGAGACCTTATTCATATAACCCGCAAAGTAGGTTTTGCGGGTTATGTGTTTTACAAGGCTAATCAGCCATTTCCCAATGAGCATCCTCAAAACTAAGTTGCTGCAATAAAGCAATTAAACTGCTTAGTACTGGCCCTGATTGATGTTGCCGAGAAACTAAGCAACCAACAGGCGTTATCCAGCCTTTGTATTCATGTGCTACTGGTAAACAAACAATATCATCTGATTGAATTTGTTTAACTAATAATGCTGGCACATTTGCCCAACCAACGCCTTGCTGCACTAGTTCAATTAATGTTTGGTGTGTATTGGCATACCAAAGCATTGAGCTAATACCATAACTAAACCACAGTTCATTTTGTTTAAAACTACGATGCACACATTGACGATAGCGCTTTAAATCGGCTCCTTGAACTATATCAAGATTAGCCAAGTGGTGATCTTTTGATGAAATGGTAAAAAACCTCGCTTGACCCAACAGGAAAAAATCCATATCAACTTTTAGTTCACCATCAGCATATATGATACCTACTTGCACTTTCCCTATTCGAATCCATTCTTCTATATCAAATGAAGAGGCAGTGATAATTTCGACATTTGTAATAGGGAATTTGTCGGCCAATGAGGCTAAAACGGATAACAGTTTACGGTCAACTAGACTTTCATCTATCGCTATCACTAACTCGTGTTCATCCTTGTTCGTCAAGGACTCCACTTTTTGATCAAAATACTGCTGTTGATGCAATATTGATTGGGCTACAGGTAGTAAAGCTGCACCGTTTGCCGTTAATACAGGGATGTTTTTTTCACGGTTAAACAACTCTTGGTTAACCGATATTTCCAGGTTAGCAATAGCCTGACTTACGCCAGATTGTGCTCTTTTTAATTTTCGCGCGGCCGCGGAAAAGGAACCCGTTTCACACACAGTTACAAAGACTTTTAATTGCTCAAAACTATACATAATCTGACCACGAATAAATTAATTACCACAAGGTATCACGAAAGCTGATGGCTGTTAACTTTGTTTAGCGGTTTTAAAAGTCATAATAGCTACTTGTTTTATTCAGTAATGCTTGTTGGAGCGATAGTTATGGGGACATTAGAAAGGGTTTTTCACTCGGTTTTGTTTGAAGTTTTAGCAGTATCAATGTCAATTGCAGGATTGGCTTTATTTACAGATCATGAGGTTAGTTCATTATCAGGAACTATGATAACAATCGCTTCAATTGCCATGGTTTGGAACTATATTTTTAATATGGCATTTGACCGAATAGTTAAGGGTGAAAAAGAAAAAAGAACCTTTTCAACACGTATTATTCATGTTGGTTTGTTTGAAGCTGGGTTATTATTCTTCACGATTCCAGTGATGGCTTATATCCTCAAGATCAGCTTATGGGATGCTTTTATTCTTGATTTAGGGGTTACCATTTTTATTACCATTTATGCATTTGTTTTCAACTTAAGTTACGATCATTTGAGAGCATTTTACTTAAAAAATAAAGCAGCTAAAAAGGCATCGTTAGCTCATTCTATATCTTCATAAAGTATGAAATTTAGTTAAATAATTAGCTTAAGTTACTGTTTAACTGCCATAAGACGGTAAAAAAGCAGATACCCTAATCAGTATCTGCTTTTACTTATCTACAAAATAATCTACTTAAATATTACTGTCTTTGAGGTGTAATTAAGTACTTTTCACCAGTCGCTTGCTTAGCATAACCAGCTATCGATTTTAAATTCAAAACCTCAGCTAATGTCACTTCATGTGTGTAGTGACTTGCAAATGTTGTAGTAATTTCATCTGCGACACGTTTACGCATAGCGACGACCGTTTCAGTGCCGAGTTTGCCCAGTGCATTAAATAATAAAAATCCATTAACACCCCAAGCAAAACCGAAGTTACGGTTAAGCGTAATAGGTCCACGGTTTAATGCGCCGTAAATGTAGACTTGTTTGAAAGTGTCTGAGCCATATACGCTGTGTTCTTCCATATCACGAGCCGCTGCGACTTCCATACAGTTAAGAATGTCACTTGTTAATTTTCCGCCACCGATCGGGTCAAAGGCAATTGTTGCACCGGTTTCAATAATCGCGGCGGTTAAATCAGCTAGGAAAGTGTCACTACTAGAGTTAACAACATATTTTGCGCCCATGTCACGTAATAGCGTTTCTTGTTCAGTTTTACGAACAATATTGATTAAATCGATACCATCAGCAATACAAATACGGTTTAACATTTGACCGAGGTTAGATGCTGCTGCGGCATGAATAATCGCTTTATGTCCTTCTGCGCGCATGGTTGCAACCATTGCTAAAGCGGTTAGCGGGTTTACAAAAGAAGATGCGCCTTCTTTAGCCGTGGTGCCTGGTTTTAATTCTAAACAGCTTCGCACATTAGCGCATATATATTGACGATAAGTCCCGCCACCAATCACAGCAACGGTTTTACCCATCAATGCCTGCGCTGCAGCCGAAGAACCTGCTGCAATGACGGTTCCGGCACCTTCATTACCAACTGGCGTTGCTTTACCGACACGGGCTTTTACCGCTGGCATGAACTGAGGTGGAACATCAGCAGTAATGATAGAGTTTAGTTCGCTACCTGATTGAGCCGCTGTTGTCATATCAGCAGCACTGAAAAGTACAGCTAAGTCAGACGGATTTAATGGCGCGGCTTCAACTCGAATGACCACCTCATCAACACCCGGTTGTGGCATATCTATGTTTCGTAATGCCAAGGTTAATTTATTGTCTTCACTGATTGTTGAAGTGAGTTGGATATTTGACTCTGTCATGTGGTGTTACTCCTGAAAGTCGTGATAATTTTTGAATCAATACTGTTATTGATTGGGAAATAGTTTTATTAATAATTAGCTTTAGTTGTTTTAATCGTTAGTTGCAGCCGGTGCTTGTAACTGAGTTTTCAGTTTTTGCATAAACTCAGGCATATTCGCTAATCGGTCTGCCTCAACGTTTTGGGCAATAGCAGACTGGCTCATGGCGTCATGCCACTGTTTCATTCCCGGCACCTCAGCGAGTACATCCCAATGAAGTTGGCTGGCGCCAAAAGTGCTTACTATGGTATTTACGTAATAAACGTAGATGTCAGCCATGGTAAATTGCTCGCCGGCAATCCATGGTGAAAACTGACATAAACGGCTTAAAGCTGTAATGCCACGGGTTAATACTTGGCGCACTTCATTGGCAACTGATTCTGGTACTTCAGTACCAGAAAACGCATAAGGAATTAGCCGTCTACTGGGTAGTTCGAAATATAGTTCAGCTATTTTCATTATTTGTCGCACTACAGCACGTTCACTTGAACTTTGTGGATATAAGGCCGTTGTAGGGTAAGTCTCTTCTATAAAATCACAAATGACACTCGACTCTGAAAGATGTAAGCCTTCAGTTGTTATAACAGGTACTTTCCCTGCAGGACTGATTGCCAGTAACTCATCACTACCACCGTAAATAAGGTTTTCTTGAAATGGCAGTTCTTTGTATAAGAGTACATGTTTTACTAGGTTGTAATAGTTACTAGCAGCAAAACCGTGCAAAATAATCATAAATCAGTTTTCCATCTTTAATGTCAGGATTGTTGTTACTAGCGAATAAGTACAATTCAAGCTCTTGTATTTAACTCGTTGCAACAGAGATGCTTGCAATGTTTAAGATAAAGCCATTATTACTGGTTTTAATGGGGTTATATATAAGGAGATATGTGGAACACTATTGCTTAAAAGACAATAGTAAGACTGGAAGGCCGTAATATTTAAGTTGTTTTATTCTAAATAGGTTAGGGTGATTAAAACGAGTAAAGGGAAATTACATCTTGCTCAATCTATAAAAATCAGCTTTATCATCTCGTTAAATTGACGAACTTGCACACGGTAACTTTGGTGAAATAGCCAAGTAAAACTTAAAAAATTTCAATATAAATTCACAATGTCATAGCGAACAACAAAGCAGACTGCTCTAGTCAAAGTAATAAGTTAGCAGCTCAAATAACATTATTTAAAATAAAACCTTCTAAGTGTTTAGATCTCATCAAACATCAATAAGCGTCTAAAAAACAATCAAATAGATTCAAAAATCTTTACATACAATCAAAATAGCAAACAAAAAAACACCATTAACCAACTTAACTTGAGATTATTTTAATTGTTAATAACATTCAAGTGGTCTACTTTACTATAAGCTTATAGTCAATAAGACTTATAGCTAGCTCGTAGTAAACACAATAAAAAAAGTGATTTTATAAAATGACAAATTAAAAATACAATACTCTTCAGGAAATATAAATGAATATACAAAACGATAGATTTAAATTATCCAGGACAAGCTTACTGGTTTCCCCTTTACTACTACTATTATTGTCGGCATGTTCAGATGATGACAAAAAAACACCCGTAGTGCCTCCAATACCCGAAGTTCCGCCAGCCGTAGAAGTCGATCCAGATCCAGAGCCGTTAGTGACTAATTTAGTCGAAGCAGCAAACAAAGCAAATAAACGCATTGGTACCGCGTTAAGTCATGGTGTTTTAAGCAATAACGAGACTGACTATATCGACATAGTAAAGAAAGAATTTAACTATGTGACACCTGAAAATATCGGTAAATGGGGATCTATTCAAAATACTAGCTCTGACGTTTGGGATTATGACGCTTTAGATAGCATGATCGATTTTGTCGAAGAAAATGACATAGCGTTTAAAGGCCACGCCTTAGTATGGCATCGCCAAGCACCATCTTTTGTTAATGGTGATGTAACAGCTGAAGATTTAACCATATTAATTAATGCGCATATCGATGCTACGGCAGCGCGTTATAGCGGACAAATATATGCGTGGGATGTGGCAAACGAAGTGATGGGTGATGATGCTAATTATCGTGACTCTGTATTCTTTGAAAAGCTAGATAAAAACTACATTGCAGATGCGTTTACTAGAGCACATGATGCTGCTCCTGAAGCGAAGTTGTTTTATAACGATTACAGTATCGACAACATCAATGCTAAGTCTGATGCTGTATTTACCATGGTAACTGAATTAATCAATGCTGAAGTCCCGATTCACGGGGTGGGTTTTCAAATGCATTTAGACGCATCAAATGCACCATCAACCCAGCAAATGACCGATAATCTGCAACGTTTTGCAGATTTGGACTTAGACGTTAACATCAGTGAAATTGATGTGCGTTTATCCTCTTTACCTTGGGACCAAGTGACTAAACTGGCTATTCAACAACAGGTATACCATCGTGCAGTCAATGCATGTATGAATGTTGACCGTTGTGACGCTGTCACGGTTTGGGGGTTCACAGACAAATACAGTTGGATTGATAGCGAGTTTGGGCCCGATGATCCACTTTTATACACTGCTGATTACCAAAGAAAACCGGCTTATTTTGCGATAGCTGATGCCTTTATGGGTATTGAAGCTGATGCATCAGGTGTGATGCCAAACTTAATTGCCAATGGTAACTTTGAAATAGGCACAGACGGGTGGACAACCTTAGACGAAACAGCCATGAGAACCACTGAATATCAACAGAATGGAATAACATCGCTGTTATCTTCAGCAAGTGAAGATGCTAAAGCGACAGCTAGCATTGATATCACCAGCTTACTTAAGGCAAACAGCGTCTATGACCTTAAAGCTTGGGTGATGTCAGCTAACGAAACAACATTAGCAAGCTCTGTCAATGTAATACTCGAATGTGTCGCTGAAGAAGCGAACACTATCGTTGTTAATTCAGCCGTTGCCAGCAACACTGAGTTTACCCAATTATCAGGTTCATTTTCCGTACCTAATTGTGAGCTTGTCAACGCCACTTTATCAGTTGAAGGCGCTGATGTAAGTGAAGACTTTTACTTAGATGCAGTAAGCCTTCGACCACAAGCTTTAATGCCTAACACTGATGGTTTTGGCGATAACCTTTTAGCTAACAGTGATTTTGAAATTGATGCTTCAGGTTGGGAAGGTTACGACACATCAGCAGTTGCAATCACCACAAGCAAAGTATTTGCCGGAACCCAAAGTCTAGTCGGTACTGCACGTACCCAAGAATATCAAGGGCCATCAACGAATATTTTGAGTCTTGTTGAGTCAGGCCAAACTTACCAATTGTTTGCTCGAACGGCAATTAGTGAAGGTTTAGCTCAAGTTAAAGCAACAATTAGTGCAACCTGTTCAGATGGTGTTAAGTACTTAGGCACTGGCGCTACGGAGGCTAACTCAACTGATTGGTCTCTAATTGCGGGGCAGGTAACGTTACCTACCTGTGCGATGAGCGATGTCATACTTTATTTTGAAGGCCCAGCAGTGGGTATTGATATCTATGTCGATGACGTCACTTTTCATCAAGAAAAGAAAGATCTAGGCCCTAACTTAGTAACAAACAGCGACTTTGAAATAAACACTGATGGTTGGTCAGTTTGGGGCGGCACATTAGCCAGCTCAACAAACTATGCCAACACAGGTAATAGCAGTGCTTTACATAGTGATAGGACAGGGACTTGGCAAGGCCCGATATTTAATTTACAACCTTTTGCTGAAACCGGTAAGACCTATGAAATTACCACATATGCCCGCATTGAAAATACTAGTGAAGATCTACTTAACATTACCTTAAAAACCTTATGTGAAGGTGATGAAGAAGCTGATGCATCTTACACTCAACATGGTGCTATAACGGTTACCAATGGCGAGTGGACAAAGTTAACCGGTAGTTTAGTGTTACCAAATTGTGCGCTAACTAGTGCCGTTGTATATTTTGATGGCCCCGCAATTGGTGTCGATATTTATATCGATAGCGTGTCTATTACCAGTGACATTACTGTGGACGCTGATAACTTATTGACCAATTCAACCTTTGAATCGGGTATAAATGGCTGGGCAACTTGGGGGGCAAACATTGAAGAAAGTACTGATTTTGCTCACACAGGTGAAAAGTCAGCGTTAGTTAATTCACGTACCAATGATTGGCAAGGGCCTGTCTACGACTTTTTGGGGCGAGGAGTTGCAAATACCGCTTATGATATCAGCGGTTGGATAAGAGTTGCAGGTTCTGACAGTGAAAACGTTAGCATTAACATCAAGCAAACCTGTGAAGGTTCAGAGGCGGTTTACACCGAGGCAGGCCCAGCCGTTACTGTGTCAGACAGTGAATGGACCTTAGTGAGTGGCACATTTACCCCCCCTGATTGTGAATTAACTGAGCTCTCGGTGTATTTTTCAAATGCCGCTGTAGGCGTTGATATCTATTTAGACGACGCGGTAGTTAAGTTGGCCTCGGTAGAATAAAATAGACTGTGTTTATTTACTCAATAAGTAAGCTCGTTTAATAAATAGTACCAAAATAAGCAAAGATTTATATCGGGCAGAGGGCGTTACATCAAGTTATAACCTCTGGCATTGTTTGTAGATTAATTAAATTATAATATTTAATCCACAATATCGATTTACGTTTATTTAAAAACTATCTATAAGGAATGTTGAGAATTTATTATCAACATTCCTTTTTATTTAAACTAGCATCATTAGGTTGATTGTTAATACCACCATAAACTTGATAAATATCGACGTTGTTCAAATTAACAACGCATAACATTCCATATCCCTAAGTGATTTAAAAACTACTGTACTCGGGCCTTTATTCGTTTCATTACTATTGTTGCCCAATTTCACTTTATTAAGCACGCCCATAAATTTATTGATATTAGTTCTATTGTTTTCAGTGTGATTACGAGATAATAGCGTTAAATACTTAACAGAGAATGTATAATGGACAACCAGCAAGACAGTTACATGACTGAAGAAACTCTAATTGAAACAATCGAAAATCAAATCGCAGATGGTGAGCCAAAAAAGGTAAAAGAAACCTTAATGCGCTTAGTTATGACGGGCACGCCACGTGAAGAAGCGGTTCAATGGATGGCCTGTGCCCTGGCTATTGAAGTATCCGATATCATGGAAAATGATGTTTCATTCAATGAATCACGTTATATCCAGCATTTGAACGCATTACCCAATTTGGATTGGATGAAAGATGATTAGTATCAATGCCTTATAATTACAAAGATTAAGCATAACTGACTAAATTGGGAACGTTAATATGCTCGATAAGCATTATGTAGAGCCCAGTTTACTCGGGGCTGCTTAACGTCATGATAAGTGAATTCAAGGATATTTTACGTAAGATAAAAATACATGTATTTTCCGGTAATGTAACATTTTTGTATAAAACGTCAGCTAAATTCAATACTTAATGGATGTACAAATAAAGTAAACACCTATTACTTGTTTGTTCAATTCAGAATTAAGTTATCTTTTCGCCTACATTTATCGTTAAAAATATAACTTTTCAGTTCGTTAAATGATTATTAAATAATTTTATATGCTTTTAAATTATGTATGTTTTAGTTTAAGTTTAAGTTTTAGTTTTAAGTAGTCTGGATATTTGTTTTTAAAAAGATCGTTGTCAGATAATTATAGAAGAACATTATTCTAAAGAGTTTGTGAATTTGTTACTTCATCAAGAGACACATTTGTAGGTTAATAGAGGTTGTATGGTTGCGGTTAATAAATTATCTGACACGTTTTACGAAAAATATTGGGGAAACCCTATATAGGTAAATCTGTCATTGCTGATGGTGGGAGCTTATCAGTTCGTATTTCAAAGAAAGGTTTTATTGGTTGGGTTTTTCGTTATAGGCTTGGTGGTCGTGAAACGAATCCTAAGTGGGTCAGTTTAGGGAAATATCCTGAAACGTCGATAAAGCAAGCTAGAGTTAAAAGAGATCAGTGTCGTAAATGGTTGGACAATGGTGAAGATCCCACTGTCGAATTATCATTGGTTAAAGTTAAACGTAAAGAGGCTGTCACAGTTAAAGATGCGCTGGAATATTGGTTGGTGGAATATGCCACTGAAAACCGTAAAAATGTAGATAAACATAGAGCACAATTCTCCCGCCACTTATATCCTTATTTAGGCAAGTATCCATTAGAGAAAACAACCAAACCACAATGGTTGGAATGTTTTGATCGAATAAAATGTAGTAGCTCAGACTTGATCTGACAGTTACCCATTTTTTATGGTGTCTGTCAGCTTAGATTTGAGCTAGATTTTTATCTGTCCAAATCTGTTTCCCATCCAATAATGTTTCAAGTGGCGTTCGACCACAGCACATTTTGCCTTGATGAGTTCGATCATTGTTGTAGTAATTTATCCATGCGTCTAGATCTTTTTGCAACATTTCTAAATTATCGTATAGCTTTTTTCGGAAAGTAACCTGATAAAATTCATTCAAAATTGTCTTATGGAACCGTTCACAAATACCATTCGTTTGCGGTGACATTGCCTTAGTTTTTGTATGATCGATATCATTTATTGCTAGGTATAACTGGTAGTCATGCTGCTCAACTCGCCCGCAGTATTCTGTTCCCCTATCAGTCAATATTCGTAGCATAGGAAGCTCGTGTTGTTCGAAATAAGGCAGAACTTTATCGTTGAGCATATCTGCTGCGGTGATTGGTGTTTTTGTCGTATAGAGCTTGGCAAACGCTACCTTGCTATAAGTATCGACGAAAGTCTGTTGGTAGATCCTACCCACACCTTTTAGGTTACCGACATAGAACGTATCTTGTGAGCCGAGGTAGCCTGGATGATGAGTTTCTATCTCGCCACATGCTTCATCATCATGTTTTTTCTTTTCAAGAGCAGCAACTTGGGCATCGGTTAGTATAATTCCGTCATTGGCGACCTTGTCCTCTAATGCTTTAAGCCGTTTCTTAAAGTTTTCTAGGTTATGGCGAAGCCAAATAGAGCGAACACCACTACCTGACACAAATATCCCCAGCTTACGCAGTTCATTACTGGTTCTATGTTGGCCATGAGCCGGAAAGTCGATAGCATATTTAATTACTGACTGTTCAATCGCTTCGTCAACTCGATTCTTCAGATTAGGTGTTCTGCGTGTCTTTTCAATTAAGGCTTCAATACCACCATCTTCAACAAGTTCTTGATAGCGATAAAATGTATCTCTAGAGACACCCATTACTTTACATGCTCGAGATACGTTACCCAGCTCTTCAGCTAAATTGAGTAAACCTGCTTTGTGTTTAATGATTGGATTGTTAGTATGCAACATGAGAGTTACCTTTGGTTTTGATTAAAAGATTCGACACCTTTATCAAAACGGGTAACTCTCACTTTTTCAAGTTGAATGTCAGATCAAGTCGAAACTAATACAAATAAAAAAAGGTATTTCTAATGAACGAAAGGGCGCTCCTGTCGCAGCAGGTCAAGTCTTGCAAGCGTCAAAACAAGCATTGTTATTCTGTAGAAAAAGAGAGTATGCCAAAAGCTGTACTGGTCAACCCA
>NZ_JBFRKG010000063.1:0-44389 GCF_041469325.1 Shewanella sp. 10N.286.51.B8
ACCTCGTTGCTACAGTTACTCAGAGTGGCTCATTTCAAAAAAGTTCATTAGCGCGGTAAATTATTTTAAAGTTTTTTTGGCTAGCTGGCTTGATTGGATTTTATTACTGCAATTTAGTTTTAAATCAGCAGTTTGAATTGGTGTTTAATCTCAGGTCATATTCAAGCTGAGATAAACTTGGCGCAAAAAAAATGGCAACCCAGTGGATTGCCAGAAGTATTTCTATGCGGGTCACTGTTAACGGTGCGCTAGCGTGTTAGCAATGTCCCAATTGGGAGTGATGATGAAAAAGAGTTACCAAATTCGAGTAGCGAAATAATTGGGGAGATTAAATCTATAAAAGCTCAGTATCGAAATAACCTTGATGAGGGGTTAGCCTATTACTGACTAGCTACATTACTAAGAGAGGCTAAGCTGCAAATGGTTCAATAAAATTTATTATTTTTTAAATATTTAGAATGATCGAAAGCGATACATTTTTATGTATCTGTTTTTATTAGGTTTTTGTGATAACCTTTATTGTTCTTTTATGGCGAACATCGTCAGGATTAAGGGGTGCTTTATAAACTTTGCTTTAACAAACCAGTCTCATCAAAAATTAGCTCCATAAAAAAAGGCAACCAAACGATTGCCTATTGATCCACTTTGAGATCAAAGGGACCGCGCTAGAAGTCCCAGGGAGATGATGAAAGTGAAAACACTGTCTATATACTATGAGCATCTCAAAGTGAAATAGTTCAAAAAAACATCAATTTTTTATATTTTTTATCAATAATTTTTTTATGCAATTAAATCAGTAGATTAAAAATACATTAAGTGTCGATTTAATGCGGTAACTATTACTTTTTCAGTAGATACTCAATTTGTTCTGCTAAATTTTCAGGTTTCATGGTCGGTGCATAACGCTTTAACACCTTGCCTTCTTTGTCTATTAAGAATTTAGTGAAGTTCCACTTAATTGACTCACTGCCCAGCAACCCTTTAGCTGAAGACTTAAGAAACTGATAGATAGGTGCGGCATTGGCGCCATTAACGTCCACCTTACTAAATAATGGAAAACTAACCCCGAAATTCAGTTCACAGAATTTGCTAATGGTAGCTTCGTCGCCTTTTTCTTGGGAGCCAAACTGGTTACATGGAAACCCTAATATCACTAAACCTTGCTCTTTATATAACTGATACAGGTGCTCAAGGGGTTTATATTGATGGGTGAAGCCGCATTCGCTAGCGGTGTTAACAACCAATACCACATGATCTTTAAATTGATCCATGGATACAGTGTTACCTTGAATGTCTACTGCGCTTTGCTGATAAAATGTTTGGCTCATGGTCAACTCCTAAAACGATAATAATACTTTTAAGTTTTATCATAACTGCAAATTGGATTGTGCACAATTTAAAATGCGGATTTAATAAACGCATAAGCTGATCTGGGCTTGCCATCAACGAGAGCAGTTAATTTTACCGATTAAGTTATACTCAACCGCGACTTGATATATTAACTTACAGGTATTGCTAACTCTTATTTATTGTAACTTGGTTGTGGTTTAATTGTGTGTTAATCCATCTAGGCGCTCGTGTTAGGCCTTTTTATAAAGACTAATTAATTAGCTCAGTATAATCTTGGCCCATAAGCACTTAGGTTTGAGGTTATAAATGAATAAAAAAATGATGGCTGTTATTGCAGCGAGTGTGTTTTGCGTCAATGTTAATGCTACTGAGTTTTCTTTAGGGCTCAGTGAGCACGTGGTATCTGCTGACATTAAGACCAATATTAACCCTAATGTTAATCTTGAAGCCGGTTATGTGTATTCAGATAAAAAGGGTAACTTGGCGCAGTTTGCCATGCATATGACCCATCAAACTGGTCCGCATTCAATTGAAATTGGCCCTAAGTTATCCAGTGTTTGGTTTGATAATAGTCCTAATGGCAGTGTCATTGCCGTCGGTGGACACTATGGCTTTGCGCTAGGCAATAAAATATCGCTGCATGCTGATGCTTATTATGCGCCGTCAGTATTGTCTTTTTCGGATGTCGATGGTTACACCGAATTAGGTGGAAAAGTGCAGTATGACTTTAACCCTAATATGGCGGTTTTTTTCGGTTATAGAAATATGACCTTCCAGTATGATGGTCGTTCAGATCGTGCTTTTGAAGATGGTTTCTATATTGGTGGCACTTCACGCTTCTAATACTTATTAAGCGGCACCTGTGGAAACACTCTCCACCAAAAAAAGCAAGTTGCGTGGCAACTTGCTTTTTATTATTTGTAATAGCAGCGTATTTGGCAGTGAGTTCATCTCAAAGTGAGTCGTGCTGCACTAATCATTTAGCCAAGAAGCCTATTTAGGTTTCCAGTTCAAAAAAGGTTTTGATGGTATCCATTTGGTTCATAGCGTCTTTATAACCGAGATCAATTAAGGCACTGGTGTAGGATTTTTCAAATAATAAGTATGACGCGATACTTGAGTCTGATTGACGATTAATGCCAATAAATTTCAATAATATTCTGATGGCGAGAGGTAAGTCTTGAAAGTAGCGCGCGGCAATAACACTTAAATCTTCACTGGGCTTAATGACTAAGGTGTCAATTTTACGCAAATTAACCAGCTTAGCATCGGCGGGTGGAATAAGGTCTAAGGTGCTGTTTATCCGCTCTAAGCGTTCTAAATCACTGTTTAAAGTGTCTGAGAAAATGGTATCCAGTAAATGACCTGCAATGGTTGCTGTTTTTGGGTGAGCATCTATATCACTGTGCCTTTGTTTATGAGGGCTATCTAGATTGATCACCATAATTTTTCTGGCTCCTAGATGTATCGGGCTGGATAACGGCGACAATTGGTGTACTGAGCCATCACCAAAATAGGCTTGTTTTAATTTTACCGATGGAAAAACCAATGGGATAGCTGAGGTCGCCATCAAATGATCTGTGGTTAATGTGGTGCGGGTACCTTGTCTTCTTGCCCGTTGCCAGTCGTTAATATGATGGCTAGCTTGATAGAAACTGTAGGAATATGAGTCATTGTAACTTGATGCATCTAAGCTAATGGCCTTTAAAGCGCCACTACCGATGTTGCGTTCAATACGCTGAAAATCGATTAATTGATTAAGTAGTTTTCGTAATGGCTGATTATCAAGCAGGCTGCCCGCTTCGGTATTGACCTTATCACTTTGTAGCCCTTTTAAGGCCATTTTTGATAAGTGTTTTAATACATTCCAAAACGATGAACTGTAGACTTTATGGGTTTCAAAGTGCCGCCAAACCCAATCAAGTTTGCGAACCCCTAAATGGAAACAAGAGGCATGGGTAGCTAATGACGTTGCGTTAATTGCACCTGCTGAGCTACCACTTAGAATATCAAACGGGATATGATGATTACGCGGATAAAGCTGAACTAGCGCTTTTAACACGCCAATCTGATACGCAGCCCGTGCGCCACCGCCACCTAATACCAGTGCAATTGAATCTGACAACTATGCTCTCCTCTGTTTGATAAGCTGATGATATCAGTATGTATAGCAATAACTGGTTATACCAATCAAAATAACATAATCGACAGTAGTTACATGTAAAATATGAAATGAAAACCAAAAAAAACGCACCTTAAAAGGTGCGTTTTTTACGGCATAGTTTTAAAGCGAATGATTAGCCATTAATTGCTGACTTGATAAAGTCGACAATCTGATCAAACGGGATATCTTGTTTTTCACCAGTGCGGCGGTTTTTATATTCAAACACGCCAGCATCGATATTACGATCGCCAATAACAATTACATGAGGCAAGCCAATTAGCTCCATGTCATTGAACATCACGCCTGGGCGCTCTTTACGGTCATCTAATAAGATTTCAATGCCTTGGGCACTTAAGTCTGCGTAAAGCTGCTCAGCCATGTCTTTTACGCGATGAGACTTATGCATATTCATCGGTAAAATCCCCACAGTGAACGGCGCCAGTGACTCAGGTAACTTCATACCGCGGTCATCATGGTTTTGCTCGATTGCAGCGGCAACGATACGGCTAACACCAGCGCCATAACAACCCATTTGCATCACTTTTGACTTACCGTTTTCATCAAGTACGGTTGCGCCCATTGCTTCTGAGTAGTTAGTACCAAGTTGGAAGATATGACCGACTTCAATACCACGTGCAAACGCATAAACACCTTTACCATCTGGGCTTGCTTCACCTTCAACCACGTTACGAATATCCATCGCTTGTGCCATTGGTAAATCGCGCTCCCAGTTGATGCCAAAGTAATGCTTACCTTCTTGGTTAGCACCAGCAGCAAAGTCGCTCATTAGCGCGACGTCACGGTCAATGATAATAGGCATTTCAAGGCCTACAGGGCCGATTGAACCTGGACCTGCGCCTACAGCTGCAACCATTTCAGCATCAGGGGCAAACTCAAGTGGTGAGGCAACGAGCTTATGCTTCTCAGCTTTTAATTCGTTTAACTCATGATCGCCACGAATAACTAATGCTACCAATGGTGCATCTTCAGTTGCGCCCTTAACAATCAGGGTTTTAACTGTTTTAGTTATTTCAAGTTCAAACTGCTCAACTAATTCAGCAATGGTTTTGGCATTTGGCGTATCAACGACAGTCATTTCCTGTGTTGGTGCGGCTAATGTGCCAGTTGGTGCTGCAGTTTCTGCTTTTTCAATGTTTGCGGCATAATCACTTTCAGTTGAATAAGCGATCAAGTCTTCACCACTGTTAGCAAGAACATGGAACTCATGTGAGGTACTACCACCAATTGAACCCGTGTCAGCAATAACAGGACGGAAAGCAAGACCCATATGATTAAAGATGTTGCAGTATGCTTGATGCATGTCTGCATAAGTCTTATCCATGCACTCTTGGGTTAAATGGAAAGAATAGGCATCTTTCATCAAAAATTCACGTGCACGCATCACGCCAAAACGAGGACGGACTTCATCACGGAATTTTGTTTGTACTTGATATAATGTCAGTGGTAATTGCTTATAAGAGCTCACTTCTTTACGGACTAAATCAGTAATCACTTCTTCATGGGTTGGGCCTAAAACGAAGTCGCGGTTATGACGATCTTGGAAGCGGAGCAATTCAGGACCAAATTTTTCCCAACGTCCTGTTTCAACCCAAAGATCGGCCGGCTGTACTAGGGGCATCAAAATTTCAATAGAACCGACTTTGTTCATTTCTTCACGAACAATGGCTTCGACTTTACGTAATACACGTAAACCACTCGGTAACCATGAATAAAGGCCTGATGCATTACGACGGATAAAGCCGGCACGTAACATCAATTGATGGCTGATGACTTCTGCATTTGCAGGTGTTTCTTTTTGTGTTGAAAGCAGGTACTTGCTAACTCGCATTCCCAATGTCCACTTAGTAGCTATTAATGTGCGACATTTTATCACCTGTAACGATGAAGTCACCAGATAATTAAGCGATACCTGACAAAGATAGCCATAGGGCTATGGCAAAATGATATGGGCGATAAATTAAAGCAACTATTTATCGCGTCGGTCGCCAATGATTTTGGCAGGGTTACCGGCAACAATCGCAAATTCGGGAACATCTTTGGTCACAATACTACCCATGCCAACAATGGCTTGGTTGCCAATAGTAACCCCATCAACAATGCCAGCTTGGGCGCCAATCCATACATCACGGCCAATGACAATACCCTTTGATTGACTGGGTTGTTGATAGATATCTTGCTCTGCTGACATGCCATGGTTAAAAGCATAAATCGTGACGTTATTGGCGATACGGGTTTTATCACCAATGGTGATGCCGCAGCGACCGCCATCAAAAGAGCAGCCATGATTAATGGCCACTTCATTGCCTAGGGTTATCGGCCCATGTAAAAACACCTCGGCGGCAATCATGCATTGATTTCCCATAGTTATATTGCGCCCAGGCTCTGCAAACACATTGGCTTCGGGGGCGATAAAACACTGCTGACCAAACTTAATGGTTTCAAGCTGCTCAAATTGTTGCTGAACTTCATCTTGCCAGGGTTTAGCCCAGGTAAATTGTTTGTCTTTTAAGGAAAAATACAACCACGGCATCCAAGATAAACGTTTTTTATGCTGAGTTTGATAATCAGGACTTTTGTTTGTATCAAGGGTGCTGTTCAAATCAGACTTCATATTAGTTTTGACCAACGCTGGTGGGTTTAATTTCAATAACATTAATCTGCTGCTCAGTGACGGTCCAAAAAATATCAATATCATATAAGGCCACTTGATATAATTTTGGATCTGCTTTGGCTTTTTTATAAGCAGGTCGAGGGTCTTGAGCTAACACGTCAGTAATAAGTTGAATTAAATCACTGTTATTGAGCTTAGATGAGTGGGCGTCAATTTGCGCTTTTGCCAAGCTTGAAAATTGTACATCAATTAATTTTGGCGCATCTTGAGCGATGCCACCTGTCGCACTTTCTATTGAGTCAGAAAATGGAATATAAGGTTTTATATCAATAATGGGGGTACCATCTAATAAATCCATGCCGGATATTTCAAGACAAACTTTGCCATTTTTCTGAATAACCTTATGCAATTTAACCACTGACTGGCCAATACCATTAGGTCTGAATGTAGAGCGGGTGGCAAATACGCCTAACTTTTCATTGCCACCTAATCTTGGTGGTCTGACGGTATTTTTCCAACCTTGCTGTAGGTTTTCATGAAAACAAAAAAGCAGCCATAAGTGTGAATATTGTTCAATACCTCTAACCGCATCAAGGTTATTGACTTGAGGGGCTAATTCAATAACACCTTTAATATTTACCAACCCTGGTTGTCTTGGGATACCAAACTTTTGTTTGTAAGGGGTACGACAATACCCGACGGCCTCTATTTGAGAGCTAAAGTTTTGCGCGTTAGGATCTGTTTTCATGTCTAAGAAACCGTCAAGTGTTGTTACTAATAAATTAAGAGGGGGCATAATCAAGCATTGAACCTAATAAATGTTCAATGCTTTGTTAATTTAATACTAAAGAGCCATTAGCCAATGTAAGGTTTTAAGCAAAGCGGGTGTTAATGTCTTTAAAATGCTTCGGATAACAGCATAAATAAAATGACTTAGACACCTAGCCTGATGGTTTAATTTCTTTGACCATTAGCCATTAATAGTCGGTTGCTCTAATACTAAATTATTAACAAGTATCTACTGCTCAGTAGCGGTTTTAATTGCTTGGCCGACACAAATTGCTTGGCTGTAGCAGCTGTCGACCTGTTGTTCTGTTAATAGGCATTTTTTGATCATTAGCCCATTGGCACCTAGCTCGACCGCCTGTTTTCGTGCATCGGTTCTCGCATCTGCAATGCTTGCAGGAACCCCATCAGCAGTTTGTTGGCATGATTCACCTTCAACTAGGCCTAACACCTCAAATGACCCTTTAGGGCGTTGGTTCTCTTTATATAGAACCACATTTCCAGGTTTGAAATAGTCATCAATTGCCTTAGTGTCTAGGTTACTATTAAAAGTGTATTCACTAGCACAACCAGATAATAATATTGCTGAGCTTATAGCTAAAGAAAAAACAGGACGAGAAACGTTCATAGTAAAGCCTAATTCAAAAGAGGTGAATGTAGTATAGTTTACAATGCTTGCTAGCAGGTGGGAATAGAATACAGATAAGAAAAAAGCTTACCAAAGTAAGCTTTTTCTATATGAAGGATGTCAAAACAGCAAGTGTTATTCCATACCAGGAATTAAGAAGTCTTCCATTGTTTTGCCATTATCAACTTGGTTTTTGAACACCGTTGGCATACGGCCTTGACCCGTCCACTGGATTAATTCGCCATCAACTTCAATTTGGTATTTAGCAGGGCGCGGCGCACGTTTTTTTGGTGCAGGCTTAATTGATACTTCACCTAAGTCTTCAATTGATAAACCACTGTTTTCAATTTGCGCTAGAATTTCAGCAATGCGTGCATTTCTTTCTGCATTGGCTTCTTGTTCTGCTTTTTCGTCTTCTTCTCTTTCTGTAATGATTTTTTCAAGCTTTACTGAAAGCTCACGTAAATCTTCTACAGACAACTCTTTAACTGCAGCTTTAAAACGACGACCATGGGTTAGTATTTCTAAAAAGTCACTCATATCAATGTGCATCCTAATGGTTATTAAATAATAAGTTTTCAAGTAATGCTTTAGAGATTAAAGAATACCTATCAAAATCGCTACATTGCTTAATTATTTAGCATTGGAGTGTCAAATTTAATTGACCATTAAGCATGTCAATAAAGCACAATATTTAATAGTAAAAAAATAAGTTTACTTGAATAGTCATTAATAATAGAAACTAAATCTGAATGGATCAAATAAAATCATCAATAAGTAGATAAAAATTAATTAATCTACCCTTTTAGGTACCTTATTTAATATAAATTGTGCAGATGTCAGTTCTTTTAAACGCACATTGAGCCAAAAAAATATAAACAAGTGTTTGACTTAGGTTGACGTTAACGTTAACAGGCCGTAAAGTTGAGCCATATTACATTGGTTAAAACCAATGTGCCGTCCACATACATTGAAGGTGTAAAAGGAAATCCCATGAAAGTATTGGTGCCTGTAAAGCGCGTAGTCGATGCAAATGTGAAGGTCAGAGTAAACGCTGACAACACAAATGTTGATACTGCTAATTTGAAAATGGCGTTAAACCCATTCTGTGAAATTGCAGTTGAAGAAGCTGTAAGATTGAAAGAAGCAGGAAGTGTTACGGAAATTGTTGTGGTCACTATTGGAGCTAAAAATGCTCAAGAACAATTACGTACCTCGATGGCGCTTGGTGCCGACCGTGCTATTCATGTCCTGACTGATGACGAGTTAGTGCCGTTATCGATTGCTAAAATTTTAAAAGCGGTTCAAGAAAAAGAACAAGCAGAATTAGTGATATTTGGTAAGCAATCTATTGATGGCGACAATAACCAAACCGGTCAAATGCTAGCTGCATTAACGAATATGCCTCAAGCAACGTTTGCATCAGAGCTAACATTAACGGCAGACAGTGCAGAAGTAACCCGTGAGATTGACGGCGGCTTACAAACAATAAAAATGCCATTACCAGCGGTGGTTACGGTTGATTTACGTTTAAATGAACCTCGTTACGCATCATTACCTAATATTATGAAAGCTAAGCGTAAGCCATTAGAGACACTTTCAATTGATGATTTAGGCGTAAGCTTAAAAGCACATCAAACCATTATAAAAGTCACCCCTCCAGCTGAGCGTAAAGCTGGCATCATGGTGAATTCAGTGGCTGAATTAGTTGAAAAGTTAAAAAATGAAGCGAAGGTGATCTAATTATGACTATTTTAGTATTAGCTGAACATGATAACGCAAGCTTAAAATTAGATACCGCTAAAGCAGTAAGCGCAGCGGTTGCCATTGGTGGTGATGTGCATGTGTTAGTTGCTGGTAGTGATTGTGCTGCAGCAGTTACCGCAGCGCAAGCATTAACAGGCGTAAGCAAGGTATTAGTTGCTGATAATGCTGTGTATCAAGCGCAACTAGCAGAAAACCTTTCACAGTTAGTGGTTAACCTTGCAGGTGATTACGAACATATTATTTCTGCGGCTAGCAGTGTCGGTAAAGATACCCTGCCACGAGTCGCGGCGTTATTAGATGTGGCGCAAGTTTCTGAAGTGATTGAAGTTGTAAGCCCAGATACCTTCGTGCGTCCTGTTTATGCCGGTTCGGCATTAGCGACAGTGCAAAGTTTAGATGCGGTTAAAGTGCTAACAGTACGAACCAGTGCTTTTGATGCCGCAACCAATGACGGCAGTGCAGAAGCGGTTATGGTTGATTTTGTTGCCACAGCAGCGGCAGAATTTGTTTCGCAAACATTAACTGAATCAGAGCGTCCTGAGCTTGGCAGTGCTGGGGTGATTGTTTCCGGCGGCCGCGGTATGGGCAGTGGTGAGAACTTTGCTATTTTAGAAGCGCTTGCTGATAAATTAACTGCTGCTGTTGGTGCTTCGCGCGCAGCTGTTGATGCTGGCTTTGTACCGAATGATTTACAAGTAGGACAAACTGGTAAAATTGTCGCACCTGATCTGTATATTGCTGTAGGTATCTCAGGGGCTATTCAGCATCTTGCTGGTATGAAAGACTCTAAAGTCATTGTGGCAATCAACAAAGATCCTGAAGCGCCGATTTTCCAGGTTGCAGATTATGGTCTGGAAGCTGATTTGTTTGAAGCGATCCCTGAGCTAACTAATTTGCTATAGTCCTTAATTAGAGCCCTTAATTAGAGCCCTAAATAATGCTCTTTATAATAGGATTATGGCTTACGCTAGTTTTTTAGTGAGTTAATATCCACTAATAAAAAACGGCACTAAAAGGCTTTTACCGAGAGGTAAAAGCCTTTTTTAATGTTCCGTAGATAGTTGCTGCCAATTTATACTAATGCGTTGTTATTTGCGGTGCTGTTCTATCAGTGAGCAAAAATTACCACTGCGTTAAATATGAACCCTTGCTAATAAAAGGTTACACTGGTGCTGCGTCAATGTGCGCGGTTTTAGTTGTGATGTTATATATCACAAGATAATCAAGTTTTATCTGGCAATGATGCTACTGCTTATGTTTGTATGATGGGGTGTTGATATACAGAGCCTTTCTGTTGTTAGCATAAGTAGAGGTGCATTAAGTATCAGTACGGGTGAGTTGGGTGATGCCAATAACTTATTCGGAAAGGATTTAGTGCCGAAGTAAATGGATTCTATCAAAACCATTTATTGGGGCAGTTACCGAAAGGGACTGCACTGTCATGGTAATTTCTATCCGAAAGGGTAGAAGAATATATATCGACAACGATATTGATATTACTGTGGAGTGCTACTGAAAAGAATTTCGTTTACGTATTCAACGTAAACTTGCCTTATCAGTTATTCTCCATTCGTACTCAACGAAGAAATTATAAGAAATGATGATAACAAGTTACGCCGATTCGGCTCTCTCGCTTTTGCCACCAGTAGTGGCTATTTTGCTCGCAGTATTAACTCGCCGAGTCTTACTTTCATTGGGCTTAGGTATTATCACCGGGGTGTTTTTACTCGGTGATTTTTCAGTTAGCGCTGCAGCCTCAAATTTACTGACTACCGTCACGGGTCTAGTTTGGGATGATGGCGCGCTCAATTCATGGAACCTACAAATTTTAGGTTTCTTGGTGATTTTGGGCATGATCACGGCATTAATCACGGTAAGTGGTTCAGCTCGCGCCTTTGCTGATTGGGCTCATCAACGTATTCGCAATAAACGTGATGCCAAGTTGATGACTATCTTCCTTGGTGTTGTAGTGTTTATTGATGACTACTTTAACAGTATTGTGGTGGGATCTATTGCACGTCCAATCACCGACCGTTACCACATTTCACGGGCTAAATTAGCCTACTTATTGGATTCAACAGCGGCACCAATTTGTGTTATCTCGCCTGTTTCAAGCTGGGGGGCGTACATTATCGCCCTGATCGGCGGGATTTTAACGGCTCATGGCTTTGCTGATACAGGGCATTTAAGTGTGTTCCTGCAAATGATCCCAATGAACTTTTATGCCATTTTTGCATTATTATTATTGGTGTGTGTGGCGTTATTTGGTTTAGATATTGGCCCAATGCGTAAGCATGAACAAAATGCCCAAAAGGGTGAGTTGTTCGACGAATCTAAAGGCTTACCACCAGGAGCCACAGCCGATTTACCAGAAGCGGAAACCGGTAAAATCATTGGCTTATTCTTACCTATATTAGTGTTAGTTGCGGCAACCTTCTATTTCATGGTGGCGTCAGGCGCTGATGCATTATCAGCTAATGATTTACCCTTTAGCATTTTAGGAGCATTTGAAAATACTGAAGTGAGCTCGTCACTATTTTACGGTTCACTGGTGGGGTTAGCGGTCACCTTAGTATTAACTGTGAAGCAAAAAATTGCTCTGCCTATGGTGTTCACTGGCATCAAACTTGGCGCTAAATCAATGCTACCTGCCATTTATATTTTGTTATTTGCTTGGACGATTTCAACGGTTATTGGCAACCTTGAAACCGGTAAATACATGGCCAGTTTAGCCACAGGCAATATTCCATTTGCGATGCTACCTGCAGTATTATTTTTATTAGCAGGCCTAACCGCATTTGCAACCGGCACCAGCTGGGGTACCTTCGGTATCATGTTGCCAATTGCAGCTGATATGGCGATGGGCAGTGATAGCACTATGATGTTACCTATGCTTGCAGCCGTGTTATCTGGTGCAGTATTTGGCGATCATTGTTCACCGATTTCAGATACCACTATCTTGTCGTCAACGGGGGCGAGTTGTCACCATATCGATCACGTAATGACGCAATTACCTTATGCGTTAATCGTGGCGGTCATTAGTATTATTGGCTACGGTGTATTAGGTTTTACCGCGTCAGTGGCCATGGGCTTGGTCACCTGTAGTGTGCTATTTGTATTAAGCGTTATTGGACTGAAGTTGATCACTAAATAGCGTAAGCTAACTCGGTTTGATTTAAGCTTATCGCGAACTTTAGATATAGCTAGCTTGTATGAAAATGCCGCTCAGATGAGCGGCATTTTTTATGTTTTAAAATCAAGGCTGCATAATAAAGTGGTATATATAAGCTAAATATCTAAGTCGAATCACTAGAGTGAACCTCAAAGGTTTAAGCTCACATGTTTTGTTTATGCAGCAGTTATTGTTAGCGAAGAGAAGCTGCGATTAGCACTGTGAGTGAATGACTGTTTCTGCCAATGGTGAGTGCAAGGGTTAGCAATTATAGGGATTAACAGGTACTGCTAATCAGCGTACTCGGATCTAGGTGAAAATTGAGATAAAAAAATGCCGCTCAAATGAGCGGCATTTTTAGGATTTAAGTTTAAGTGCTAAATAAAATTAGCTTCAACCAAACTTAAATGATGTTAAGCCACAAGGTTCTAATAGCGTTAGTTTAAACCACGACGCTCAAGTAATGCATCAGTCGTCGGCTCTTGACCTCTGAAGGCTTTATACGCATCCATTGGTGGTACTGAGTTACCCACTTCACGAATGGTTTTGCGATACTTCATCCCAATTTCACGGTTTAGACCGCCTTGAGTTTGTACGTAAGCAAAGGCATCAGCTGCAAGGATTTCACTCCACATGTAAGCGTAATAACTTGCAGAGTAGCCGCCCGGGAAAGCGTGAGCAAAATAGCTTGAGCGGTAACGAGGTGGTACCGCTTTAATGTCAACACCGTGTTTTTTCAGGGCGCTTGCTTCAAAGCTCGCCACATCTTGTAATGGCACATCAGCAGCAAGTGAATGCCACTCTAAATCAACTAGTGCTGCCGCCATATACTCTAAGGTGTCAAACCCTTGATTAAAGCTGCGAGACTCAAGTAATTTTTCTAGTAGTGCCTCAGGAATGACTTCGCCTGTTTCATAGTGCTTAGCATAGTTAGCCAGCACTTTAGGGTGCGCTGCCCAGTCTTCTTCAAATGTCGATGGGAACTCTACAAAGTCACGTGATACTGAGGTGCCCGCAAGTGATGGGTAAGTAACTTTTGAGAACATACCGTGGGTACCATGGCCCATTTCATGGAACATGGTGGTGACTTCACTGTAGCTCACAAATGTTGGCTGACCTTCAGGGGCTTTCTTAATGTTCATCACATTAACTACCACAGGCTTGTTGTTTAATAACTCAGACTGACCCACAAACGAGTTCATCCAAGCGCCGCCACGTTTACCTTCACGAGAAAAGTAATCAGCATAAAAGATAGCCATACTGCTGCCATCTTCATCAAACATTTCATACGCTTTTACATCAGGGTGATAAACAGGCAGATCAGGTCTTGGTGTTAAGGTCACGCCATACAATTCTTTAAGAGTGAAAAACACGCCATCTTCCAGTACACGATTAAATTCAAAATAAGGCTTAATTGATGCCTCATCTAAATCAAATTTTTCTTTACGTACACGCTCGGCATAATAAGCCCAATCCCATGGTTCAAGGGTAAAGTCGCCGCCCATTTTGGTGATCATTGCTTGTATGTCTGCGGCTTCTTTTTGGGTGTTTTCAACTACAGCAGGCACCATTGAGCCAAACATCTTATAAACCGCATCTGGGGTTTTGGCCATTTGTGGCGCTAAGCGGTAATCTGCCCAACTGTCATAACCCAGTAATTGGGCTTTTTCGGCACGTAGTTGCGCTAAACGAGCCACTAAAGAAGCAGTTTCATTGTCACCCGTTAAACCGCGGTTAGCAGATGCTTGCCATACTTGTTGACGTAACTGACGGTTGTCTAGTTGGGCTAATACAGGCTGACGAGTGGTGTTGGTAATGCTAAGTAAGTATTTACCTTCATGGCCTGCTGCACTGGCATCAATGGCTGCTGATATAATGGCGGTTGCTGATAAACCCGCAAGCTCTGACTCATCCTCAACGACTACGGCGATTTCTTTACTTAAGCGCATTAGTCGCTGTGAGAATTCGTTAGTCAAGGTTGACTGCTCTTCATTCAATACACGAATTTGCTGTTTTTGCGCTTCTGTTAGTTTAGCGCCCGCTAGAACAAAACGTTGATGATAAACTTCAATTAAGCGTTTTGCTTCAGGGCTAATTTCTAAGCCTTCACGGCTGTTATAAATCTGTTCAATGCGGCTAAAAAGTGCAGCATTTAAATTAATGTTGTCAGAATGGGCTGCCATTTTAGGCGCCATAATGCCCTGTATTTTACGTAGCTCAGGGTTGCTTGTTGAACCGGTTAAATTATAAAAAACCTTCGATGTACGGCCTAATAGTTCACCGCTTTTTTCCATGGCAACAATGGTATTTTCAAAGGTTGCAGGCGCTGGATTGTTAGCAATAACCAAGATTTGCTGGTAATGCTCATTGATACCTTGCTCAAGCGCAGGTAAGAAGTGCTCATTTTTTATGTCAGCAAAATTAGGGGTTTGATAT
The DNA here is from genome assembly GCF_041469325.1 of Shewanella sp. 10N.286.51.B8. Taxonomy (NCBI): domain Bacteria; kingdom Pseudomonadati; phylum Pseudomonadota; class Gammaproteobacteria; order Alteromonadales; family Shewanellaceae; genus Shewanella; species Shewanella sp. 10N.286.51.B8. The sequence continues at coordinate 14,936 of NZ_JBFRKG010000063.1, forward strand.
TGCAAGCTGCTTGGAGCAAAAAAAGGATTATCTGCTTGTATCATAGTGACGTTTTCAGCTTGGGTTGTATCAGTATTTGAGATTGAGCATCCACCTACGACGATTGTGGCAGCAATAGCTGCAGCAACAAGTGTTTTATGCATAGTGTTTAGACTTCCTATTATATTTTATTGTTCAAACAATCTATCAATTGTTTCTTAATCGTATCTGAAGTAATACAAAAAGCGTGAACTATGATGGCTTTTTTAACGTTAACTGTTTAATAAATGTGACATGTTAACTGGATTTAACATGTAATTACTGCTGCGAGAGGTGATTAGCTCAAAAGCGCAGCTGCACAGAGATGATTTTTTGTGATACCGACATGAGTTTATCTATTCTAACGCTTATTTCGCTGCTGAAAAAATGATAAACTGCCACGGTAAATAACCATAAGGACACACCGTTTTGGCGCAACTCTACTTCTACTATTCTGCAATGAATGCAGGTAAATCAACTTCGCTACTGCAATCATCGTACAACTACCGTGAACGTGGAATGAATACCTTAGTCATGACAGCGTCAATTGATGATCGTTATGGTATTGGCAAAGTGGCTTCTCGTATTGGTATTGAAACCGAAGCCCATGTTTTTAGTGATGGTGATAACCTTGCTTATTTTATTGAAAAGCAACTTGCTGAACAAAAGCTGCACTGCATATTAATTGATGAGTCGCAATTTTTAAGTAAAGAGCAAGTTAAGCAGTTAACCCATGTGGTTGATAATTTTGATATTCCAGTGCTGTGCTATGGTTTAAAAACCGACTTTCAAGGTGAATTGTTTACCGGAAGCCAATACTTATTAGCCTGGGCTGATAAATTGGTAGAACTTAAAACTATTTGCCATTGCGGCCGTAAAGCCAACATGGTGTTAAGACTGGATGGCAACGGTAAGCCTATGCGTGATGGTGAGCAAGTTGCCATTGGCGGTAACGAAAGTTACGAGTCGGTATGCCGTAAGCATTTTAGAGAATTTCTTTGGGACTAGTTCGTTGCAGTTAACGAGTTACTCTTAAATAAAACAGCGCCTATATTGATTTATAGGCGCTGTTTTTGTTTGGACTTGTTTTTGGTAGTTACTTACAAAGCAGCGTTAAAAATCCGCCTCATCAAAATTAGCAATATGCGCTACTCGCTTCAATTTGCTTAGGTAAACTTCGAGCCTAGCTACCCCAGTAACTCAGATATTATTAGGGCGTAGTTTGAATGTATCGTTATTTGCGATTAAAAATCCGCTTCATCAAAGCTGGCAATATGTTCGCTACTTGCTTCAATTTGCTTACGTAAGCTTCGAGTCTGACTGCCCCAGTAGCTCATATAAAACTGAGCGGTTTTAAGTTTGCCTTTATAGAACTCCGTTTCTTCAGTACCAGCTTCAATAGCTGCAAACGAGGTGGCGGCAATACGGGTCCACATCCACGCCAGCGTGGTGATGCCAAATAGCTGCATGTAGGCCATAGAAGCTGCGCCAATAATATCTGGATTAGTGCTGGCAGATTTGACGATAAAGCCAGTGGCTTTTTCTAAATCGCCTGCCGCATCCATTAAGCCGGCAATGTAAGGCTGCATGTTTGCATTGGCGCTGTTTTCTTGGATGAGTTGTTTAACCATCCCTGACCACAATGTCAGTGCAGCGCCTTTATCTGAGAGTAATTTACGGCCAACTAAATCCAATGCTTGTACGCCATTGGTGCCTTCATAAATCATCGCAATGCGAATATCGCGGACAAATTGTTCCATGCCCCATTCGTTAATATATCCGTGGCCGCCATAAACTTGCTGCGCATCAACACAGGCTTTAAAGCCTTGGTCGGTGACAAAGCCTTTTACTATTGGGGTAAATAGCGCTGCCAGCATTGAAGCTTGTTTTGCTTGTGCGGGATCAGTATGGCGCTCAGCAGAGTCTAGCCAAAGCGCTTGCTGGCCCATTAAGGCGCGGGTGCCTTCATTAAATGCTTTTTGCGACAACAGCATTCTGCGCACATCGCCATGAACTAAAATAGAGTCAGCGGCTTGCTCTGGTTGTTTAGCACCAGATAACGCGCGGCCTTGAATGCGACCTTTAGCATATTCCAATGCGTTTTGATAAGCGATATCAGACACGCCTAAACCCTGAATGCCGACGCCTAAGCGGGCTTGATTCATCATGGTGAACATTGCCTTTAAACCTTGATGAGGTGCGCCGACTAATTCACCTAGAGCATTATCAAAATGCATCACACAGGTGGAGTTACCATGAATACCCATTTTATGTTCAAGACCGGTGGCAGATAAACTATTAGCTTCACCCAAACTGCCGTCATCGTTAACCATAAACTTAGGTACCGCAAACAATGAGATCCCTTTAACGCCTTCTGGAGCGTCAGGTAATTTAGCTAATACCAAGTGAATGATATTTTCCGCTAAATCATGATCACCAGATGAGATAAATATTTTTTCACCGCTAATGGCAAATTGGCCATCTGCAGCTGGGGTTGCCTTAGTGCGCAGTAAAGCTAAATCAGTGCCAGCATGAGACTCAGTTAAGTTCATGGTGCCAGTCCACTCACCACTGACCAGCTTGGCAAGGTATTTTTGTTTCAGTGCATCACTACCATGAACGTGGATAGCTGAGTAAGCACCATGGGTTAACCCTGGGTACATGGCAAAGGCCATATTGGTGGCGGTTTTCATTTCGGTGGCAAAGGTGCCAATAACTTCGGGTAAGCCTTGACCGCCATATTCAGGATCACAGGTTAATGTGGCCCAACCATCATCAACGTATTGTTTATACGCCTGTTTAAATCCTTTTGGGGTAATCACTTTGCCATCCACAAGCTGACAACCTTCAAGATCACCTGAAGCATTAAGCGGCAACATAATCTCGGTAGTGAAATCGGCCACGCCTTGCAAAATAGCATCAGCAAGCTCAGGGTCGATTTCATCAAAACCTGATAAGTTAGGTTGCTGATAAATATTAAGTAATTCAGATAATATGAATTGATAATCTCTAAGGGGGGCTTGATAAATCGGCATAATAGGATCCTTTCTTATGATATTTCTGTGCTTACTCGCATAGTGACAGAATTGATGTTCAAGAATTAAACAGGTGTTTAACCATAACTAACTTTGAGCAAAAACTCAGTAATTATTTATCGGCGGTTTGTTAACTTCACAGTGGCAATTATAGCGTCAGGTGTCGTTATTGAATGTGGATGGCTATTGAAAAGTGAGATTGATGTGCTTCTATTATGCTAATAGGTAATATAGTCAATGGGTTGTATTGAGCTAGTTTTGAATTAAAGCTGATTTGAGTGATTGATTTGAAACTAGCACTCACATCCCTGTGAATGCTACATCGATTCAGTATTGTGGCAATGGCTGCTAAAGTTTAACTCAAAACCACGTTTATCGCCCTAGTTATAGCATTTAGTTAGTGCACGTAAGTACTGATTCAGTTAATTCGCGGTCTTGTTGTTGTGATAACGGCAACTCCCTTGCTTGCTCGCGCAGATAGTCCATTCCCGCTAAGAAACCGGAGAACATTTTCAGCGCAATAAATTGCCCTTCAGTGGTAGTGCGGTAGTTACTGCCTTGTTTTTTTATTGCCCCAGCTGCATGCAAATAACTCATTTCTAAGGGAAATGCCTGCCACAATGTTTTACCGGTATGGGCTTTAAATTGTTGATTATCTAATACACCATGACCCATCATCATCATTAAGTGATGTTGAATTAGCGCTTTTTGCTCAAGAGGTTTGGTATAACAGGTACCACTATGGCCGGCATTGATACGCTCAATATAGGTTGGGATATCAAAGCTGGAAATGTTGAATTGCTCGCCAAAGCGGCCAAAGGCACCAGAGCCAACCCCAAAGCAATCTTCACCGTCGAGCACATATTTGTTTTCAACTGGTTGGCCAAAATTACGGCTAAATGTCCATGGGAACTCCATTAAGTACTTGTCACCTAACGCTTGTTTAACAGCTAGAAATTGCGGCCAAAGTTCATTAGGCTCACCTGCAAGGCTACCTGCTTTTTTACGGTTTTTACCAATGCCGATAGTCAGTGGATAAGTAGTAATTTGATCAGGGCTTAAGCGAATCGTTTGCTCAAGATCCCAAGCAATTGACTCAGGCGTTTGCACCTTAAAGCCATACATCATATCGAGGTTTACAGTGGGGATGACCTCAATGGCGCGGCTAACGTATTCAGCTTGCTGTAATCCCGAACCAAACTTTTCAAAACGGCCACTGGCTTTTAAAATCTTATCGTCAAAGCTTTGCACCCCAATGGACATTCTATCCACTAAGCCTTTAAGTAAATGTGGATTGCCTTCTTTAAAGTAGATTGGATCGCTTTCGCAAGAGACCTCGCGTACCGTGGTGATCGATTTAATCATCTCGATGGTTTTAATCAATTCATCTTCTAAAATGGTCGTAGTACCACCGCCAATATAAACCCGGTTAAAGGTATAGCCTTTGGCAATAACTTCTCTAATTTCTTTTCTCAGGGCTTTGAAATACTCTCTGGCAATGCCTTCAACAAATTTGATTTTATGGAATGAGCAAAAACGGCATAAAGTATGGCAAAAAGGAATGTGAATATAGAGGGTTTCGATGGGTTTTTCAGGGATATAGTCTTTGGCGTCAACATCAACTTCAACCGCATTTTTCAAGCTTAAAGAGCGTTTAATCGTTTGACCCATAACCCAGTCGAGGCTATTGGTTGCAAGGTCTAACCTTGTGGTTGAGAGAGTGGATTTCATTAAAGCCCTCATTGATATCATTATGTCTAATATAACCAGACTAATGGACTCCAGTGGTGATAAATGTCGGCTGAAGCATGAAAATACAAATATCTACAAATTAGAGGGTAATTTGTTACTAAAGTTTGATGGTTATCACTTTCTTGTAGCAGTTGCAGACTGCAATATTTTGATTATTTGTTGTTTTTTTGTGCGAAGCTGTTAACCGTTCCTAATTTTCATTGTGGTTAATAGTTTATTTTGAATCACTAATATTGAATATAGTGCTAACGCTGTGGTTGCGGCAGGTGGGCAATTAATTAAAACACGCGTGTGATCACTTTTACTCAGGCTGCAAATAGCGTACATTATGCGCAATTGTATTTTTTAAAGAACTCTTCATTTTATTTTATAAACTATGTGCAAGGGGAAAACTATGAAACATCGTTGGCAGATAGCCATTTCAGCAGGGCTTTTGGCGGGATTATGGGCTGGTGTGGCCGATGTATTTCAGTTAGTTACTTGGATTGGCTTTTTAAGTTGTAGTACTTTTTTTGCTCAGGCTGAATCAGGCATAAAAGGTATGTTCATGGCCATGAGCACTAATTTATCAGGTGTATTTTGGGGCTGGTTAATTATTGCTGGCAGTAGCTTGTTTGTGTCACCGACATTTGGTTACCTCTTTACAGCTATCGCAACCTCAGCAATGTGTTTACAGGCAAGCTATCAAAAGCTGGCATTCATTCCTGGGGCATTTATTGGCTGTTGTGTCACTTTTGCCATGGGAGGCGATATTGCTGCAATATTACCGCCATTGTTAATTGGCGCTATGCTGGGTTACAGCATGAGTTTATTGACGGGGCAGTTGATTAATTTGACTGAAAAGTTTCAAGGTTTATCGGTAAATAAATCAGTTGATGCCGCTAGTAATAATGCAGCGAAAGAGTTATAAGCCTGTTAGTAAATCATTGTAAAAGTAGCGTTTTTTTGTTTTTGGTACTTTTAATACATAGTGTTTTTTGTCATTGAGTTAGCACAAATTGATTTACTCCCTTGTGCTAACTCGCTAGGATGTTGCCCCATTTAGCATCTAGCAAGGTATCACATGAGATCCGTAACACTGGCTTTAATCCTCATCGCTTTATTCAGTCTTTTTAGCAGTTCATCAGTTAACGCCGCGCCACAAGTGGGTTTAATGGTGGGTAGTGATTCAGGTATCAATGTCAAAATTGATGATTACAAGATTGGTGTTGGATTTGACGAGTTATCTTTTACTATGGATAGAACCTTTAATTTCCAAGATAACCCAAATTTTTATTGGGGCCTTGGGGGTAAAATTGCTGACTCACATAAAGATGATATTCAGTTAGGTGCTAGAGCGGTGTTTGGTGCTCACGCTAAAGTGGAGCGTTTTACCTTTTTTGCTGAAGCACAACCGACCTTGTATATACTTGATGATGTTAAAGTGAAATTAGAAGCCATTGCTGGGGTGAGATATCACTTCTAGGTTTTCAATCTGCCGATTGAATGGCTAAGTTGAGATTTGTTGCCATCGTTTTGGTTAAAGTTGTAATCAAAGCTTTAGCTAGTGAGTTAGTGAAGTAGGGAATGCCAAGGTATTCCCTTTTTTGTGGCTGATTTTTGATGGTTTGATGGTTTGATGGTTTGTTTGATGGTTTGTTTGATGGTTTGTTTGATTGGATGTAACTTGATAGCTGGTGATTGGTGATTGGTGATTGGTGATTGGTGATTGAGAGTTAGTGGCAGGATTACAAGCTGTCGGTTGCTAAAGTCAACGTCGTGGGTTATCCACCCACACCCGACGAAGAGGGGAAACAACAGCAATCCGCCTCTTACTTTTCTAAGAACCATTTTTCTTGATCCCACTTATTTAACAATGGCGGTCATTACCCCAGCGACAATGAAGATAGGCTAAAAACGTTTGGCAGTATCTAAGCATGTTTACAACAGCATTTAGCGATGAAAAACGCTGCAAAATACTGACTATGAGTTATTTTTAGCATCTGAATTGAGTCAATTTGCTGTTATCATAGCGACATTATTTTATAGAAAAGGCATTCGTATGACCTCCCTTGCAGAACTTAATATTACCGACATCACGGTTGGTGAAGGCAAAGCCGCAGAAAAAGGTGCATTAATCACCTGTAAATATACCGGTAAATTAGCCGATGGCAGCGTATTTGATAGCTCAGAAGCATTTCAAGTGGTGATCACCGCTAAACGGGTTATCCAAGGTTGGTATCAAGGTATTATTGGGGACAACCCAATGAAGGTCGGCGGAACACGTAAACTGTCAGTCCCTGCTCACCTTGGTTATGGCGAGCGCAAAATTGGCGATAAAATTCCGCCTAATTCTGATCTATTCTTTGAAATTGAATTATTAGAAGTGCTAACCCGTGATGATTAATATTAGTACTTTATAACTGCTGAGATTAATCATCAGCATTGTAGTGAATGATGAATGGCAACAGTAATATATATACAGTAACTTTTAGTATGTACAATGTGTATTAAGGCAGAGAAATCTGCCATTTTTGTTTATGGCCTGCGGCCACAGAGATTAAAGTCGTGGCGTTTCGCCACATTAAGTCAACGTCGTGGGTTATCCACCCACACCTGACCAAGAGGGGAAACAACAGCAATCCCCCTCTTACTCTTTCTAAGAACCATCCCATGCCGCTCCGGCGAAGTTGTCACCTTCGGCCTTATTCGAAAATAGCTGACGCTTTCGATAGGCCATCGATGGCCAAACGAAAGCTAGCCAGACATCCATGTCTGGCTCACGCTATTTTCTTCAACGCCCTCAGCAACTTCCAACGGAGAATATTGAATCAACAGGTTCAATTGTTGGTTGGATAAAGAAAGTTTACTCTGACCCCATTTATTTATAAAGTGGGGTTAAGTACTTCTTCAAAGTGAGCAAAATGGCTACCAATAAAGTTAAATGGAATGGAAGAAAAAGGACAGTTAAATTATCCATATTTTTAGTTATCATTATTGCTTTAAATGTTCTGACTTACTTGTATAGAGATTTAATACTTTACGGTTATATTTTTTATAGCAGCGATTATAAAGAAGATAATAAGGTTGTATTACTTTCAGATGAAAGTGGTGGTAATCAGTCATTTGAACTGAGTGATTACTATGTAATAGCTAGAGGGGAGCCCAGCATAAAGTATTTCGTTTATACTAGTTTATTAGTATATGAGGGTGGCATTATTAGAATTGATAAGCTATCTGTTGACAAAAAAGAGCTAATAGAAAAGTTATATTCTGACCATTATATTGAAGATATTTATGTTACTGGTCACTGCTCTGTATTTAGGTTTATTAAACCTTTTAAAGGTGTTGAACATGAGTATTTTGCGCTTCTCGGCGGTGTTCAAGCTGTATTGTCATTTGATAGTAGCGATGGCGAGGGAAGTAGCTCCTCTGAAATATGTAATATTTTTAAGAATGCGGATAGTTTGTCATAGTTTAAGAATCTTGCTGTTTCTATATCGTCTACTTTTCAAATATTACCTACAGTGACTAAGATTTAAAGTCGTGGTGCTTCGCCCACACCAGACGAAAGGGAAACAACAGCATTTCCCTTTTCGCTGATTCATATATAAAGATTCTTGCCGCTCCGGCGAAGTGTTGATCCTCATGCTTAATTAAGCGAATTCACTACCGCCTTAGATTCGCCATCCATGGCTCAACTAAGGCTATGTCGGCGTCGATAGGCAGGATGCCTGAATGTCATGTAGTGCAGGGATGCACGTGAATGACCTGCCTCCATCACGTAAATTAGCTAAACGCCCTCAGACACTTCCAACGGAGATCATTGAATCAGCAGGTTCAATTGGTATTAATTATTAAGTTTACTCTGAGCCTGACGGAATCCCATGAATTCTATCCCTGCTAAATCTTGTGACTTTTTAATCACAAAAGGTTTTTTAAAACTAAAATGAACTCAGTTTCCTTAATTCTCAATAGCCTTATTGATTCCAGTTTTTGCTCTTTCAGTGCCTTACTATTATTTAGTGTATTAATTGTTTCAGTTGCTTGTGTGTCAAACTCATTCACTTTATTTACAATTTCAGAGTTACCTAGTAAACCAGCGATTGCTTTAGCTTTAGAAAGATTCGACTCTTGAGAAAGCATATCAAATCCAGAGGTTTTCAGAGTTTCAACTTGGCTTTTTTCAGGGTACATACCTATCGATAGAAGGTGTGAAGTGTACCCGTATAATTTCCCTGAAAAACTAGAAAAGCAATCTATTAACTCATTTATTTTGGCTCTTCTAAAATTTTGATTATTGCTCTTTTCTTCCTGTTTTACCTTACTCCTTTCCAACAAGTAAGGTATAAATCCTGCAATTAACCCGGCAAATGCAGGGAATCCAATTTTGACAGCATCCTTATAGAGTTCTATTTCTTCTGGGCTCATATAATTACTCTTTTTATTTTTGGGTAAACTTGTAAAGGTTGATTTTAAAATCATTTTTACATTGCCTAATATAGAGCTAAATTGAATACAGCTTAAATCAGTGTATGTAAATGAAGCTTTCTATTTATAGTTAATTATATTTTTTAGATTAGAATTGAAAATATTACTTTCAATTATTTAACAATAGGTTACATGATATAGATAACTCTTCATCATGGAAACCAATCATTTAAGTGCTTATTTAAGTCATGAACATATACTAAAGACAGGAAATTGCTAGATTCAATAATCTCCATTTGAAGTTGCTGTGGTCGTTGAAGAAAATGACGTAAGTCCAGACATGGATGTCTGGCTAGCTTTCGAGGGGAAGGGACGCCCCATCGTAAGCGTTAGTTATTTTCGAATAAGGCCGCAGCTTATTCGTTTCTCAGAATAACTTCGTTGGAGCGGCAAGGGATGTCGAGAAGGGAAATGCTGTTGTTTCCCTTTCGTCTGGGGTGGGCGAAGCGCCACGACCTTGATTTTGCTGTTGTCTTTGTTGTTAAAAACAGTAAATAACCCTATCCACTAAAGACCCTCCAAACAAAAAAGCGAACTTCAATGAGTCCGCTTTTGATCTTAAAAAAGCCAATAAATTAACTTTTGGCTAGAAGTTAAAACACCATTTCTGGTACATGCTCTGGCACGACTAACTTACCTGCAGTTTTAGATTGAATCTCTTCAACACTGACACCCGGGGCTCGTTCTAACAAGTGGAATGCGCCGTCTTTGATTTCCATAAAGGCTAAATCTGTCATGACACGTTTAATGCAGCCATAACCGGTTAATGGCAGCTCGCATAAAGGTAATAACTTAGAGTTACCTTTTTTGTCAGCATGCATCATGGTGACAATAATATTGTCAGCGCCTGCCACTAAATCCATGGCGCCGCCCATGCCTTTAATCAATTTACCTGGGATCATCCAAGAGGCGATTGAGCCGTTTACATCAACTTCAAAAGCGCCGAGCACGGTTAAATCGACATGGCCGCCACGGATCATGGCAAAGCTTTCAGCCGATGAGAAAAATGATGCGCCATCAACTGCGGTGACTGTTTGCTTACCTGCGTTGATGAGGTCGGCGTCAATGGTGTCTTCAGTTGGGAACTCGCCCATACCTAATAGGCCGTTTTCAGATTGCAGCATCACGCTCATGCCTGCAGGAATGTAGTTAGCCACTAAGGTCGGAATACCGATACCTAAGTTAACGTAAAAGCCGTCTTGCATTTCTTGGGCTACACGTTGAGCAAGTTGTTCTCTTGATAAAGCCATGATCTTGCTCCTTATGCTTGGTTGTCAGGTTGAGGTTTAACGGTGCGCTGCTCAATACGTTTCTCAAAACTTGCTTGAATCACCCGATCAACATAAATACCAGGGGTATGAATATGGTTTGGGTCTAGCTCGCCCGGCTGGACAATTTCTTCCGCTTCTACCACGGTGATTTTGCCTGCGGTAGCCATCATAGGATTAAAGTTAGCCGCTGTTTTACGAAAGATTAAGTTACCCATGGTATCGGCTTTCCATGCACGAACTAAGGCGAAATCGGCGGTTAGTGACTCTTCAAGCACATAATTACGGCCTTTAATTTCACGGGTTTCTTTACCATCAGCGATTGGCGTGCCGTAACCAGTTGCAGTGAAAAAGGCTGGGATACCCGCGCCGCCAGCACGAATTTTTTCAGCCAAGGTGCCTTGTGGGGTTAAGATGACATTTAACTCACCTGATAGCATTTGCTGTTCAAAAGTGGCGTTTTCACCCACGTATGAGGCAATCATGGTGGCAATTTGGCGCTGCTTTAACAATAAGCCCAAACCAAAATCATCAACCCCAGCGTTGTTTGAAATTGCGGTAAGCCCAGTTACGCCTGTGGTCACCATATGATTAATCAGGCCTTCAGGGATACCACACAGGCCAAAGCCACCGACCATAATTGTCATGTCGTTATTGAGGCCGTTTAGGGCTTCTTGGTAACTGTGAACGACTTTGTTGAGTCCTGCCATAATCTTGTCCTTTTCAGTTTGCGGTTTGCAAATTTATATCGTTTTAATGTGCGCTATTAAGCACTGACTTTAAACAATGGCCTATACCGTTAGCGCTTGGGCGACTTTTGAACCTGTGGTGCGGCCCAATACTTGGCTGATTTGATTGCCTGCTTGGGCAAGTTTGTGTAAATCAATGCCAGTTTCTATGCCCATGCCATGGAGCATATAAACTAAATCTTCAGTGGCGAGATTACCCGATGCGCCTTTGGCATAAGGGCAGCCGCCAAGGCCTGCGACCGATGAGTCAATTACGCTTACGCCTGTGGTTAAACAGGCTTGAATGTTGGCTAATGCTTGGCCGTAGGTGTCATGAAAGTGTAGCGCCAGTTTATCGACAGGCACTAAATTAGCGACGGTTTCAACCATCTTACGGGCTTTTAGTGGCGTGCCAACACCAATGGTGTCTCCGAGGGAGATCTCGTAACAGCCCATTTTGTAAAGTATTTCAGACACGCGGGCCACTTCTGTGCTCTTTATCTCGCCTTCATAAGGGCAGCCCAGTACACAGGAAACATAACCGCGTACCTTAATGTTTCGCGCTTTAGCGAGCGCCATGACTGGCTCAAAGCGGGCGATTGACTCGTCAATCGAGCAGTTAATATTGCGTTGGCTGAAGCTTTCTGATGCGGCGCCAAAGATGGCCACTTCATCTGCGCCAGCGTCAAGGGCAAGTTCCAGCCCTTTTAAATTTGGGGTGAGGGCAGAGTAGACCACGCCTTGTTTACGTTTTATTTGCCGTAAAATATCACCTGAGTCGGCCATTTGTGGCACCCACTTAGGTGAAACAAAGCTGGCCGCTTCAATACGATTAACACCGGCAGCGGCTAACTGCTCAATAAGAGTAATTTTGTTTTCAATAGAGACCGTGGTTTCATTTTGCAGTCCGTCACGGGCACCAACTTCAAAAATACTGACCTGAGTCGGGAGATTGCTCGGTAACATTTATGCCTCCGAGTCAGCAGATTCAGGCGCTGTGACATCAAGTGTTGTTGGCTCGACATTTAGCAGTTGGGCACCATCGGTGACGAGCTCGCCGCTTTGAAAGTAAAATTCACTGACCACACCATCAAATGGCGCTTCAATGGTGTATTCCATTTTCATCGCTTCCATCACTAATAAGCCTTGGCCTTCAGTGACGCTATCGCCCACCTCAACTAAGTGAGTGACCACAGTGCCATTCATTGGCGCTTTTAATTTGTCGGCGCTATCAATGGTGTCTTCAGCTATTTGGGCTAATATCGCTTTAAAGTGATAGCTGCCGCTCGGTAAGAACAAGGTAAAGTCATCACCTTGATGGCTGACGGGAATGTTGCTTTTATGGCCATTAATTTCAGCCTGCAGCATGTCATCTTTAATGGTGCCTGCAAGCGATAATGCTTGGCCGTTAAGGTTAAGATGCAGTGCATCGCCTAAATCGGTGATGACGAGATTGTGCAATTGCTGCTCGTCACTGCTGTCGCTGAGTAGGGCAACATGATGCACGCTGGCGCTATTGAGTCTAAAGCCACTAACTTGTCCCCACGGTGAGTAAGGGTCGTGGCTGTTGGTGGCGGTGGATTTTGCCGCTTGCTGGCGAGCTAATACTTGATAAAGCCCCGCTAATGCCACTGCGTTGTCTGACTCATCAGTAACATTGCCAATTAAACTGTCGGAATAGCGCTCGATAAAGTCGGTACAAAAATTGGCGTCTGAAAAGGCTTTATGCTCAGCAATATTAGCGAGGAACTCGATATTGTGTTTAAGGCCGCTGATTTGATACGAGCTTAATGCGTGGGTTAAGCGCTGCAGTGCGCGGGGGCGAGATTCGTCCCAGACAATCAGTTTTGAAATCATTGGGTCGTAAAAGTTACTAATGACATCATTTTCGCGAATGCCTGAATCAATGCGTACATGACGGTTTTGATCCGGCTCGCGCAAGAAGGTTAACTTGCCTGACGCGGGTAAAAATTCATTGCGGGGATCTTCAGCATAAATACGAGCTTCAAAGGCGTGGCCATGAATACGCACTTCAGCTTGGGTAAGGGGCAACTCACTGCCACTAGCGACCATTAGTTGCCATTTTACTAAGTCTTGCCCGGTGACCATTTCTGTAACTGGGTGCTCAACCTGTAGACGGGTGTTCATTTCCATGAAGTAGAAACTGCCATCAGTATCTAATAGAAACTCAACCGTGCCTGCGCCCACATAATCAATGGCTTTAGCTGCGGCTACTGCCGCTTCACCCATTTGCTTACGCAGTGCATCTGACAGCCCTGGGGCTGGCGCTTCTTCGACCACTTTTTGATGGCGACGCTGGATGGAGCAATCACGATCTGATAAATAGATGGTATTACCGAAAGTATCGGCAAACACTTGTAGCTCCACATGACGTGGCTGGCGTAAGTAGCGTTCCATTAATAATTTGTCATTACCAAACGATGATGCCGCTTCTCGACGAGCTGAGTTAATCGCTGCTAGCACTTCAGCTTGGCTTTCAACAATCTTCATGCCTTTGCCACCACCGCCATAGGCCGCTTTAATCAGCATGGGGTAACCAACATTTTCAGCTTCAGCCAGTAGGGTTTCATCTGATTGGTCATCACCATGATAACCGGGCACTAATGGCACATTGGCTGCGCCCATAATCATTTTGGCGGCGCTTTTACTGCCCATAGCATCAATGGCATCACTGCCTGGGCCGATAAATACAATGCCGTTTTGCTCACAGTTGCGAGCAAAGTCAGCGTTTTCAGACAAGAAACCATAACCGGGGTGAATCGCTTCAGCGGCTGACTTTTTCGCAATTTCAATGATCAAATCAGCTTTTAGGTATGAATCAGCCGGAGCGCTGCCACCAATGTGGAAAGATTCATCGGCCATGGTGACATGGCGGGCATCTTTATCGGCATCAGAATAAAGCGCTACAGTACGAACGCCCATGGCGCGGGCGGTGTTGATGATGCGACAGGCAATTTCACCACGATTGGCAATTAAAATCTTAGTAAACATTATTGGGCTCCTTGTGCATCAGTCTTAGCGCTGCTTTTAGTCGATTGAGCACGCCATGATGGTGAACGTTTTTCAAAGAATGCATTGAGGCCTTCTTGGCCTTCGTCTGATACACGTATGCGGGCAATCTGCTCGCTAGTATGGGCAAGGGTGGCGTCATTTATCACGCCATCTTCAAGGTGGGACACTAAGGTTTTAACCCAAGCCATGCCTTGGGGACTGTTAGCGTTAAAGGCCTCGATAAACGGCTGGGCTGCTGCGTCTAAATCATCATTAACTTCATGAATTATTTGATGAGTTAAGGCTACAGTGGCACTGAAGCGCTCGGCGGTGAGCATATAACGTCGTGCTTGGCGGTTGCCCATGGCTCGCACCACATAAGGGCTGATAACCGCAGGGATTAAACCGAGTTTGACTTCACTGAGGCAAAAGCTTGCGCGCTCATTGGCAATGGCAATATCGCAGCAGCAAATTAATCCCAGTGCGCCGCCAAAGGCTGCGCCATTGACTAAGGCGATAGTCGGCTTAGGAAACTTATCTAGCACGTGCATTAATTTAGCCAGTTCATGGGCGTCATTGAGGTTTTGCTCAAAGTCCATTTTGGCTTGCTTGCGCATCCAGTTAAGGTCAGCGCCAGCACTGAAGTTTTTACCGTTGGCGCGCAATATTAATTGCTGGCATTGGTCGTTTTCGGCAAAGGCTTCGATGGCGGTGATCATTTCATTAATCATCACTTCATCAAAGGCATTATGTTTTTCAACGCGGTCTAAAATTAATTCACCAACGCCTTGGTTAAGCTGGCATTGAATGTATTGATATGGGTTGGCTATTGCCATGTTTGCATGCTCCTATTGATATTGAATGAATAACCGCAATTACATGCGGAACACACCAAACTTGGTATCTTCAATAGGCGCATTTAACGCCGCCGATAACGCTAAACCCACTACATCACGCGTTTGAGCAGGGTCGATAATGCCGTCATCCCACAGGCGTGCACTGGCATGGTAGGGATGACCTTCTTTGTCATATTGCTCAACAATCGGTTTTCTAAAGGCTTGCTCGTCTTCATCAGACCAGTCTTGGCCTTTACGGGCTAAACCGTCACGGCGAACTGTGGCCAATACACCAGCAGCTTGTTCGCCGCCCATGACTGAAATGCGAGCATTGGGCCACATCCACATCATGGTGGGCTCAAATGCACGGCCACACATGCCGTAGTTACCCGCGCCATAACTGCCACCAATGATGACGGTAAATTTAGGCACATTGGCACAAGATACTGCGGTAACCATTTTAGCGCCGTGCTTAGCAATACCCTCATGTTCGTACTTTTTACCTACCATAAAACCAGTGATGTTTTGCAGGAACAGTAATGGGATTTTGCGTTGGCAACACAATTCAATAAAGTGCGCGCCTTTTTGGGCCGACTCTGAAAATAAAATGCCGTTGTTAGCCACAATGCCGACAGGGTAGCCATGAATGCGGGCAAAGCCGCAAACCAGCGTGTTACCGTAATTGGCTTTAAATTCATCAAAATCTGAGTCATCAACAACCCGGGCAATAACCTCTTTAACATCAAAGGGCTTTTTAAGGTCGGTACCGACAATGCCGTACAATTCACTGATATCGAATTTAGGTGGCTTTGATGGACTTAGCTGGGCTGTAATTTGCTTTTGATGGTTTAAGCGTGAAATGGCTTTACGGGCAAGCTCAAGTGCGTGGTCATCATTTTGGGCTAAATGGTCGGCAACACCAGAAATCTTAGTATGTACTTCAGCGCCGCCTAATTCTTCGGCGGTTACTTCTTCGCCGGTAGCGGCTTTAACTAATGGCGGGCCGGCTAAAAAAATAGTGCCTTGCTCTTTTACGATAATCGACTCATCTGCCATGGCGGGAACATAGGCGCCACCTGCTGTACACAAACCCATGACCACAGCCACTTGCGGAATGCCTTTAGCTGACATTTGCGCTTGGTTGTAAAAAATACGCCCGAAATGATCGCGATCGGGAAACACTTCATCTTGTCTTGGTAAGTTTGCCCCGCCTGAATCCACTAGGTAGATACAAGGTAAATGACAGCGACTGGCAATGTCTTGGGCCCGTAAATGCTTTTTCACCGTAATAGGGTAGTAAGTACCGCCTTTAACGGTGGCGTCATTGGCGATAATCATACATTCAACACCGCTTACACGGCCAATACCGGCAATCACACCGGCTGCGGGCACAGCTTCATCATAAACTTCATAGGCGGCGAATTGGGATATTTCTAAAAAGGGTGAGCCGGGATCGAGCAGTTTTTCGACTCGATGACGGGGCAGTAATTTACCTCGTGACAGATGGCGCTCAAGGGCGACAGGACCGCCACCTTGTTCAATTTGGGTGAGTTTGATTTTTAGATCATCAACTAATGCCACCATGTCATCATGCTTGGCTTTAAACTCGTCACTACGGGCGTTAATACGGCTGCTCAATTGCGTCACAATTCATATCCTTAATGAGTCAAGTGAGGCGTTAGCATGGCTGAGTCTAAAGGGGGATGGGGTCTCAACCACGCTACGCACTAAACACTTTGCTATTGACGTTAACTTTTGAATAATTTGGTGTTGATTGTATTTTTTAGTGTGCTGCTAACTAGCTAAATTCTAGAAGTTATTTGGATTAGCTATCCAAATTTAACAGCTATTTGGATTAGCTATCCAAATTTAACAGCTATTTGGATTCATTAAACAGCTCACGTCCAATCAACATGCGGCGAATTTCTGAGGTTCCCGCACCAATTTCATATAACTTGGCATCACGTAATAAACGCCCTGTGGCATATTCATTGACGTAACCATTGCCACCTAGTAACTGAATCGCATCCAGTGACATTTTTGTGGCAAGCTCGGCGCTATATAAAATTGCGCCAGCAGCATCTTTACGGGTGGTTTCGCCGCGGTCACAAGATTTGGCCACGTTATAGATGTAGGATTTAGCAGCGTTCATGCCGGTGTACATATCGGCAAGCTTGCCTTGGACTAATTGGA
Source organism: Shewanella sp. 10N.286.51.B8 (assembly GCF_041469325.1). Taxonomy (NCBI): domain Bacteria; kingdom Pseudomonadati; phylum Pseudomonadota; class Gammaproteobacteria; order Alteromonadales; family Shewanellaceae; genus Shewanella; species Shewanella sp. 10N.286.51.B8. Next base: position 32,248 of record NZ_JBFRKG010000063.1, read on the forward strand.
ATTGACCAATGGATTTACCAAATTGTTCCCGCTCGTGAATATAAGGCATGACAATATCCATACAGGCATTCATGATGCCTAACGGCCCACCTGATAACACCACGCGTTCGTAATCAAGGCCGCTCATCAGTACTTTTACGCCATTGTTAAGGCCGCCTAAGATATTTTCTTCAGGGACTTCACAATTCTCAAATACCAATTCACAGGTATTGGAGCCGCGCATGCCTAATTTATCGAGTTTTTGTGCGGTGCTGAATCCTTTAAAGGTTTTTTCAACAATAAATGCAGTGATGCCATGTGGGCCTTTGTCTGCATCAGTTTTGGCATAAATCACTAAGGTGTCAGCATCAGGACCATTGGTGATCCACATTTTGTTACCATTAAGAATGTAACGGTCGCCTTGTTTACGGGCGCTTAACTTCATTGACACCACGTCTGAGCCCGCATTAGGTTCACTCATGGCCAGTGCGCCGATATGTTCACCGCTAACTAATTTGGGTAAGTACTTGGCTTTTTGCTCAGCGCTGCCATTACGGTTAATTTGATTAACGCAAAGGTTTGAGTGGGCGCCGTAACTTAAGCCAATAGAAGCAGAGGCGCGGGAGATTTCTTCCATGGCGACGACATGGGCAAGGTAGCCCATATTCGCGCCGCCATACTCTTCAGGCACGGTGACGCCAAGGAGTCCCATCTCTCCTAGAACTGGCCACATGTGGTTAGGAAAAGCATTATCTTGATCAACTTGCGCCGCGATGGGCGCAATCTCGTTGCTGGCAAAATCATGTACGGCATCGCGAAGCATGTCCACGTCTTCGCCCAGGCCGAAATTAAGGCTTGTATAGAGTGATGTCATTGTCTTGTGTCCTGTTGAATATTAGCTATTTGCGCCGTGAAACTATCTTGTTCCTTAGGCTTATAATTTTTATATTGTTGCTGTTATTATTCAGTTAAACGGATCTTTTGCTGTCGATGATGAGTCGCTATTTAACACTTTCCTCTAGGGCTGACTTACATTGCTGCTCAGCAGAGTTCAGTTCCATAAGTACCACCTTGATATCGTCCATTTGCTGCTGCAAAGAAGCTTTTTTCTCTTCTACTAAATCGAGCATTGTTTGTAGTTGAGAAGTACTGCTTTTATCTGCATCGTAAAGCTCAAACAAACGACGGGTTTCCGCTAACGAAAAACCTAAACGTTTACCTCGTAATATCAGTTTTAAGCGCACACGATCTTTTAAACTATAGATACGTGTTTGACCGCGGCGCTTAGGTTTTATTAAGCCTTGGTCTTCATAAAACCGAATACTACGTGTGGTGATATCAAATTCCTTTGATAAATCACTAATTGAATAAGTGGATTGTGGGTTTAAATTTGCGCTCATCGTTTCACCAAAAGTACGTCTTTTGATGCAAGATATATGAAGTTTACGTAAAGGTAAAGTTTGTCGCCAGTTGCCAAGGCTGTTTTTGTTAAAAAACAATGTAAATACAGCTTGCCAAGGCCTAGGGATTACCGCGCGCAAGAATGGCGCAGTGACAGAATAGTGAATTCAATATTGTAGCAAAGACGCCATTAATTAGGTTAATAATTAATGGTGATTTTTAGTGCTAACTTATAATTATCATTAAGTTAGCATCATAACACTGAAGTTTTTATTTATGTGTTATTGCTGAGATTTCTATATCCCTTGGTCTAATGGGGAAACTTTTTTAACCACGCCATAATGAAGTTAATTCAATATTACTCACGGTAAGTTATTTAAAGGTATGACTTAGCGTGAAAGGTCAATCGTTCAGTGGGGAGTAGCTTATGGCTGGTTTAGGGATTGAAATGCATCAAGATTCTTTACAGGATAAACAAGGGTTTTGGGGAAAGGCTGCCAAGGCCATTACCTGGGATAAGCTGTTTGATAGTGTGTTAGATGAGGCTAATGCGCCATTTTATCAATGGTTTGCTGGTGGCGAAATGAATACCTGCTATAACGCTGTTGACCGTCATGTGTTAGCTGGCCACGGTGATCGCATTGCCATTGAATACATAAGTCCTGTAACCCAAAATCAGTACAGTATTAGTTATCAAGAATTACTATCCCAAGTGAGCCGGTTAGCCGGTTACATGCAATCCATTGGCATTGAAAAGGGCGATAGAGTGGTCATTTATATGCCGATGGTGCCAGAAACCGCCTATGCCATGCTGGCCTGTGCCCGCATAGGCGCCATTCACTCTGTGGTGTTTGGCGGCTTTGCAGCCAATGAATTAGCCACCCGGATTAATGATGCTAAACCGAAACTTATTTTATCGGCATCTTGTGGTATTGAGCCGTCAGGCGTGGTGAAGTACAAACCGCTATTAGATGATGCCTTAGCTCAAGCGTCTCACCAAGTTGACCATTGCGTTATTCTCAATCGACCTCAATATACTGCAGACTTACAAAGCCCAAGGGACGTTGACTGGCAAAGTGCTGTGAGCCATGCATTGTCAGTGGATTGCGTCGCCGTTGAAGCGACCCATCCGCTGTATGTGCTTTATACCTCAGGTACAACAGGCCAACCCAAAGGCGTGGTGAGAGATAATGGTGGCCATGGGGTGGCGCTAATCTGGTCTATGAAGCACATATATAATATCGGCGCTGGCGATGTGTTTTGGGCTGCATCAGATGTGGGCTGGGTTGTGGGTCATTCTTATATTGTTTACGGGCCATTATTAGTTGGCGCAACAACATTGATGTATGAAGGTAAGCCCATTGGTACCCCCGATGCGGGGGCTTTTTGGCGGATCATCGAACAATATAATGTAAAAAGCTTTTTTACCGCGCCGACGGCCATTCGAGCCATTAAACGCGAAGATCCTGACGGAGCATTAGTTAAAGGTGTTGATTTATCGTGTTTAGGGCAAGTATTTCTTGCGGGTGAACGCTGCGATCCCGACACGCTCAATTGGGCCCAAGATAAATTGGCCAAACCTGTTATCGATCACTGGTGGCAAACTGAAACCGGTTGGCCAGTTGCGGCGAATTTGATGGGGATAGATCCTATCGAGATTAAAGCGGGATCGCCCGCAAGACCAGTACCCGGTTATCAGGTCGAAGTACTCGATGCCATGGGCGAGCAAGTTAGCGCCAATGAAAGTGGTAATGTGGTGATTAAACTGCCGTTGCCACCGGGTAACTTAACCACCTTATGGAACAACGATAAACGCTATGTGGAGAGCTATTTATCTATGTATCAAGGTTATTATTTAACGGGCGATGCGGGCTATATTGATGAAGATGGCTACCTGTATATTATGAGCCGCATAGATGACATTATTAACGTTGCTGGGCACCGATTATCTACTGGGCGCTTTGAAGAGGTATTGTGCCAACATTCAGCGGTTGCAGAAGCGGCGGTTATTGGGGTGCAAGATAAACTCAAAGGTCAGGTACCGTTAGGGCTAGTGGTACTTAAAAATGGCGTCGAGTTATCTGATGAAGTTTTATATCAAGAGTTACTAGCATTGGTGAGACATGAAATTGGCCCAGTGGCGTCTTTTCGATTAGTCAGCGCGGTGCAAAAACTGCCTAAAACCCGCTCGGGTAAAATCTTGCGCGCCACCATGCGTAAGATTGCTGACAATAACGAATATACTATGCCTGCCACTATTGAAGATCCGATGACGCTAGATATTATTCGCACGGCATTAACTAAGATGGGCTATGCTGATGCGTTGGCCAAGGAACTCACGGTTTAGTTTGTGTGTCATGTTAACAAACGAGCCTGATGGCTCGTTTTTTTATGGATAACGCCTTTTTATCGAATATAAAGATATTAAGGACTAAATTTGGTCTAAACTGAGAGTTAAGTGCTGATTTATAGTGTTATTTAATCAAACTGAGATGTTTTTTATTTTATAATCGGCAAGGGTATTCTATCTATCGTTAAACTAGATGTATTCTCGAATTCAGTTACTCGTGGCTGAAATTGAGAAAGATGACTGTTAACCAGTAAATATGACAAAGGTTTGATCAAGTTTTATGAACAACATTAAAGAACTGCCAGAAAAGATTAATACTAAAACCAGCAGACTATTTTGGTTAACCATTTTTACTGGTGGTATTTACCCGATAATTTGGTTATTTGCTAAGTATCCCAAAATGGATGCAATTACATCAATTCGCACCGCTGATGACGACTTTATTATCGCTATCGCGGTTTGCTTTGGCTTTGGTGGTGTGCTGTCACACAGTGCAATGGGGTTATTGAGTGGAGTAGGTAGTTTGTTACTTTTTGGCGCTTTCTTCTTGTACGTGTTTTGGTCATTTAGGGCCCGTTCTGCATTACAAGACTATGCCCATGTGAATTTTGGAATTGATTTCAAAATGAACACGTTTTTCACCGTGGTATTTAATATTTTCTATATCAATTATTGCATTAATCGATTACCTGAAGAGCAGCAAAAAGGCCACCCAGCCTATGGCAAAGGCAGTATTAACATTACAGAGATTAAGTGAAGTAACAAGCTGATAAGGCCTTAAGGATAGATACAAAAAAGCAGACTATTTTTAATCAAATAGTCTGCTTTTTATGAATAAGTTTACTGAAAAACCTTGTGGTTATTATTTTTGATGCAACGGCATCAAATTATTTATTGAACTCAGCAATAGCCTTTGCATTGTTTGCTCACCTAAATGTTGTGAGCATTGCTCGGCGTTTATGTCGCTGGTGTTTATTTTTCAAATAGACAGGCTTCATCGCTGCCATTGGCGCCCTGAGTAACCAGTTGTGCAATTTTATGTTTAACGCAATCAGTTAACTTGCGCTCTGATTTTCGGGTTTGCATATACAGGTTCATATTAGGCTTATTACGCATCAGTTCGGCGCGCTCTGTTTTCGGTATCATTTGCGCCCTAATTGCTTCATTTTGAGTTAAGTGATCAACCGCGCCTTGTGATACCACTAACGTGATGGCATCAGTGCCAACGAGGAAGTCACTAATTTCATTGAGATTATTGGTTTTGGCTGCAACGTCGAGCTCGCGTTTACGGCTATCGGCAAACTGTTTCAGTGGTGTGGCTTCAATGTCACTATTAAAGTGTAACACTTCGGTCAAAATAACCGGGTAGTTCAGCACTCTATCAAGAATAGGTTTGTATATCTCATTCCAAATTGGGTGATCATCTCTTGCGACAATGAAGGTATCTCGCACTTCACATATTTTCTGATTTTGAATCCCTACATGGCTAGATGCTTGGCAACTTATCACCACATCACATTGGCTATTTAGCAGCATTTCTTCATCATTGGGACCATTGTCTTGCAGTACCGCTGATTTCACACAGGCGCTCATGCAACTACATTGATAGAGATTTCTTAGTAGGCCATTGGTGAAGCCCGATGGAGCATGGATAACAACTTTGTTATCAAGTTTGTCATTACTTTTATCAATTTCTTGGGCTAAGTCGAGGTGGTTTATCTCGATTTTTTTAATGATGGGGTAGAGCCGTTGTGCTTTATCGCTAATTTCAAGACCGGCTACTTTTTTGACAAATAAGGGGTCATCAAATGCATCTCGCAAGCGTGATAAACAGCGGCTTATCTTTGATTGAGGAACATTAAAAGCTTCAGCAGTGAGCTTGCCACTTTTAAATTCATATAGCCTTAAAAATACTAATAATGTCATGTAATCAAGATGCTGAAGCTTGTCTTGAGTGGTCGCGTTAATCATTGATTAGTTTCCGTAGCAGATGTGAATTTTTTGAATATACCAATTTCGGGGTATAGGTTGCAGGTTAATTGTAGTATTTATTAACCTAATCACATTTTTTAATGGAATTTATTCAAGAAGTGTTAATTGGCAGAGGGGTAAAATCTAATTTTAAATCATTAGCTTAATTGGTTAAAACTGGTGGATTTAGAGAAAGTACACTTTACCTATACAATTTAGGATTGCTGGTTAAGTGAACAGGTTTAATGATTGATATGTGTTTTTAATGCCAGTAAAAGGAAATGCAAAATAACTTTTACTCGGATAAACAAAGCATAACTTGCTTATCTAAAGTTAAAAATCTAGATTAAGGTGTTGTCTTATATGAATAATTTTTTTCAGAGTCTTGTTGGTGATCTAATATGCCGCTTTTGGCAAAAGTGTATGCACGTATTATGACTGTAATTTAGTTACACAAATCAGTATAATCACCGTCCAAATGGATTCGCTATACGCGATTAATCTCTGCGACCTTTGGAAAATAATAAATGAATACCCTACCATTCAGTTCAGACATCGGCGTTATTGGCCTTGGTGTTATGGGCAAGAATCTCGCGTTAAACATCGTTGATAATGGCTACCAGGTTGCTGCTTTTGATTTAGATACTGTCAAAGTTAATGCTGCCATTAATCAAGAACAAGCGGAAAGAAAAGCCAATTCAGCCCCCCGAATGCTGGCTTGTAATAATCTTACCGAAATGCTGTCATCTCTAACTAAGCCACGTGTTATTGTGCTGTCAGTTCCTGCTGGTGGACCTGTTGATGGAGTGTGTAAATCATTAATTGAAGCGGGCATTGAGTCAGATGACATTGTCGTTGATACCGGTAATAGTTTATGGACTGATACTGTAGAACGTGAAGCACGTTATAAAGGTAAGTTTGTTTTCTTTAGCTCTGCAGTCTCTGGCGGTGAAGTTGGCGCTCGATTTGGCCCTTCTTTAATGCCTAGTGGCGATAAAGCTGCATGGCAGTATGTAGCACCTGTCTGGAATGCCATAGCAGCTAAAGTCGATCCTGCTACAGGTTTACCCATTGAACGTTTTGAGCCTGGTAACCCTGTTGTTGAAGGCGAGCCTTGTACAACATACATAGGTCCTGCCGGTTCTGGTCACTATGTGAAAATGGTACATAACGGCATTGAATATGCGGACATGCAGTTAATTTGCGAAGCATTTCAATTGCTTCATGACGGATTAGGCTTAAGTGCCCATGAAATTGGTGATATTTTCAATGGCTGGAATAATGGCAGCTTGAATAGCTATCTGATGGGGATAAGTGCAGAAGTATTGCAGCAAGACGATCCACTAACAGGCAAGCCATTAGTTGAGATGATCCTTGATAAAGCGGGTCAAAAAGGCACAGGCCTTTGGACTGCGGTAAGCAGTTTACAAATTGGTTGCCCTGCGCCTACGATTGCCGAAGCTGTTTATGCCCGCGCGGTAAGTACTCAAAAAGATTTACGAGTACAGCTTAACAGCAAACTTGCTGGCCCTGCGGTTGTAACCCTTTCTGATGCAGAAAAAGCAGCATTTATTGCTAACTTAGAAGATGCACTATATTGCGCCAAAGTGTGCTGCTATGCACAAGGGTTCCAGCTAATGGCAATGGCCGCGAAAGAGCAAAACTGGACTTTAGATTTTGCTGAAATAGCCAAAATTTGGCGTGCAGGCTGTATTATTCGTGCCACTTTCTTGCAAGAAATTACCAAGGCTTACCAAGATAATGCTGAGCTGCCGAACTTATTAATGGCTGATACCTTCAGTGCTAGCTTATCGGCTAAACATATGAATTGGCGTAAAACGGTTGCCGCATCAGTGATGCAAGGCACGCCAGCGCCATGTATTAGCTCGGCAATTGCTTATTATGATAGTTACCGATGTGAAACTTTGCCTGCTAACTTACTTCAAGGTCAGCGCGATTTCTTTGGTGCTCATACGTTTGAACGCACTGACAAGCCAGCGGGTGAAAAGTATCATTTAGATTGGAGTGCTAAAGCGCGCACCTTATCTAAAGTTTAAATTGCAAAAGCAGTTTAAGACTTATTGTAAATCAATAGATTAAAAAAGGGCTTCTACTAAATAGTAGAAGCCCTTTTTATTGGTGATATTTTATTATTGCGGCAAACTAAACACTAAACCTATGCTAAATAACAAGCTAAAAATCATTGTGAGTTTTGCGGTTCTGCCTAGAATTGGATTGAGTGCTTCACCACTGGTGTTACTGAACTCGCCACTTAACTGACGGGCATAAACGATGGAAAGCCCGGCGAGTAAAACCGGTAAACCAGCAAGGTAGCCCATCAGAAAACCGCCAATGATGAGCCCAAAGGGTAAATACACTAAGGCTTGATAAAGCACTCTTGCCTGAGCTTGGCCGATACGAACCGCTAAGGTGTTTTTGCCAGCTTTGGTATCAGTTTGGATATCACGGGTATTATTGACGAGCATAATCGCGGCATTGAACATACCAATGGCGCTGCCAAGTAACCAAGCGCTGATACTGGTTTCCCCAGCCTGTAAGTAATAACTACCTACTACGGCCACTAGTCCAAAAAAAACAAATGCGGCGATTTCACCTAAACCGTGAGAAGCTAATGGATACGGGCCGCCACTGTAACAGACGGCACCTAATAATGAGGCTACAGCTAAAATAGCGATAGGCCAACCACCGTGTAAAATCAGTGCTGAGCCGACGATAAGTGCGAGAATAAGACACAAAATCATCGCATTTCGAACACTGTTGGGAGATATCATGCCACTTTGGGTAACTCGAACTGGACCAACACGCTCATCGGTATCAATACCGTTTTTGTAGTCAAAATAATCGTTGGCTAGGTTTACGGCTATTTGCAATAAAATAGCACACAGCATCGAGATACAAGCAATTGTAAAACTAAAAAGTTCTAAATGTAGTGCTAAAATATTACCAATTAATAATGGACCAATCGCAGCCGGTAAAGTACGTGGTCTAATAGCTAAAATCCAAGATTGCATATAATTAAGGCTTCAGGGTGTTGATTTAAATTAGAATGGACTAATAGCATAGCAATTTTTTGAGATTTTGTACGGGGTTATGATCTCGCAAATGATGAAAAAGTTATGCTATTTTTTCTTCTAGGTAGATTTAATTTTATATGCGACTCAATTTACGATTAAATTTTCCAGTAACCAAGGTTATTAAGTTAACCTATGATATTAGTGATAAGTAAATAAACTGCTAGGAATATTATGAGCCAAGTATTAAATGACCTTTTGTCTTTGTTGTCTCTAGAGCGAATTGAATTAGGGCTGTTTCGCGGTCAAAGCCAAGACTTGGGTTTTGGTCATGTTTTTGGTGGCCAGGTGATGGGGCAAGCGCTGAGCGCTGCTAAGCAAACCGTCAGTGAAGATCGCCATGTGCACTCTTTACATTCTTACTTTTTACGAGCCGGTGATGAAAAGTTACCGATTGTCTATGATGTTGAAAATATGCGTGATGGCGGCAGCTTCAGTGCAAGACGCGTAAAAGCGATTCAGAAGGGTAGGCCAATTTTTTATATGACCTGTTCTTTTCAAGCTCCAGAGGAAGGCTTTGAACATCAAGCTGAAATGCCTAATGTCCCCGGGCCTGAAGGCATACTTAATCAGCAAGAACTTGCTGTGAGTATGCGAGATAAGATCCCAGCAAGAATACTTGAAAAGTTTATGACTGACTCACCGATTGAGATGCGTTTAGTTAACCCTTCGCACCCCATCGCGCCTGATTCCACTGAGCCCAAACGATATATCTGGATGCGTGCCAATGGTAAAATCCCAACGGATCATAATGTACAAGAATATTTATTGGCTTATGCCTCTGATTTTAATTTTTTAGTCACCGCAGCTCAGCCTCATGGGGTTTCATTTTTAACGCCTGGCGTTAGGATGGCGACTATTGATCATGCGATGTGGTTCCATAGACCGTTTAACTTTTCTGATTGGTTGCTTTACAGTGTTGAAAGCAGCAATGCTAGCGGTGGTCGCGGTTTTGTAAAGGGGCAGTTTTTTGATCAACAAGGCCGTTTAGTTGCATCAGCAACCCAAGAAGGCCTACTTAGAATAACAAAAGGATAATTTATGAAATTTTCATTTAAAATGGCGATATTTTCGTTATTAACATTAATGCTAAGTGCTTGTGTCACCGTTCAACCTGAGCCGCCAGTGGTTATTAATGGCTATGCGGGCTACTTAGAAAAAATAGCCTTGCCTCAAGGCTGTAAAATCAATATTGCCATTATTGACTTTAATACCCCAGGTTCAATCATTTCACAAAAGACCTTCGATATTGCCAGAGCTCCAGTGCCGTTTAAGTTTACTTTACCTGCTGAAGGTATTGATGATGCGGTGGATTATGGGGTGGTGGCAATGATTACCTACAATGAGCAGGTAATTTTTCAAACCTATGAAAAGTTTCAAGTCATCCACAACGACAAGTTCACCACTGAAGTTGTGATGAAAAAAGTCCCTCATTAGTTTTCGTTAGGTTTAACTCACTCAACCTATAAATATAATGCCCTAAGAATCATTTTAGGGCATAAGTCACATCTTAATATTTCCGCCATTGCTTATGTTGGTTTTCGGGTAATAATCAAATTCTTCATCAATTTTTATTTAAGGCTTAAGTTGTGCCTGAATTGTCTGCATCTACAAGGTCTAAAACCTGTCGGCCAAAATCTGAAATACGCTTAATTTGGGCTTTGTGCTTAGCATCTGTCGTGGTTTATATAAACCTATATGCCATGCAGGGGATGTTGCCATCCATTGCTGAACACTTTGAGGTTTCAGGTGCTAGAGCTACATTGATTCTATCTTTTACCAGTTTTTCACTGGCATTTTCATTACTGTTGTATGCGGTTATTTCCGATAGAGTCGGGCGGTTAATGCCGATCATGGTGAGTATGTGGTTACTCGCAGCCTCTAATATCTTACTGATTTTTGTACAAGACTTTGACTCTTTGTTGATGGTGAGGTTACTGCAAGGGGTTTTGTTAGCTGCCGTACCAGCCATTGCGATGGCTTATTTTAAAGAGCAACTGCCAGCGAGCTTTATGCTAAAAGCTGCAGGTATTTACATTATGTCCAATAGTCTTGGTGGTATTGGCGGACGCCTGATGGGTGGGTTATTGTCACAATACTTTGATTGGCAGTCAGCAATGATGGTGAATTTTTTGGTGACCTTAACGGGTATCGCCTTGGTGACTTATCTATTACCTCGATGTGAGCAAAAAAATGCCCCACAATTAGATAAGCAAAGTACCTTTTTGAAGATAAAACAAGATATTGGCGGCTTTGTTTATCACTTAACGGATCATCAAATGCGCTTAGTGTATGTCATTGGTGGCATAGCGTTTATGATGATGGTAAACCAGTTTAGTTTTATTCAATTACACCTCATGGCTGAGCCGTATGGGTTTAGTCGTTTCGGTGCGACATTAATTTTCTTATGCTATCTCAGTGGCACTTTTACTTCGTACTTATCTGCAAAGTGGGTGGTTAAATTTGGGGTGGAATTTTTATATCGCGGCGCATTAGTTGTGATGTTCTTGGGTACTTTACTGACCTTAGTTGATAATTTATTTGCTATCGTTATAGGCTTTTTATTAACAGCAAGTGGATTCTTTTTAACCCATAGCTGTTGTAACTCATTTGTGGCCATCAGGGCGTCCTCTCACAGGGCTAAAGCAACATCACTATACCTTTGTAGTTATTATCTCGGCGCAGCTCTTGGAGGGCCTTACTTGATGATGTTTTGGGTTCAAGCTGAATGGCAAGGTGTTGTTGTGGGTTCAGTTGGCTTATTGGTATTACTGTCGCTGGCTATATTCAGGTTGTCGCATTATCAAAGCCTAAGTAAAGCTGCTGTATAATGTCAGTCCTCTTGGGAAAATAATTTCGTCATTGTTTATAGAAGAAGCCTTAATGGCTTCTTTTTTTGTCTCAAATTTACAGTTAAATAAGACTTTATAAGCACAGAGTTGAATAGCGATTTAGTTAATGAATTTAATAAAGTCACTAATTGATGAATTGAATAGCAGGTTGTGAGTAGGCAGTGCTTAGTATTGGTTTGAATCGTTCTAGTTAGAAAACTCTCTAAGGCGGATTTGAAGTTATCAATTGGAGGATTTTATAGTGTTTTCGCTTGGTTGCTGTAATTGGTGTGATCGAGTATATCCGTAATAGGATCTATGATGGATAAGAGCTGTTTGAATTAGGTTACAGATATCGATGAGATATTAGCGATGAGTTCTTTTGGGAAATTTACTCATATTCGTCATTGGAGCTTTTTTAACACGCTACCAACTCGCCTAATTTTAGGCACAAAAAAACCACATTTAAGTGGTTTATGTTCTTTTAGAAAAAAGAAGGTGGTATCCCCTAGGGGATT
>NZ_JBFRKG010000064.1:0-227 GCF_041469325.1 Shewanella sp. 10N.286.51.B8
AATGCCGATGGCGCGCTATCTACCATTAATCAAACGGGTAATGGCGATAATGCCGAAATAAGAAACTACGTGTCAGACTTTGCCGATGCCACCATTAATCAATCGATTGGCAGCGGTAATGATGCTTATATTAATCAAGATAATTCCGATGGCGCATCAGCCACCATAACCCAAGCGGGGATGGACAATTCAGCAGAAATTTTCCAACAAACGGGTGATTTAAGTGA
>NZ_JBFRKG010000065.1:0-1406 GCF_041469325.1 Shewanella sp. 10N.286.51.B8
AAGTTTTTAATCATTAATTGTTTAAGTACAGGATACACACTTATTACCCCCAAGGTTATCCACACAGCGAGCCAAAAAGTGGCACTCTAGGGATAATATACCAACCGCTTAAATTGTGTTAAGCCCAGTAATAGAAAAGGATAACATTCATTTTTGTGCTGGTGCCATGTAACGCTTAACTCAAAACACGGCAATGACTACCGTAAAACTATCTACCAGTTTTGGAGCTGTGAATTTTCGAGCTTTCTAAAAGGTCATAATTTATCCGCATAAGTTCCAATGCGGCATTCAATTCTAGTTCAACATGAGGAAATTAGCATAAAAAACAATATTATTTTAAGCACTGCAGCCTCAATGTTAATAGCATTACTCCCCAGCCACAGAAATAGTCATGTTAGTGCTGCTAACAGGCCAATCCAGGTAATCGTTGTTGATTAAAGTTTTTTAGCAAAGAATGTCGTTCGTAAAGAGACTATCCAGTAAGTAGAAGAGCTGAAGAGTTCTTTAGTAATAGAACACAAACACTGCACGTTGTAAGAAGATATTTTCAATGCAATAGCCTTAATTAACCGTTATATAAAAGATAAAAGCTTCAAATAATTCACCAAACCAGATCTGCTAATATTAGCTCTACTGATCTATTCCAGTTTTATTAAAACCATAAACGCAAAAAGCCCGCTACACAGTGACGGGCTTAATATTGATTAGACGATTGGCGATGACCCCATTTCATATAGGCATGTCGTCCACACTGATTACCAGCAAGTTTTACTAAACATAACACCAAATAGGGATTATTCGTATTAGGCGCTTGGCGATGTTCAGCTGCGGAGGAATCCTCCGCGCTCCATGTCTGCATAAAGCGTTGCTTTATAAACACAGACATTGCACCCTACTTTCACATGGCCATGTCGTCCACACTGATTTCGAGTAGGCTATTAACTAAACCTAACACCAAAAGGACTTATTTATTTTAAAATCCTAAACGAAAAAATCCCTGACTCATAGAGTCAGGGATTATTCTAATTTAGCGTCTGGAAATGACCTACTTTCACATGGGGAGACCCCACACTATCATCGGCGCGATTGCGTTTCACTACTGAGTTCGGGATGGGATCAGGTGGTACCACAATGCTATTGTCTCCAGACAAATCTGGTTTGAAGATGGTGCTGATACCCAGAATCGAACTGGGGACCTCATCCTTACCAAGGATGCGCTCTACCGACTGAGCCATATCAGCATTATCTTGTTTCTTTTCACTAATTGAGTGAAATAAATTAGGCGCTTGGCGATGACCTACTTTCACATGGGGAGACCCCACACTATCATCGGCGCGATTGCGTTTCACTACTGAGTTCGGGATGGGATCAGGTGGTACCACAATGCTATTGTCACCAAGCAAATT
>NZ_JBFRKG010000066.1:0-3859 GCF_041469325.1 Shewanella sp. 10N.286.51.B8
ATGGAATTAGACCAGAACAAATTAACTGCAATTCCACTAATGAAGCATTCAAACGTAAATACTCACTTCTAAAATAATTGGTAGCGGTTCCAGTACTGTAATATTTTGATTTTATTTCCAGTACTGGATTTTTCACTACTGGGGAGTCCGTTTGGCTTAGATCTAAGTTTGTATGGAACTCGCTGAATGAGACCAACTGGTAAGAACTGAAAGTAGTCCATCGATCACTTAATTATTAAAATACAAAACTAATTAATGGAAGGTATACATAAATTACAAGCTAATTAAATTTTATGGTGTACGGTTTAAGTCATTGATGTTTAATGTAAATATTGACACTTCTACCTTTTGGTTATAAGGTTTTAAATACTAAGATTAATAATTTCGGTAGCTCAAATAAGTCAGTAAAAATAAAGAATAAAAGTGACTATTTCTGCGTATGAACTGCGAAAGTTGATCTAAAAAAAGATGAACTTGTGCTTACTGAATACACAATTAACGTAGGGTTTATAATAGATGAATGACGAACTGACATGTGTTGTGATTAGCGATACGCATGGTATGTATCGACAGATAGAAGTTCCTGATGCTGACGTATTTATTCATGCAGGTGACATCACGAAGTCAGGAAAACTGGAAGAGTTGAATGATTTTAACGCTTGGCTTACAGATTTACCGCACCGCTATCGCATCGTTATAGCTGGTAATCATGACCGAGTATTTGAAAGTAATCCGATTCAAGCTAGAGCGGCTATGACAAATGCCGTATACCTCGAGGATGAAGAGGTAACGATTTGTGGAATTAAATTTTACGGTTCACCTTGGCAACCCTGGTTCTTGAATTGGGCGTTTAATTTGCAGAGAGGAGCAGAAATACAACAGAAATGGGATCGAATCCCTGACGACACAGACGTCCTGATAACACACGGGCCAGCTTATCGTCATTTAGATGAAAATCTAGAAGGAAAATATGTGGGCTGCAATGACTTATTAAGTGCTGTCCAGCGAGTAAAGCCTCAGTTTCATGTCTGTGGGCACATTCATGAGGGATATGGTCGGGAGTCAGATGGTATAACAACATTCATCAATGCTAGCTCTTGTACAAGACGATATATTCCCAGTAATGCTCCAATGCTTTTCGTTGTTAAAATTCTCAATTTGCAGGTTTAAAGCGTAAGGGACTTGCGACCTGATGATATATCCTTATTTTTCAGCATCTTTGATGCAATATTTATATTAAAAAATAATGAGTAATTATATGAAGTTTATACCTGTGAGTGATTTGCATCTTGATAACTTTAAAATAAGAAAGGATTTTTGGTTAGACTTTGATCCTGAGGCCGTTCTAATTATCGCGGGTGATGCTGCTAATGCACTCTCTGGCATGGAGTATATAAAAACTATTCTATGTAAATACTTTCGTGCGGTTATATATGTCTGTGGAAATCATGAATGGTATAGTAATAAAAATCGTTTATACAAAATGAATCCTTATCATTTTATAAAGGAATCGGTTAATAACGTAAGCCATTCAACAGTGCTATCTAATTCGCCCTTGAAAAAAATAAAATATCATAGCCAGCTGGTAGACAATTTATACTTTTTAAACAATGAATCAATCGTAATCGATGGTTTTTTAATTTACGGTGGTTCTTTGTGGTTTCCGATCCACACTTACTCAAAATCTTTATTAGATGATTACGGACTATTGATGAATGACCCGAAATTTATTAATTACAAGATTATTGAAGAGCAATTTAAGAGTTTTGTTGATAATTTTCCGCCGAAGGTGGATTTGGTTGTATCTCATCACCTTCCCAATTTAGAAGCGTTTGCATTAGATATAAATCGTACGAGTGAATATGCCCCGTTCTATCATGCCTCTTTATCGGACGAATTAATTCTAAGAACTAGATATTGGATCGCTGGTCATCAGCATGATGCTACGGAGAAATTAATCGCAGGGCATGTTAAGTTCATTAGCAACCCCAAGGGTTCCGTGCCTATGACCCCAGGATTACTTAGAAATAAGGTATACCATTTATAGTGGTTATAAAATGAAAGTCAGTAAAAAGACAGATAACCTTGTCTATTGAGTACTCTAAAACAGAGACCAGTTTTATCTGCCATTACATAGCGATTGTTCTGGTTAAACTCTAAGATCGTGACCAATATTAGTTGACCACTACAGTCCCTGCAGACCTTATAATGTAATAAAGTATGAGGAGATTTTGATATGTTAGCAACAAATAGAGTGCAAGCTAAAACGGTCAACAAAGTCGAGTCGAGAGTACTTGCGAAAGCAGTCACAAAGCTTTTTAAGTATTGGGGGATTTCACAGGATGCCCAATGCTCATTGCTTGGTATAAGCCCTTCTAGTCGTAAGAAAATAAAATCTATGGAAGAAGGCTTGGTTGGCATCCCAACAGGGCGTGATTCATATGAGCGTGTAGGGTACTTATTGGCAATCCATAAAGCTTTGCGATTACTTTACCCCCAAAACCCTGAACTGCTTTATGGGTGGGTCACAATGCGTAACCAAAAATTTGATGGTCGCACTCCGCTAGAAGTGATGACTGAGGATGGATATTTAGGGATAGCTAAAGTAAGTCGCTATTTAGATATGAATCGAGTGCACTAATGTCATCACTGTTTGACGATCTGCTAGACCATGTGGGTGGTTTATATTCTTACAGTCTTCGACACACCTTTATCGATGAATTTAAGCGATTAGCTATCAGTGAACATATAGTGGCGCTGATAGTCGGTCACACGAACCCAAACATAACCTACGGCTGTTATGGTAAGGATGTTCAGGCTAGGGCATTACTCAAATATATTGAGCGACTTGAATATGATATTTGATGATCGGGTGGGTTTAATGTGCAATCTTAACAGGGCAAAGCTAACACGCTTTTGCCCGTGCGACGTGAAGTCGTATGAAGCGCTGTTCACCGCTTAGAGTGAACCATCTGTATCACCAGATGACCCTATGGCTCTGAATAAAGTAGCGAGCCAGACAATGTAACGAAATTTGGTTTTTTATACCGAATGGGAACAGAATCGTGAGAGGACGTTCTTCCTGATAACTACAAGTCGGGTAAGTGCTAGGGAGTCAGTATGGTGAACATATGTGAATCCACGAAAGGTGCGTTATACGTGAAGCAGCGGAAGTGGTTTATACGCTGTTGCCAAAATGGCAACGAGAGTAGGAAAGAGATTGGGCAATGCTCTTTCGTGATTGTAAAGCTCTCCGCACTAGAGTGGGCATCTAACCTGACATTGCGCGACATACGGAACACGGTAAGCCTGTATCGCTCCCATTGGGAAAGTTATCTGTGAAGATAGCCGATAGTGGTGCAGGTAAAGGAGGTTGGAGAAAGCTAAAGCTGCATTGTAATGATGCAGATACAGACAAGTGTCTGGCACGAAAGTGAGCCCACTTCCAGCTGGTCTCCCGTTGCAAGAAAATTAGAAGAACTTTGTTAATGGAGAAACGCAAATGATGACTTCGATTGAAGTTAGTGCCTCTCCTTGCTTTACTCAACGATAATCCAAAGATTGGAAAGTCATGGAGCAAAAAGTATCAAAGCTTCGAGTGAGTATTGCAAAGGTAACCCCTGTGGTTACTGGGTAACATAGTACGCCTTAGTGGAGGCTTGAGCCGTATGCAGTGAAAGTTGCACGTACGGTTCTTAGGAGAGCGGCACTTGGTAACAGGTGCCGCTTATCCGACCAAAACGAGTTGGTGCTAGCAATGGGATAATCAGCATAACCTTACTTTTTCTAATCGATTATGACCGCCTTACTTGTCGTCCAAATGACTGGTTGCCTATACAGGTATAACTGATTTTCTCCA
>NZ_JBFRKG010000067.1:0-5136 GCF_041469325.1 Shewanella sp. 10N.286.51.B8
TACGTGTGCGTAGTGACGAGTTGGTGTGTCATATTCGATGTGAGAAGTATTAATTGTAATACCGCGCTCACGCTCTTCTGGAGCGTTATCGATTTGTGCGAAATCTTTAACTTCACCACCATATACTTTTGACAATACAGCTGAAATAGCTGCTGTAAGAGTTGTTTTACCATGGTCAACGTGACCAATTGTACCCACGTTTACGTGTGGTTTACTACGTTCAAATTTTTCTTTAGCCATGATATTGCCTCAACCCAGAGTCTTGGTAATGAAAACACATATAGAAAAAATCCGATGCATTGAATGACATCGAATCGATTAGTTTAGGAGATTAGTTTAGCATAAGACAGGACGTGCTGATTTAAAGGATTTGATTGACTTAATAACTCTGACAGAGATATTAAGCAATCAAGTCGTTCAGCAATTTGGAGCGGATGGCGGGAATCGAACCCGCGTTATCAGCTTGGAAGGCTGGAGTAATACCATTATACGACATCCGCGCAACCTGTTTAAGGCTACCTAACTACCTTTAAAAATGGTGGAGGGAGAAGGATTCGAACCTTCGAAGGCTGAGCCGTCAGATTTACAGTCTGATCCCTTTGGCCACTCGGGAACCCCTCCAGAAAAATGGTGCCGGCACCAAGAGTCGAACTCGGGACCTACTGATTACAAGTCAGTTGCTCTACCAACTGAGCTATGCCGGCTAATCATTTCGGAAACGGATATTAGGTAAATGTCGGCACAAGTGCAATAGCAAAAGCATAAAAAAGATAAAAAAAGTCTTAAATGTCGCTTTTTTAGGCTCAATTTAACAACTGCGTTCAAAAATACCTCGATTTAAACTATTGCTAAAACTATCAATGCATTTTCTATTGTTCAATATATATTGTTGGTGTACTGTGCCTGATCTAAGGAAAGGACGTTATGACATCAAATAAATTATCTCAGCAAGCACTTTATTTTTCTTTTCAGCGCCAACAATGGTCTGAATTACGTAATTCGGTGCCTTTAACACTAAGCCAAGAAGAATTAGAAAACCTTCGAGGCATGAATGAGCAACTGTCACTCGATGAAGTGACGGATATTTATTTGCCCTTAAGTCGCCTACTCAACCTGATTATCAGTGCCAAACATCAACGCAGTGAAGTGCTTGATCAGTTCTTAAGTCATAAACCGACAAAAACACCTTACATCATTAGTATCTCAGGCAGTGTTGCAGTCGGTAAGAGTACCACTGCACGTATTTTGCAAACATTATTACAACGCTGGTCAGAGCACCCAAAAGTCGAATTAGTCACCACCGATGGCTTCTTATACCCGTTAGCAGAACTTAAACAACGTAATTTGCTTAAGCGCAAAGGTTTTCCTGAAAGTTACGACATGAAAATGTTGATTGATTTTATTTCCAGCATTAAAGCTGGCGATGAATCCGTATCGGCACCGTTATATTCTCATGTCAGCTACGATAGGTTAACGGATAGTGTCCAAGAAATTAATCAGCCCGATATTTTGATTATCGAAGGCCTTAATGTATTACAGACATCATTAGATCCATCACCTGATCATAAAAGTACCTTTTTGTCAGATTATGTCGACTTCTCTATCTATGTCGATGCTGAAGAGTCACTGTTAAAACACTGGTACCAGCAACGCTTTTTGAAATTCCGACAAGGGGCTTTCAGTGATCCTGAGTCGTTTTTCCATCACTATTCGACACTGTCTGATGAAGAAGCGAATGCTACGGCAGCGAATATTTGGGACACAATTAACGGCCCCAATTTACAGTCAAACATCAAACCCAGTCGTGCCCGCGCTAACCTCATTTTAAAAAAAGCCCAGAACCACCTTGTAGACCAAGTGCTTTTACGTAAATAAATACGGTTATTTGGCAGATGCCCTCAAGCTAATTTCGCCACCAATGTGTGATGTAATGTTGCCATTAATCTCCAATAAAATAGCGCCTTGTTGATCAATTCCTCGACAGATCCCCGATAGAGAATGAGGTGCCATGATCAAATCCACTTCTTTATGAATGAATAAATCATGTTTTTCCCATTGCGGTATAAAAGGCGTTAAGCCTTGCAATTCAAATAGGCGTAAATCTGATTTAAGTTGTTGATGTAAATCAATCATTAAATCAGTTTTATTTGGCATCTCCGCTAAAGTACTCAAGTCACTCCATGGTTGATCAATAGCTTCAGCATGCTTATTAGACATACTCATGTTAATGCCAAAACCGATCACTAAATTACATTCATCCAAGGAATGGCCAGACAATTCAATTAAAATGCCTGCTAATTTTTTATTATCTTTATAAATATCATTGGGCCATTTTAAGCCTAAATTTTCTACACCATATTTCTCTAAGGTTTTTACAATAGAGCAGCCAACAATTAAGCTTAAGCCCATTGCTGCATTCATACCTTGATTTAAGCGCCAAAAAATTGAAGCATAAACATGGTGCCCATAGGGAGATACCCAATTACGTCCTCGCCTCCCCCTACCTGCAGATTGATATTCAGCGATACAAATATCACCTGTTTTCAATTCATCAGCGTGTTGCAACATAAAGGCATTGGTGCTGTTAATGTCATCAAAATAAAAGCAACGATTATCTATTGCAGCCAATAGTTTTGCCTCATCAAATAATGGTAATGGGTTAGATAACTTATAGCCTTTGCCTTTAACACTGTATATATCTACGCCATAATCAAGTAACTGGCTGATGTGGTTGTTTACCGCGGTGCGTGATAAACCCACTTTTTGAGCAATTTGCTCACCAGAGACATAATCACTATGATCAAGCAAAGCTAGGATCTGTTTCTTTTTAACCCAATGACCATTCATATCAGATATCTACCTCGCCTTTTGGGCCAATAATTCTTGGTTCCGGTTCTAAATTTATATTAAATTTATCGTAAACTTTATTCATCACCGCATGAGCTAATTGACAAATATCATTACCCGTTGCCCCACCGAGGTTAACGAGCACTAGTGCTTGCTTGGTATGCACGGCAGCACGGCCTACTGTAAAGCCTTTTAAATTAGCTTCATCAATTAACCAACCTGCGGCAATTTTAATCGTGCCGTCAGTTTGCGCGTAGCCGACAAGATCACTAAATTCGGTTAATAACTCAAGATACTGCTTAGCTGAAATAATCGGGTTTTTGAAGAAACTACCAACATTACCAAGTACCTTAGGATCCGGTAATTTACTTTGCCTCACATCACATACTGTTTCAAATATTATTTGTGCGCTAACACTGTCATCCTGTAAGTGTTTTAGTGGTCCATATTCAAGATTAGGCGCCCACAACTTAGGTAATCTAAATTCAACCTCGGTGATGACAGCCTTATCCTTAAGCTGGTGTTTAAAAATTGAATCTCGGTAACCAAACTGGCACTGATCTGCATCAAGGGTTATCAACTGAGATGTCGTATAGTCATAGTATTCTACTTGAGAGCAGAAATTATCGATTTCTACACCGTAAGCACCAATATTTTGAATAGGCGCGGCGCCAACTGTGCCTGGAATTAACGCTAGATTCTCTAAGCCGTTAATGCCATTTTCTAAACAGTATTCAACAAAATCATGCCAATTTTCACCTGCTTGAACTGATAAGATGAAATTAAACTCATCTTCAACGACCTTAATTCCTTTTGTAAGCACTTTTATAATGGTGCCATTGAAATCATCGGTAAATACAACATTACTGCCACCGCCTAAGATCAACATAGGCTTAGATTCACTGACAAGCTTAGAAACGACTGAAATCAGTTGTTTTTTTGAGTCAACTTCAACAATAGCGTCGCAACATTGTGTTAAGGCCAAGGTATTATGGGGAGCTAAACTTACAGGCATAAAGGCATAGTTCTAACGAAAAATAATGAACACTATTGTACTTAAGATATATACAAATGGCGAAATAAGTCTCTTTTGATTAATAAATTACTACATCCCGTAGGTTTTTATATCAAAACGTCTTAGCACTACTCGTGTCATATCAATATCTCTAAAAAACCTATAAAACTTTGCCTATTGAGCACCGGGAGCTTAATTTGTCTTCTATTAAAATAATATCCATAGACATATATATTGAAAGCCAGAAATGAAAAAGCCCGCTACATAATATCGGGCTTAATACTGATTAGACGCTTGTTGATGTTGATCAACAAATAAACCCTTCGTACTTTATATCTGTGTAGAGTCGCTATAAAGCCTTGCTGAATTTAGATCAGCATTAAGGTCTGCTTTGTCATGAACATTTTCCCACTCTCACCGAACAATATTATCTAGCAGGTGATGATTCAAGCTCTCATGGTTAGTACATATTTCACTTTCCCCGAAAACGGATAGAGCCCTGACTATTAAGTCAGGGCTCTATCAACTCTTTAATGAGTGATATTAGGCGCTTGGCGGTAATCTACTTTCACATGGGCATTCGCCCAGACTCGCAGCTCACGCCGATATGTAGCAGTAAATGACTCAAGTAATCTGCGTTAGGATTTATTCTTTTTCCCCAAATACAAAAAAGCCCTAACTGTTAAATCAGGGCTTTATCGACTCTCTTACGAGAGAAATTAGGCGGTTGCGATGTTCAGCTGCGGATAAATATTTCGCGTTCCATATCTGTATAAAGCGTTGCTTTATAACCACAGACATTCCCCCCTAGTTTCACATAGGCAATCGCTCACACTCACCGCTCACGATATTATCTAGCAGCTGATGACTCAAGTTATCAGCATTAAGGTTTAATCTTTTTTGCCTGAAACGAAAAAAGCCTGACTGTTAAGTCAGGGCTTTATCGATTCTCTACCGAGAAATATTAGGCACTTGGCGTTGTTCAGCTGCGGCTAAATCCTCCGCCTTTCATGTCTGTATAAAGCGTTGCTTTATAAACACAGACATTGCACCCTACTTCACCCTATATTGATCGAAAGTCGTAAACGAAAAAATCCCTGACTCGTAGAGTCAGGGATTATTCGTAACTTTTGTTCTTACTTTTAAAAAGTAAGATAAATTATGCGCTTGGCAATGACCTACTTTCACATGGGCATTCGTCCACACTCACCGCTCACGCTGAGATGTTGCAGCTAATGACTCAAATTATCAGCATTAGGATTTATTCTTTTTGC
>NZ_JBFRKG010000068.1:0-913 GCF_041469325.1 Shewanella sp. 10N.286.51.B8
TCGATGTCAGTTGCATTAGCTAATAGTTGTTCTTGCGATAAGGTGATTGAGCCATCTTCGTCAACCGAATACGCTAAATTACCTGACACAGGGGCATCGTTAATCGGCAACACATCCACTGTCATTTGTGTAGTAACCGTTGCGCCCTCTTCGTCCTGAATAACAATATCCAGTGTCACTTCGCCATGGAAGTTTTCATTAGGGGCAAAGCTACAAGTCCCATCACCATTAACACTGAAAATACCATCAGGGCCTGTATAACTAATCTCAACCAATGAGACATCACCTTCAATATCTGATGCATTCGCTAAGATTTGGCTTTCATTAAATGTCAGCACACTGTCTTCATCGATAGTGTAAGAAACAGGGCCTGCAATCGGTAAATCATTGACTGCGATAACCTCAATGCCTGCATTACCAACAGTGATTGCACCAGCTTCATCCACAACAGACACATCTAAGTTAATATCGCCGTTGAAGTTTTCATTAGGTGAGAAGGTAACCGTGCCATCTTGATTGGTCACTAACACACCATCAGTGCCTGAATAGCTGACACTATCTAGCGCCACTTCACCTTCGATATCAATTGCATTGGCAAGTAACTGCTCAGGGCTTAACGTGATACTGCCATCTTCGTTCATTTGGTATGAAGTAGAACCCGCTACTGGTGCATCATTCACTTCTGCGATTTCGATATCAATGTTGGCTGGGGTCACAACGGTGCCATCACTTACACCAAACTCTAATTGCACATCACCATTGAAGTTTTCATTTGGCGCAAAGCTATGGGTGCCATCACCGTTGTCGGTAAGCACACCGTCAGTGCCGCTGTACGTCACCGTATCAACAGATAGGTTATCACCATCGATGTCGCTCGCATTCGCCAGCAGCTGCTCATCGGTAATGATGATAA
>NZ_JBFRKG010000069.1:0-533 GCF_041469325.1 Shewanella sp. 10N.286.51.B8
GGGCTTTTTTCGTATTGGGGGAAAAACAACAATACCTAATGCTGATAATTTGAGTTATTAGCTGCAACATATCAGCGTGAGCGGTGAGTGTGGACGAATGCCCATGTGAAAGTAGATCATCGCCAAGCGCCTAATATCTCTCGTAAGAGAGTCGATAAAGCCCTGACTTAACAGTCAGGGCTTTTTTCGTATTGGGGGAAAAACAACAATACCTAATGCTGATAATTTGAGTTATTAGCTGCAACATATCAGCGTGAGCAGTGCGTGTGTGCGAATACCCATGTGAAACTAGGGTGTAATGTCTGTGGTTATAAAGCATAGCTTTATACAGATATGGAGCGCGGAGGATTTCTCCGCATCTGAACATCGCCAAGCGCCTAAAATCTCTCATCAGAGAGTCGATAAAGCCCTGACTTAACAGTCAGGGCTTTTTCATTTGGGGATTTTCAATCTGCATGCAGGCTGATGTGGCTAAGTAAGCGGTGATGCCTGCTTTGGTAAGCTCTGATAGCTGTTACTAATGTGACCGGCTA
>NZ_JBFRKG010000070.1:0-1253 GCF_041469325.1 Shewanella sp. 10N.286.51.B8
TGTTCTGGTCTAATTCCATCGGACACTTAATTTTGAGACAGTATGGTCAATAAATTAAGAGGTCTATATGAGTCAAAAAAAATCACATAAGAGTTATCCGCAAGCATATAAAGATGAAGCCGTCTTGATGGTGCTAGAGCAAGGTTATAGCGTTGCTGATGCAGCAAAGTCTCTTGGGGTTAGCACCAGTTTGCTTTACAACTGGAAGGAAAAATACCAAGCCCTACAACAAGGTATCGCTTTAGAAGAGTCAGAACGTGATGAGTTGAAGAGATTGCGTAGAGAAAACAAAGAATTACGCATGGAGAAAGAAATCCTAAAAATACCCAAGGGGCACACCGAGGCAAGTGCCTTCTTTGCGAGAGAAATGAAGTAAAATTTCGCTTCATCAAACAGCAATCAAACCTGTTTCCTGTAGCACTGTTATGTCGAGTAATGAGTGTGAGTAAGTCAGGCTATTACGATTGGCATAAACGCCCTGCACACGTGATAAGCCTTGAAACACTGAAGCTTTATCGCCTTGTTCGACAGCTATTTAAGCAAAGTAGAGGCAGCTTAGGGAATCGTGAAATGGTGAAGAAGTTGCGCAAGGAAGGCTACCAGGTTGGTCGCTATCTCGTTCGTAAAATTATGCATCGCCTTCGACTCAAAGCTACCCAGCGACGAGCTTACAAGGTGACGACACAGCGAAAACACTCTGATGCCGTGGCTGATAATCTGTTAAACATGAACTTTAACCCAGTATCCGCAAATCAGGTTTGGGCAGGTGACGTGACCTATTTAAAGACAGGTGAAGGCTGGATGTATTTGGCAGTTGTAATGGATTTATATTCACGCCGGATCGTTGGATGGCACATAGACAAGCGTATGACCACGGATTTGATATCTAAGGCATTAATGAAAGCTTACAATCTGCGCCAACCGGCCAGAGGGCTGGTATTTCACAGTGACCGAGGATCACAGTATACCAGCAAGCAATTCGGCAAGCTGCTTTCTAGCTATGGTATTCGAGCTAGTATGGGGGATGTTGGTGCGTGTTGGGATAATGCAGTCGTTGAACGTTTCTTTGGTAGTTTGAAACACGATTGGGTTTTTAAAGTTTCTCAACCAACAAGGGAGTTTATGAAGCAAGATGTGACTGCTTACATGAAATATTACAACTTGGAGCGACTTCATTCTGCTAATGGTGATCTGTCACCTGTAGAGTTTGAACATTCTCAACTAAAAGTGTCCAATTTGGGTTGACCAGTACA
>NZ_JBFRKG010000071.1:0-299 GCF_041469325.1 Shewanella sp. 10N.286.51.B8
ATATTGCTATGAACACTCATCGTTACATTGATAATAATTTTGATTGCTTCACTCTTTACGAGAAAGAATGAGCAATTTCGATTAACTCAACACCTGTGAGTGTCCACACAGATTTCTTGTTTGATTTGTTAAAGAGCGTTGCTAATTATGTAAGAAATAATCTTTCATATCAGCAGCCATTTGACGCTAGGTCGCTGGCTTAGGGATGCGTATTCTACACTTCCCGTTGTTGGCGTCAAGTCATTTTTAACGTTAATTTAAAATGCTTTTCAACCGGTTAATTATGACGCTTTAAAAGC
>NZ_JBFRKG010000072.1:0-2070 GCF_041469325.1 Shewanella sp. 10N.286.51.B8
TTTCCGGCAGTATTTTGAGCGTTATTTACGTATTCGCGAAAATATTCGATTTACAACAATAACTTAGCGATGGTATCTTTGAAGTTTGAATTGAGCAGCCTGGAACATTATTGTGCTGCTATTGAATAAGCTGTTATGTAGTTCTCAGGAATAGATTAAAATGGATAAGTCGTCAGAAAGACCGTTCCCTTTATTAATTATTGTCGCTTTGTATTTTCTTTTTGGATTTAGTGCTCTGCTTACTTTATTCACAGATAAACCAACAGATTGGGTAAGTATTTCTTTTCTTCTGGTGTCATATGGCTTACTAACTAAAAATGTTCTAGCGTTAATTGCTCTAAAGGTTATCGTAGCTATTCAAGCGTTAGGTCTTGGGTTTGGTTTAATTATGCATACTCTATTTGGTGGTGACGGAGTTGCTCAAATGGGGTTGGGGAGTTTTCAATTTGAAGTTTCTCCATTACTATTGATTTTTGTTTTAATTTTGTATGTTGGTTTTCAATTGTATGTGGCTTTTTCTAAAGAAACAGAGGCGTATATAAAAACTACATAACACATATGAGCCTATAAACAAGGATGCAGCATAGCTGCACCTGTTATAGGAGCGTTAGCTTTCAAATCAAACTAGGTCGAAAAATGGAATTTAAGTCTCATAAAGTAATAGTAGACTCAGAAAACCCTTTCAAAAATGATAGGTTGAATCGTCAACCTCATGTTGATAATTTTTCAACTTTATTAGAGAACATTAGTTCTCCTATCGTTTTATCTGTAAATGCACCTTGGGGGCAAGGCAAAACAACCTTCTTAGAGATGTTACATGCACAGTTAATAAACAAAGAACATAACTCGATCTATTTTAGTGCATGGGAAACAGACTTTGCCAGTGACCCTTTACAAGCTTTTCTTGGTGAAATAAATGAAAAAATAGAAACACTCATAAACGGTGATGAGGAGAAAAATAAGGCTTGGGAATCCACGAAAAAAGCTGGTTCTCATATACTAAAAAAAGGAATACCGGCATTAATAAAAGTAGGGACAGCAGGAATTTTAGATACTGAAAAAATCATTGAAGATGAGTCATCTAAAATGATGGAAGGTTTAACTAAAGATTTCTTAGCAGAGTATACAAAAAATAAAGAAGCAATATCACAGTTTAAATCTGGTGTTTCCAAGGTTCTAAGCAACGATGGAAGTGACACAACTCGTTTGTTTATATTCATTGATGAACTAGATAGGTGTCGACCTACTTATGCAATTGAATTACTTGAAAGAATTAAACACTTACTTGATATTGAAGGGCTAGTATTTGTATTAGCTATGGACAAGATTCAGCTCTCTCACAGTGTAAAGGGGATATACGGAGCTGAATTTGAAGCAATAGGCTATTTAAGGCGATTTATTGATATTGAATATACACTTCCCGAAAGTGATTTAGATGCATTTGTTGATCAATTATATATAAACTTTGGGTTTAATGACTTCTTTCAAAAAAGAATGCAGTACCGTGAATTTCAATACGATAAAGATTATTTGAAAGATACATTTAAGTTGTTAGCTAACGCTAAAAAATTATCGCTACGTGAAGTTGAGCAACTTTTCGCAAAAATAAATTTGGTCATTCAATCAACGGCTGAAAACATATATCTTTACCCAGCATTATTAGCATTTCTTCTTATCGCCAAAGAGTATCATTATGATAATTATAATGACTATATCAATAAGGGTGATACTCCAGAAAAATTGATTAGCGATTTGTATGGCATGATCCCCGAGTCAAAGCTTTTAGATTCTCATTCTTGTGCTTTAGTAGAAGGCTTTTTAATCGGAGCTAAATACGATGATTATGATAGTAGTACAGTTGGAAACTCTTTGAAACGTCATGAAGATATAACAAAAGACGAAGGTGCCACTAAAGAGAAAAAGCGGTATTCAGATAAAATAATTAGCATATCCACTAGCTTTAATGGCTTTAGAAATTCTATAAGTTTAGATAGTTTAAAACAAAGAATAGAAATGGTAGAAAGCTTTCAGTTTAGTAGTTAAAGAAAGCTAACAGATAAGGATAGGCCG
>NZ_JBFRKG010000073.1:0-2614 GCF_041469325.1 Shewanella sp. 10N.286.51.B8
TGATTTATCAGACATTAAATAACGACGGCAAAATGGGATCAATAGCGTTTTCTGGTGTTTATAATGCAGCAAACCACTATCGTTTTATTGGCGCGACTAAACAACTTGTGGCGCTAATAATGACTCTTACTTTAGCGTGATGGTTATATTTATCGTTCCAAAGTCGCGTTCTTTCGATGTGGTTAAGGACATGATAGTGACCGGGATAAAATAGATCTGCATTAAACCAAGCAATTACTTAACTGGTTAAATACGATTAATTTACATTATGAAAGCATCGCCGAGTTATAAATTAAATAAAAATGAATGGCGTTATCATTTACACCTTACTGATTTATGTTTGAAGACTGTAGTGTAGAGGTTGCGAGTTTGTCGGTTGTAAACGCTTGCTATAGCATGAAGTTATGGTTGGAAACTTTTGCGGTGCATTAATCTAACAGTTGTTTCATTGGCGATAGCGTAGTGATACACGCCTATTGCATTATCGCTGTGAGGTAAAGTTTTTCACCGCATTTTTTACGCGTCAGTCCCATTTATTTAGGAAAGTATACTCACAAGGTATTTTTCTTGTTTATATGATTTATTTCTAATATTTATAATTTTAAAGCTACTTATTTAGAGATATGTCGATTGGCTCGACTATTTCAAATTTAAAAGCACCTATCATGCCTTTGAAAATTTTGGGTTGAATTAAATCCTTTGAGAGGAATAACATGTTAGATAGACGCAGTGCTTTAAAAAAAATGTGTACATTGTCAGCCGTTGGTTTTGGGGCGACTTATATGCCGTCAGTTATGGCGCAAGAAACCTGTGACGATCCCATTGGTATTGGCAGTGGTGGCAATGCAGATTTAGCTGAAAATCGTCTAAGCTATGTCAAAGTTGAGCCTATGGCGGTAGCTAAGCGCGCGTATGCTGGCTATGGTCATGGTGGCTGTATGTACGGCGTGTTTGATGCCATCATTAAAGAGCTTGCTGCCCAAGGTCATGAAGATGCTAAAAATTTTGGTGCTATTCCAACTAATATTGCAGCATATGGCGGCGGCGGGATTGCCGGTATCGGTTCTCTGTGTGGTTGCCTTAATGCTACAGCAATGACAGTTAACTTATTAAAAGCGGATAATCTGAATAATAACGCGGTGATTAGAGCTGTGTTCCGCTATTACGAAAAAACCAGTATGCCACGTGGTACTCAAGAGTTCCTTGAAGGGATCGGCGCTCCTACGCGTACCAACGATGCTGGAGAAGCTTTAAATCCTGACTATATTGGTCAATCCATTGCTAGTTCAATTCTGTGTCATACCTCAGTGAGCCTGTGGTCAAAAGCGTCATCATTTGGCTCTAGCCATCAAGCTAAACTTGAGCGATGCGCCCAAGTTACCGCTGAAATTGCCTTTATGACAGTGACCTTCCTTAATGATTCTATTGACGGTAATTTAGAAGCGGAAACGGTTGCCCCTTCTAATGCTGAGTGTTCAGGTTGTCATAGCTCTACAACTCGCGAGCCTGATGCCTACTTAGGTACTGATGTTAACTCAACATTAGAATGCCAAACTTGCCATACTGCTCACGACATGAAAGGCGGAGTGCCAGTGCATGAAGAGTTAAGTTGTTCAGACTGCCACGATTAAGGAGTTAACATGAAGAAACGACTGACAGTATTTGCAATGTCGCTATTTTTAATGGCTTGTAATAGTGACAATGGTGATAAAGGGATCGTTGGTGGTATTGATGTCGATAAGGCCACGAGCATCAAGATGACTAACTTTAAGTTTAGCTCGCAGGATTACACTTCGACTTTTCAGCTTGAAAATGAAGAGGGTGAGATGGTCACTGGAGCTAGAGATTATAAAGTCATGATCTTAGGTGATGGGACGACTTCAGGCGCGAGTGCTTTTGATATCCCTTGGCATTATGCTGAATTATACCAATGTGGAGTAGTGCCTGAGCACGAGTGTCGAGGTGAGCTGAAAGAAATATCTGCCGGGCATTATACTTTTGACACGGTAACGCTACCAGAGTTTGATGGGAAAAATGCCAGGATCAGAGTCTCTGTGTCTATTGTCGGCTTATTATCGCAAACAAAACCTAGACTATATTAAGCTGGGTTTAAAAGTGCTTGATTGAGTCATAGAGTCACAGCCAACAGTGATGTGGTTGTGACTCTTCTGGTTCACCTTATTGAATCGGCTAAATCCGCGCGAAAGCTCCCTTAGCGTACGATGCCAAACCGGCTTTGCAAATGAGTCAACAGTGGCCATTAAGGTTATTGCGTGGCGAAATAAAGCTACAGTTTTGTCCAGTATCCTTAGTCACGTTGTGTACGTTTACAGTTGATTGAACTTGAAGGTTTCATAAATAAGTCTCCAAAGTGTCAACTTATCTCTGGACGGGACATTCTCCACTAAAAAAGCCAAGATAATATCTTGGCTTTTTTGTTTTTTATTTAGTGCAAGGGTAGCTAAATAGCCCAACCACCCATGTAGAAAACAACTAAACCAAGGGTTATGGCGATAACGCCCACTCGAAGTTTACGCCACTCACCGCTGCATATTCGGCCAATGACTAAGGTGACAAACCCTAGCATAATTCCGGTGACGATATTACAACTTAA
>NZ_JBFRKG010000074.1:0-1158 GCF_041469325.1 Shewanella sp. 10N.286.51.B8
CGGCCTATCCTTATCTGTTATATACCGATTGCAATTGCTCTGTACAATTTAACACACTCTTGGATCAGCTTTTTTACCTGCACGCCAAACGAGGAAAAAAAACATCACTAAATAAACAGGTGTTTCAACAAAAGTATCATACGTGAGCCACTGTTCTTCAGTTAATTGAGTTGCAACACTAAAATTCATTACTGCCATACATAAACCGATCAATGCTAAGCCTAGGACAAAGTACCTATGTTGAATGGGGGAGTTTACGTAGCGCTCAAAACGGGTGCCAAAGTAACCACCTTTATTAAACACTCCATCTACCATAAGTGCTGATGCGCTGAGCAACCCCATAAATGTGCCCTTAAGTTGCACTAAATACTCACTTTGAAAGGCAATGGCAAATATTGCTGATACTAAGAGCATCATCGTTCCGAATACTGCAAACCCACCTAGTAAGTCGACTTTAACAAAGCGTTGGATAATAACGAGTGCTACCCCTAAGAACACGCCCGTAAATGCAGCCATTTTTAAGTCTCCAGTCACTTTTGCTACCACAAAAAATGCCGCTCCAATGCCTATATCAGCGAAAATAGAAGGTTTGTTTTTTCGCCATTTTTCACTTTGAAGTTTTCTTTTCTCATTTGCCTCTATTGGATTGTCAGAAACACCTAAATTTTCTAGTTTTTTAGTTGCAAAGTGAATGTCTTTACCTGGGTGACTTTCATAAATTAAGTCACTTCCTACCCTAACTTCGATACCGACACTCAACCAACTAAAGTAACCAACGGAAACTATTACTTCTTTAGTTCGATTGTTTGGTTGGCTGATAGGTTGAAACTTATGCACAACCACTTTGAAATCACCATCAAATGAATGTGTACATTTGTCTACTAGTGTTCCATTGCAAAATAGCTGTGACGTATAAGTTTTAAGTGAAAAGGAGTATTTCACTTCATAATCATTACCTTCGTATTGAAAAGGTCTTTTGTAAGTCCATAAACACATAGTCATCCTGATTGTTCCTCTTCCTATTTTTTTAAATTTTTAACTTCGCTAGTGAAATTCGAATGTATCTTCGGGCTGCACTTCGAAAACTCTCTAAGGTATATAACGATTTAGTTCACGAGCCGAAGGTCTCGTGTAACGACTTGTTCTTTACTTTCGGAG
>NZ_JBFRKG010000075.1:0-6506 GCF_041469325.1 Shewanella sp. 10N.286.51.B8
CAAAATTAGTTACAGCCTCATGAGCAATTTATGTTCTGTACCACTATGTTTTCCTAGTTGATACAAAGAAGCTAGCTCCTCTAGTTTTCTTTCTGGTGAATTGACCGGGATAAAATTCTCTGTTTTAGAATCTATCTGACCATTCTCATTTTTTGTATTTCGTTGATAGCCAACCTTTAGCTTAGCTTTAACTATTTCAATAAGAGTTCCACCAGCTTCTGTATCAAGCTTCCATCTATTTTCAGCAGTCTGCTTTGCGGTTTCAGAATTCCCTTCAGCGATAGAAACCAATTCAAACTCAGGCTTTACGATTGCTTCATGCAGTTTATTGATTTGCTTCATGCAGTTTATTGATTTGCTTCATGCAGTTTATTGATTTGCTTCTCATCAATAAACAAAGCTGAATCAACTAACCATTGAGTAACACTTTCGCTTGGTGCGCTCATAAAAAAACTCCTCAAGTAAGCAATAATTTTCTTCATTAAAATCACTGGCTAAATACATCTTGCTGTAAGTATATACAGTTGTTATTCATTGCGCTATGCTCTTTTTTTGTACCAAGTCCATACCGCTATCGCAGCCAGCATTTTTGATGCAATCATAATTATTGCTGCAGGCCATGAAAAGAAGCCTATCATGGGTAAAAATATGAAAGTATCTACAGGAGTTCCTACGATACTCGACAGCAACACTCTTTGATGAAAAGGTCTCTTGGTAAACGTATATACTGCCCAATCCATGAATTCACTTCCTAAAAATGCAAAAAATGAAGCCATAGCAACGTAGGGGTCTGCCATAAAGTAGCTGATGACACTGGCAACTAGCATGGCGGGAAGCACTTTGTGACCGACGGCTCGTTGCGCATAATCTCTGATAACAAAGATAATACCGACTAAAAATGTCATTGGTGGTAGTGGGCCCATTGGGGTATCAAAAGGTGCAGTAACAGAAAATCCCCAATTAATACCTACAACCATTAAGATGTATACAACGATAAACTTCAAAGCTTGTCCTCATTTAAGTTAAATAGTTGTTCAATTTGCCAGCTAATATTGGGTGGAAGTGAATACTGAGTAAATTTTGAAAGATTACTCAATGAAATCAGCATTTTTTCGAACTGATTAGTCTGTACTTGGATTTTGTCCAAGCCCCAGCAATTACCAGAAGCTGCCGATTGAACATAAGAACTCGTATCAAAAGAGTTTGCTCCGAGCTCAATGAGCCACCGTATCGTTTCCGGTTTTCCGATACCGAAAATGTGAATGGGTAGGTCAGGTACGGTTTCTCGCACCGACTTAACTATCTTTTCTACAATCTCTCTGTTTCGTATCCTAGGGACCAAACCGCCAATGGCAATACCATCAAATCCTTTGGCTTTATATGCGAGTGCATTTGTTTTAGCACTTTGTTCATCCCATGCTTGGATGCAAGCAAACAGCTTCATGCTGCTGTTTGTTCTATTCTCTAGTGCCCATAATGCATTAGCTATGGTTAATGCTTGCCGACGTTTAGCCTCCCTTAATAACGTTTTTGGAGGGATAGGAAAATCTAAGGTAAAAGCTATATCTGCAATGCTCTCTTGAAATCGAAGAACTTTTTCAGGCGTTAAAGTTTCAGTCTTGTCTTCACTTTCTATGATCAGTGTACCAAGGCCTTTGATTTTTCGTATTCTGGTATTACTGAACAGTGCCGCAAAGCCACCAGAATCAATCAAAAGTGGGCATTTAGGCCTTTCGTCTAGTTTCATGAATTGTGCATAGTAATGGCTTACCATTACAGATTGGGATAACTTGGGTAAGTAGGGTCTTAAGAGCCTATCTAAAGGATACTTGTCACCAAAGGTCGTGACAGGGCTGAAGTTTGGGAAACGCACTTCTCCATTAGCAGTGCTGATGCTCGTTATCGCCATGATGCTGCGCCTTTTGGCATGTCGGATATCCATATTTCTTTTAAAGAAAGTAACGAGGAGTCGTCACTTTTCTTTTGTAAGTCATTTATTTCACTCAAAGTTATCGGATCTTTTCTGTAGCGTTTAACGGCAAGTATATGTTTACACAAATTCCCCTTTTTGAAGTCCATGCAATCGCATAAATATTTTTTGTTCTTCGTCTGCAAGAAATGGGGTTCTGAGCCACCGGTCACGCGATATCTACCTTCTCCAGACGGTTTAATCTTCAATTCAAGTGAGCGCTTTAGACGATACAGGTCAATGAGGTAGCTTGATTCTTTTTCTATGTTTGCGGTGGGTTGCCACTGTTCAAGTTGTGTTACATAGCCTTGTTCTAGTAGTTGCTCTGCAGCATTAATCCATCTCTTTGAACGGTTAACAGTAAAACCAGGGATTTCTGATAATTGTTCAGCTTCTGATGTGGATAAGTCTTCTATATCTTCAATTCCATTCTCATACATTTTCAGTGCTATCTTAGGTCCAATACCTTCGATCATTGTTAAACTAGCTGTGTTGACCCCTAAACCTGATTGCAACATGGTAGAAATTAGGTTTATTTTCAAGGATAGCGGGAGTGATTTTGATGACGCTTCAATCAAGCTTTTTTCATCTGGAATACAACCTTTGAAAGCCGTTACCAGGCGAATACAGGAATCAATGACTCTTGATATTTCAAAAGGATAACACCCCCAGGATGAAGCTATAATTTCAATACTTTTGCCGTTGCAAAACTCGTCTAGCATGCAGGCCATAGAAAAAGCATTGATCAGCCTTTTTCCGCTAATACTTAATGTATTGTAGAGAGTTTTTGTTTCTTCTTGCAGTAGTAGTGTTTGCTTATTAGCTAGCTCTGATTGTAATTGTTCAAGTAGTTCATAATCCAAAGGGATTATTGGTTCACAATCATTTGTACTGCATAGGACCAAAAAACAGTCAAAGATAGAGATCTGTTGGTAATCATCGATTACCTTTTTGAATAGCAATATGCTTGAAGGCTGAAGCATATGACGAGAAGCCAGTTTACCTAATTTTGTAGCTCTGAGCTGCATATGCTGATTACGTTTTTCTGACTCGAACTCAATTAGCATATCAGCATCAATCATTTCACTAATTAGTCTTTCCGCTTTTACTTCTTGTTGCTGGCTTCTATTGAAGTACAAACGTAGGTTACGTATTAATTGAGTTTGATCTTTAGCATAACCAGAAGCGATCTCTGCAATCAGTTGCTCCGCTAGCGGTGCATCATTTGTGAGTTTTGACTCTATTGATTCAAATTTGGCTGATAAGATATGATCGATATCTTTTTTCCATTCAGGCGTAAAAATGGTAACTAGCGCCTTTGTATCTAGTCCTGGGCGTCCTGCTCGACCAGCTCGTTGCCAAGCGCTATTCGTTGATATAGAGGAATAGTTAAAGCCGTCGTATTGTTGGGCATCGAAGATGAATACGTGCCCTGCAGGTAAGTTAACTCCCATTTCTAACGTTGGAGTGCAAACCAAAACAGATATTTTATTCTGTCTAAAGTCTGTCTCAACGAACTCTCGCTCTTCTTTGCAAAGACCTGCATGATGGTGTGATGCAGCTATGTTATGTTGTTGTAAGGTCAAACTGACTTCTTCAGCTCTTCTCCTACTTTGTACAAAAATAAGTGACTGGGATTTTTCATCAAGGACTAAATTGAGCAGTAGATTTATTTTATCTTCTGCCCGTTTAAATGTTACTTGATTCCATTTTAATGGAATTGCTCGCCAATTTGATTCAAATACATCGACTTTAAGCCATTGGGCAAGTTGCTGAGAGTTACCTATCGTCGCTGTTAAACCAATTATTCGAACGAATGGGTTAAGCCTTCTGTATCTAGAAATAGCACCTTCCAGCCGTGCTCCCCTATGAATGTCACCTAACAGGTGTAGTTCATCGATCACGAGTAAATCAGCTTCAGGGAGCCATGACCAGTGATTGCGCCAAAACCTAGTGCATGCATCTAATCTTTCTGGTGTCATGATCAGTAATTGAGCATCGTGAAATGCAACTGGGAGCTTAGTATCTTGATATTCTCCAGTATAGATACCAACTTTGTATGCACTTAACTTTTTTGACCAAGCTTTAAATAGCTCATTGGCTTGCGCTCTGAGAGGCGTGATATAGATGGCCCTTTTACCACTTTTAATCGTCTTGATGATATGTTCCAGCGCGGTGTGTGTTTTCCCGCTACCTGTAGCCATGTGAAGAAGGACTCCCCCCTCAGAACTAGCAAGCATGTTGTTGATTGAGTGTTGTTGAGGATGAAACATATCTACTGTGTTTATTAGTCTTTTAACTAATTATACTAGGAAAAAATAAGCGTGTAGTGTTATATTTGCTAAATAATTAATAAAAAATTAGCGTTATGTCTGTTTCTGAGAATATTAGATTCTTGCTTTGGCAAGCTGGCATTGAAAAACCGTACTGGAAAAAATCTCTTAAGAGTAAGTTGAACTCGATCAAAGCTAGTGGTTTTGGTAGTTCACTCTCTCAGCTCGACTATTCGACAGAGGACTGTGATGATCTGTTATTGAGGGATAATGTAAGTGAGACAGATTTAAGAGTTGTTAGCCAGGCTTTTGCAATTGATGAGTCAGAGTTAAAGTTTTCTAGCTTACTTAAATCTTCAAAAACTAATGTATTAGCCCACAATTTGAAAACATTGTGCTCAGGACTAGGGCCGGGAGGGAAGACTAAACTAGCAGAATCATTAGGAGTCCATAACACAACACTTTCACGGTGGTTATCAGGAACAATAACTCCAGATAAGATTAAATTGAAAAATTTGTCCGACTTTTTTGGGGTTGATTATGATAAATTGTTGAATGACCATCCTTACTTTTTAAGCATTAACCCTGTTACCGAAATTGAAAAAAGAGATTGGTTAAAAAGTAGAGTAGATGACATACCCAGAGAGTTATTGAATAGGCTGTACCCGGCGCTAGATAAGTTGTTGAATTAAAAGGTTGAGGTGTGATAAATGTCTGATAGAGAGTTGAAGAAGGCGATTGTTCGAATAGTTTTAACTTTAGAGGCTCAGCATCATGGTTGTCGAGAAGAAGCTCTAAATATCGCAAGGGAGGCTCTAGGCTTAGACATTGAGCACAACCCTATTCGTGAAATGATAAATACCATCGATGAAGATAGTGTCGATAGTTTCGTGGAAGTCCTATCGCTAAAGAAATAGTGATGATTTAAGTTGGCAGCTACCAATTGAAAATTATGTAGCTGCCAGCTCAATTTTTAACTAGAAGAGTAATTGTTGTTCTATATTGATAATTTTATTTAAGTTTTTAGACAGAGCGACTAAGGCAATTTTTCTTTCTTCAAAATAATCATGCTGATTATAAACTCCTTCAACGCCCTTAAGCTTATGATTCAGGCAGCGCTCTGCTACATGCCCTGGCGTGCCTTGCTTGGCCAGTAACGTACGACAGGTGCGGCGTAAGTCGTGAACGGTGAAGTGAGTCATATCGCCCATTAAGTTAGGTGGTTGCTTCTTTTTACCAGCTTCATGACCGAATAGCTTTGTAATCGCTCGATTTAGGGTATCTTTGCCCATGTGTGGATTCTTGCTTGAACGTCTACTAGGGAGCACATATTCAGAGCCACAAGCCCTTATCTTTAGCTCTTGTATCCAGTCCATGACAACTTCAGGTAATGGAATAGTAATACCAACACCTGATTTACTTCGCTCTTTTGGTAACGTCCATATCTGCTTTTCAAGATCAAACTCCTTCCATGGCGCCTCAGCCAATTCAGACTTCCTAATCCCCAGAGTAACCAGTAACGCACAGGCTAGATAGTTGTCACGACTAAAGCTGTCGCTATTGTCGCTTGCAGTTTTAAAAAATTGAGTGAGTGTAACCCTCCCTTATATCGATCATATTTTAAGAGAGTTTTCTTTATTTAACCGCTCATATAGCTTGGGCGGTAGATCGTTCAGTGATTCATGGGGCCGATCATAATTATATTCTTCAAGCCAACTATCCGTGATTTCCCTTACTTCAGTCAAGCTGTTGAACAAATAACAGTCTAATACTTCATTTCGATAAGTTCGGTTAAATCGTTCAATAAACGCATTTTGAGTGGGCTTACCTGGCTTAATAAAGTCTAACTTAATACCGTGTTGTTCAGCCCATATCTCAAGTGCATGTGAGATAAACTCAGGCCCATTATCTTGCCTTAAACGCTTAGGGTAACCGCGATAGGCTGCGATTCTATCCAGTACACGTATTACCCGTTGAGCAGGTAAGCTTGAGTCCACTTCTATCGCTAAAGCTTCACGATGATAGTCATCAATCACATTAAACGTTCTGAACGACTTTCCTGAAAACAAGTTGTCGCTCATAAAATCCATTGACCAGCAATCATTTGCCTTTACTGGAACGGCTAGTGGCTCTGGTTCACGTGACGGTATGCGTTTTTTGCCTTTACGTCGTAAGTTAAGCTTCAAACCACAATAAACGCGATACACACGTTTATGATTCCATTTATGACCAAGTAAGCGTAACCGTTTAAATATCTTTCGAAA
>NZ_JBFRKG010000076.1:0-680 GCF_041469325.1 Shewanella sp. 10N.286.51.B8
AAGTTTTTAATCATTAATTGCTTAAGTACAGGATACACACTTATTACCCCCAAGGTTATCCACATTATCAAGGATAAATGTTGCCAATCAGAGCTACGACCTATTAGCTTTATATCCGTTAATGCTGAAGGATTAAAGGGCTAAAGCCCGCTGATACAGCAAAGTCATGAAGTATTGGGCTCACTCGTTAAGCGTGATTGCAGTAAAACTATCCCCAATTTATTGAACAATGAAAATTACGGCTTTCTAAAAGACCAAAATTTGTTTACACAATTCTCAATGCGGAATTTAATTTTAGTTCAATATGGTGAAACAATCGAAAAATAAACAACATTATTTTAAGAGCTGGCACCTTAATACTCATTACTGTGATTGTCAGGCTTAAAAACGTCATATTGGAGCTGCATGTTGGCCAGCTAACGGTAAACTTGTTGGTAATAGCCCTTATATATTTTTGCCAGTAACATAGAGTACCGCTCATAGAAAGTAATCTAATAGGAAAAAGTATCAAAACACCGACCCTGTAGGTTTATGACGCTGACTTAACGTTCGAAAGCTTTACTTGCCCGTTAAATAAATTCGTCCAGCAAAAATATCAACGCATTTCAGCTTATATGGCGTCAAATTGTCTCTTTAGTTTTATATAAACGCAATCGTAAATAGCCGGTCACATTAGTAAC
>NZ_JBFRKG010000077.1:0-2811 GCF_041469325.1 Shewanella sp. 10N.286.51.B8
GCTTCGCTAAACTGAGTGCCGTCTTCTGCCGTGATTGTTGATGGCACCGCAATACCCGAAACACCGCGTAAACATCTAGCCCCATCGCTCTAACTCCTAGCAGCTAGCTCCAAATTCTTAAATCATAATTACCTGACCATTGTAAAGGCATCAGGTAATTTAGCTGTATTTGATTGAAGCGAGTTTAGCCGCCAAACCCATAAAAATATCTATGCGCAGAATGAAATAAGATACCGACTTTATATTTTGATGTGACCCAAACTAACGTATACCTGGATTAGATAAGGCTGACGTACCATTTCTTTCAATCTTAAACTGCTCAGAAAGAGTTGCTAATGTAGAAGCTATTTTACTTATTTCTTCACTTGAAGATGATACTTGGCTTGCTGCAGCTGAATTCTCATATGCTACATCGCTAATTGAAGTAATATTTAAGCTAATCTCGTTAGATACACATGATTGCTCCTCTACAGCAGCCGCGATAAGTTCAGTCATTTGGGTGATACTCCCAATCTCATCGTTGACAGACTTGATCATTTCAGCGGTATCTTGCGCATTAGACCTAGTACGACTACAAACCTCACGGCTTACACCCATCACAGCAACAGCTTCATTAGAAGCACGTTGCAGCCTGGCTATCATTACTTCGATGTTTTTTGTTGAATCCTGAGTTTTCAAGGCAAGCGAGCGAACTTCATCAGCAACAACAGCAAAGCCGCGCCCCTGATCGCCAGCTCTTGCAGCTTCAATCGCAGCGTTCAGTGCTAGTAAATTCGTTTGATCAGCAATGCCACGAATGACATCTAACACCGAACCAATCTCTTTTGAGTCAGCTTCTAATGATTTAATAACCTCACTTGCACTTTGAATCTCATTATCTAAATCTGACAGGTCTTTAATTGTCACAATAACTTTCTCATTGGCATTAAAAGAGCTATTTTGAGCTGAAAGCGCCGAAACTGCAGCACTAGAGGCACTTTGAGCAACATCATTTACGCTTGTTGTCATTTGCTCAACGGCTGTTGCTACTTGTTCAATACTCTCTTTTTGTTGCTCAAGGCTAGTTGTTGATTGTAAGCTAAGTGCGCTTGTTTCTTCTGCTGAACTCGCCAAACTACTACTGTTATCGACTATTTTACTCACTATTTCTAGTAGGTTATTAGCCATGAGTTTCATTGCACCATAAACACTATCAGTGTTTCGACTATCATCAAATTGAATGGTTAAATCGCCTTTCGCGATCGCTTCTGAAATATGTCTCATATCAGAAGGTTCACCTCCAAGAGGGCCAGTAATTGATTTGCTGATGAAAAAAGCGATCACACTTATTAGTAATATGAAAAAAGAAACAATTATTCCAATTAACCAGTTAAGTTTATAAATGGAACTGAACGCTTCATCGACATCTATTTCTGATATCAATGCCCAGTTGATACCATTGATAGAAAGGGGGGTATAAGCTGATAGAACTGGATTACCATTATAATCAACAATCAGTTCTTCATCTGTAATGCCCGTTAATGCTTTCTGAGTTGCTTCTGTGTTTACTCCATTAAATTCAACATTCCCAGCAAATGACGCTTTTACTGATCGCCCGACAGGATCTAAAAATGAATCGGATCGCATTAGTAAATCACTACCAACAAGGTAGCTCTCACCAGAGTTCCCCATTCCAGCCCGCTGATGCATAATGGCATCAATTGATTGAATTGATAGCTGTAACGCAACTACGACTGACTCCCCTTTTAGGTTTTTTATAGGTATGGCAATAAAACTCGCGGGTTCGTTATTACTAGCACTATACTGCCTAAAATCAGCCATCTCGAACTCTTGACTGCTGCGAACGGTACGAAATAACTCTCCGAGGCCTGAGTCACTGTATATACCGGTTATTAGATTCGTCTGATAGTCAGCTTCTTTCTTTGTCGTATAGAAGACATAACCAGACTCATTGATTAGAAATAAATCATAATAGCCATAAGATTCGATGAAATTATCAAAATACTCATGCATCGTGATTGATGACGCTCTTAACCCTTCAGTAGACTCGAAATTCAAGGTCTTCTCAATTGTGCTCCTAAGCACCTCCATGTCTCCTCGCCGCTCTGCGAAATAATTTTCTATTTGTGACTTGGTAATTTCTCTTACAGCAACTAATTGAGAGAATGCTTGCTGCTCTATTGCAGAGCTAGCAATTCTATTTGATAAAAAACCAACGATTAATGTGGGTAAAAGTGATAAAAATAAGAATGAAAACAGAAGTTTCTTTTGAAGTTTCATTACGCAGCCAAATCTTATTGCTATTGTTATAAAGGCAATTGTCGCACCGACAACAACTAAAACCAAACAAAAGCATAACGTTAACACTGAGCCACCAAACAAAATAACACCACACACACCAATCAAACCCCGATGCGAAACCATTAGCAAACAAGCGCAACCTAAAGACATCAAACGTTACAGAGCCGAACAATGAGAAGAAAGAATGCGAAACAGCGACGTTGGAAGACTTACGAGTATAAAACCCTAAAATACTGAGGTTAACGTGGCAAAGACTAAATTATTAATTAGAGGCCAAAATCAGACAAACTAAAGACTTCCCTGAACGGCTTCGGGTTAGATTGATGTGAAATAACAGCAGTATTAAAACGGCAAAATTGCACAAGATGTGCAACTAACCTATCGAACAAGTCATTGGCAATTGAGGGAAAATCTGATGATGAAAAGTCGCCATCAATTTCATTCAAAGGGACACTAAACCGCCATCCCAGCTGCGAAGCCAGACGACCAAGCCCATTGAAAGTTGAACCC
>NZ_JBFRKG010000078.1:0-297 GCF_041469325.1 Shewanella sp. 10N.286.51.B8
AAGCATTAAAACACCAGAAGACTTAAATCAATTCAGTCTGATGCTCAAAAAGATAACGGTCGAAGCCGCTCTTAATGCCGAAATGGATGACCACCTGGGCTATGAGAAACACCATAAATCGACTTCTGCTAATAGCCGTAACGGTAAAACCAGCAAGCGCATTCAAACTGAAGATGGTCAATTTGAGCTTGATACGCCGCGAGACCGTGAAGGCAGTTTCGAACCTCAGTTAGTTAAAAAACACCAGTCCAGATTTACCTCTATGGACGATAAAATATTGTGGCTCTACGCTCAAGG
>NZ_JBFRKG010000078.1:1020-1265 GCF_041469325.1 Shewanella sp. 10N.286.51.B8
CAAGGCATGAGTACTCGTGATATCGTTCAAGCCTTTGATGAATGGTACGGCGCAGAGATATCACCCACGTTAGTTTCTCGCGTTACCAACGCCGTTCTAGAGCAAGTTATTGAATGGCAAAGTCGACCTTTAGATGCCATTTACCCAATCGTTTACCTTGATTGTATCGTCGTAAAAATCCGTCAGGATAAGCGCGTTATTAACAAATCTATTTTCTTAGCGTTAGGCATTAACCTTGAAGGTCA
>NZ_JBFRKG010000079.1:0-306 GCF_041469325.1 Shewanella sp. 10N.286.51.B8
TCGATAATTTTGTAACATTCGAGAAAACCCATACATATCAATCTACTGCGAAATTTTTTAAAGTGTTGTATAGACCTCGTAAACAAAGACGCATTCTTTTTCCGGCAGTATTTTGAGCAATACTTACGTATTCGCGAAAATATTCGATTTACAACAATGACTTAGCGATGGTATCTTTGAGGTTTGAATTGAGCAGCCTGGAACATTATTGTGCTGCTAATGAATAAGCTGTTCTTGACCTGCGGTAGACGATTTTTAGCAAAAAAGAAGTGATATTTAAGTCTAGCCGAAGGAATAGATAGAGCC
>NZ_JBFRKG010000080.1:0-511 GCF_041469325.1 Shewanella sp. 10N.286.51.B8
ATTTAATGTCTGATAAATCATTAATTGGTCAGCTCGATATTATGGGCGCATTAAACCCTGTAGTACTACCCATTGTCTTGGCTTTGGTGATGACCGCTATTTTTGATGCCACAGGTACCATACGTGCCGTTGCAGGCCAAGCAGAATTACTTGATGACAAAGGTAATATTATTAGTGGAGGTAAGGCACTTACCTCAGATTCTGTAAGCAGTATTTTTGCAGGCGCCGTCGGTGGCGCCCCCGCTGCAGTGTATATTGAATCAGCTGCAGGTACAGCGGCAGGGGGTAAAACAGGACTAACCGCAACCATCGTTGGTGTATTATTTTTACTGATGATGTTTTTGGCGCCATTAAGCTATTTAGTGCCTGCATATGCCACCGCGCCCGCGCTGATGTATGTTGGCCTGCTGATGTTAAGTAATGTC
Organism: Shewanella sp. 10N.286.51.B8; assembly: GCF_041469325.1. Lineage (NCBI taxonomy): Bacteria > Pseudomonadati > Pseudomonadota > Gammaproteobacteria > Alteromonadales > Shewanellaceae > Shewanella > Shewanella sp. 10N.286.51.B8. Next base: position 426 of record NZ_JBFRKG010000080.1, read on the forward strand.
AGTAAGCTTGATTTTGACGATAAAGTCGATGCTATGGCTGGGCTAACTTGCGCAATCTTTATTATTTTAAGTTGTAATATCGTCAC
>NZ_JBFRKG010000081.1:0-288 GCF_041469325.1 Shewanella sp. 10N.286.51.B8
GCCAAAGGACTAAATACTTCATCATTAATCACCAAAAATAACTCATAAACTAAATTCAACACAGCAAAAAAGCTTGATATCTATCAAGTGGAAAATGCTTTTATTTGAAATTAAGAAATGGTGTATTAAGCGCACAACCAGCGCTGACAGTTAGCTGCACCTTGTCGTCGTTTTAGGTCTAAATGCTCACAATAATCTGTTAATGCAGGCAACGCCCCCACCGCACCTTTGAATAAAGCGCCAAACTCAGTGGTGATTTTAAGCCAATTCTCTGCGGGAATGTTCAGC
>NZ_JBFRKG010000082.1:0-15819 GCF_041469325.1 Shewanella sp. 10N.286.51.B8
AAAGTTATCGCTTAATAGCGATTTTAGTTAACACATAAAAAAAGGAAGCTTCGGCTTCCTTTTTTGTTTTTATTATTTTTTGTAAGATTTGCTGATGATCTCTAGTGTCATCCTTGCGAACTGACTAGAATAAGAATACAATCTATGGCCGATTTTTGACCCTGAGCTGATGCTTTTCGTGGCTTAATTCGGAAGTACTGATTGATAATGGTACACTTTATCAATTTTAAGCTCAGGTCTCTTAGTGAGTAACGGAACCAACCGATGACAACAAATACTGAAAACCAGACTAATTCTCTGGATATTGTTAAGTGGGGCATAGCAGTTATATTGATTGCCGCCGCTGTTATTGGCAACCAAGCATTTGGCGAAGCCAGTGTTGTGGTACGCGCTTTAGGCGTAATTGTTGCCTTTGTTCTTGCAGGTTTTATTGCTCTGCAAACTGTGAAAGGTAAAGAAGCTTTATCTTTTGCTCGTGAAGCTCACATTGAAGTTCGTAAAGTGGTTTGGCCTACGCGTCAAGAAGCGCTAAACACTACATTCATTGTTCTTGCTGCAACAGCTGTCGTAGCCGTTATCCTTTGGGGTTTCGACTGGGTACTTTTGCGCGTTGTTAACCTAATTACTGGCGTATAGGCATTTACATGACTGAAGCAACAGAAGCTAAAAAAAGATGGTATGTGATCCAAGCATTCTCGGGCTATGAAGGCCGTGTATGTAAAACATTGCTTGAACACATAAAAATGCACAACATGGAAGATTACTTCGCTGAGGTATTAGTACCGACAGAAGAAGTGGTTGAAATGCGTGCAGGTCAGCGTCGCAAAAGCGAACGTAAATTCTTCCCTGGCTATGTATTAGTACAGATGGAAATGAATGACGAAAGCTGGCATTTAGTTAAAAGTATTCCACGTGTTATGGGCTTTATCGGTGGTACATCTGACCGTCCAGCGCCTATTTCAGACAAAGAAGCGGATGCCATTCTTCAGCGTTTACAAGACACAGTTGAGTCACCGACTCATCGCGTTATGTATGAACCTGGTGAAGTTGTTCGTGTTAACGATGGTCCATTTGCTGATTTTAATGGCACTATCGAAGAAGTTGATTACGACAAGAACCGCGTTAAGGTTTCAGTAATGATCTTCGGTCGCTCTACTCCTGTTGAACTTGATTTCGATCAAGTTGAAAAGAGCTGATTAAATTAACTACAAATAGTATTTGTTTGCGGGTGCGAATTTTTGTATAATTCGCACCCGTAATTTTCAAGGGGAGCATATTGGCATGTAGCCGATACGCGTTTGAACCCAAACTGAGGATATGTCGACATGGCAAAGAAAATTGAAGCTTATATTAAGCTACAAGTAGCAGCCGGTGCTGCAAACCCGTCTCCACCAGTTGGACCTGCTTTAGGTCAAAAAGGTGTGAACATCATGGAATTCTGTAAAGCATTCAACGCTCGTACTGAAAAGTTCGAAAAAGGCATGCCAATTCCTGTTGTTATCACTGTATACAACGACCGTTCTTTCACGTTCGAAACTAAGACTCCTCCAGCATCTTTCTTATTATTGAAAGCTGCAGGTCTTAAGTCTGGTTCTGGCCGTCCGAACACTGAGAAAGTTGGTACTATCAAGCGTAGCGCAGTTCAAGAAATTGCTGAATCAAAAGCTACTGATATGACTGGCGCTGATATTGAAGCGATGACTCGCTCAATTGAAGGTACTGCACGTTCAATGGGTTTGGTAGTAGAGGACTAATATAATGGCAAAGCTAACTAAGCGCATGCGCGTTATCCGTGAAAAATTAGACGGAACTAAGAACTACGACATCAATGAAGCTACTGCTTTATTAAAAGAATTAGCAACTGCTAAGTTCGTAGAAAGTGTTGACGTTGCTGTTAACCTAGGTATCGATCCTCGTAAATCAGATCAAAACGTTCGTGGCGCTACAGTATTACCACATGGTACTGGCCGTGAAGTTCGTGTTGCTGTGTTTACACAGGGCGCAAACGCTGAAGCAGCTAAAGAAGCTGGTGCAGAACTTGTTGGTATGGAAGATCTTGCTGCACAAGTTAAAGCTGGCGAAATGAACTTTGACGTTGTTATCGCATCTCCAGATGCAATGCGCGTTGTTGGTATGTTAGGTCAAATCTTAGGCCCACGTGGTTTAATGCCTAACCCTAAAACTGGTACAGTAACGCCTAACGTTGCTGATGCAGTTAAAAATGCCAAAGCTGGTCAAGTTCGTTACCGTAACGACAAGAACGGTATTATCCACACTACTATCGGTAAAGTGGATTTCACACCAGTTCAGCTTAAAGAAAACTTAGAATCGCTTGTAGCGGCACTGAAAAAGGCTAAGCCTGCAGTTGCTAAAGGCGTTTACTTGAAGAAAGTTACTATCTCTACCACTATGGGTGCAGGCGTAACTATCGATCAAGGTAGCTTAGACGAAGTTAAGTAATATACAAAGCGTGCGTATTAGTCTATAATGCGCGCACTTTGTGGGTTGAGGTCTATTTTCTACGTGTGTTACTAATTTATTAGTCCGCTTATTGAATAGATTTCCGTCCAAGACCGTAGGTGTAATCTAACCATTACTTAATTTCCTACGTAGACGGTGTCAGACCCCCCAGATAGATTTTGTTCTGCTGGAAAATCTGCACCGTAAGTCGTTAAACACTTTGTGTTTAACATGGTTAATTCTAGGGAATTCCCTAGGTAGAATCCAGGAGTAAAGCCAATGGCATTAAGACTCGAAGACAAAAAAGCGATTGTTGCTGAAGTCAACGAAGCAGCCAAAGGTGCTTTATCTGCAGTTGTTGCCGATTCACGCGGTGTAACTGTAGGTGATATGACCGGTTTGCGTAAAGCAGCTCGTGAAGCTGGTGTATTTATACGTGTAGTACGTAATACATTAGTTAAACGCGCTGTAGCTGGTACTGATTTTGAGTGCCTTAGCGACACGTTTACAGGTCCTACTTTAATTGCCTTTTCTAACGAGCACCCAGGTGCTGCAGCACGTCTATTAAAAGACTTCGCTGCTACGCAAGAAAAGTTTGAAATTAAAGCAGCAGCCTTTGAAGGGGAAGTAATCCCTGCAGCAGATATTGATCGTTTAGCGAAATTACCAACTTACGACGAAGCACTAGCTCAGTTAATGATGACTCTAAAAGAAGCATCTGCTGGCAAGTTTGTTCGTACCTTGGCCGCTCTTCGCGATCAAAAAGAAGCAGCTTAATATTTTATTAGCCGCTTAATTAAATTGAATTCAGTACAATAGGAATTTTTTGTTATGTCTATCACAAAAGACCAAATCTTAGAAGCTTTCGCAGAAATGTCTGTAATGGAAGTTGTTGAACTTATCGAAGCAATGGAAGAAAAATTCGGCGTTTCTGCTGCAGCTGCAGTAGTTTCTGGTGGTGGTGATGCTGCCGCTGCTGTTGAGCAAACAGAATTTGACGTTGTTATGACATCTTTCGGTGCTAACAAAGTTGCTGTTATTAAAGCACTTCGTGGCGCTACAGGTCTTGGCCTGAAAGAAGCTAAAGCGATGGCTGAATCTGCACCAGTTGCAGTTAAAGAAGCTATCTCTAAAGAAGAAGCTGAAGCACTTCAAGCAGACCTAGTTGCTGCTGGCGCTGAAGTAGAAGTTAAGTAAGTTATACTTTAACTTACCACCTCCCGAGTAATCGGGCGGAGGCTGGCGGTTTTTTAACCGTCGGCCTTTTTTGCGCTATATGCGCAGGCGATTTTTTATTCACCGTTTGTCGCCAGTTTTAGCAGTTCCTAGCAGAGATTACTGGTTAGGTTCTTGCCATTAACGGTGATGGGCAAACGTGCTGATTTAATCTTTTGTATTATTTCAGTCTTGGTCACATCTCGTAAGTAGAGGAAACCCATGGTTTACTCCTATTCTGAAAAGAAGCGTATTCGTAAAGACTTTGGCAAACGCCCAAAAGTTTTGGATATTCCGTACCTATTGTCTATTCAATTAGACTCTTTTAAGAAGTTCACCGATCAAGATCCTACGGGTGAACGTGGCTTCGAAGCCGCATTCCGTAGCGTTTTTCCCATCAAGAGCTTTTCTGGCAACTCTGAACTGCAATACGTCAGTTATAAGTTAGGCGAGCCAGTTTTTGATGTGAAAGAGTGTCAGATCCGCGGTGTTACATATTCAGCTCCATTACGCGTTAAATTGCGTATGGTGTTATATGACCGTGAAGCTGCACCAGGCACAGTTAAAGACATTAAAGAACAAGAAGTCTACATGGGTGATATCCCATTAATGACTGATAACGGTACTTTTGTTATCAATGGTACTGAGCGTGTTATCGTGTCTCAGTTACACCGCTCACCAGGTGTATTCTTTGATCATGACCGTGGTAAAACCCACTCTTCAGGTAAAGTGTTATATAACGCACGTATTATTCCTTACCGTGGTTCATGGCTTGACTTTGAATTTGATCCAAAAGATGCCTTATTTGTACGTATTGACCGTCGTCGTAAATTACCTGCGACTATCATGCTACGTGCACTTGAGTTTTCTACTCAAGAAATCTTAGACTTATTCTTTGAACGTACTCAGTTCAAAATTAAGAAAGATTCTCTTGTTATGGCACTTGTACCAGACCGTTTACGTGGTGAAACTGCAAGTTACGATATTAAAGATTCAGAAGGCAATGTTCTTGTTGAAACTGGTCGTCGTATTACTGCTCGTCACATTAAACAACTTGAAAAAACTGCCACTACAGAACTTGAAGTACCTGTAGATTACATTGTTGGTAAGTTTGCTGCTCAAGATTATATCGATCAAGATACTGGTGAAGTACTTGTTAGCGCAAATGCTGAAATCACCCTTGAAGACCTTGCTAAACTTTCTTTAGCAGGCATCAAAGAAGTTGATACTTTGTTTATCAACGATCTTGATCATGGTGCTTATATTTCTGACACATTACGTATCGATTCTACAACTAACCGCTTAGAAGCATTAGTTGAAATCTACCGCATGATGCGTCCAGGTGAGCCACCAACCAAAGATGCTGCTGAAAGCTTATTCCAGAACTTGTTCTTCAGTGAAGAACGTTATGACTTATCTAAAGTAGGTCGTATGAAGTTCAACCGTCGTCTTGAGATTGCTGAAGACGAAGGCGCTGGCGTATTGTCTAAAGACGACATCGTACACGTTATGAAGAAAATCATCGAAATCCGTAATGGTGACGATGAAGTCGATGATATCGACCATCTTGGTAACCGTCGTATTCGTAGCGTTGGCGAAATGGCTGAAAACCAATTCCGTGTTGGTCTAGTTCGTGTTGAGCGTGCTGTTCGTGAACGTCTATCATTAGGCGACTTGAACGAGTTGATGCCACAAGATCTTATCAATGCGAAGCCTATTTCGGCAGCAGTGAAAGAATTCTTTGGTTCTTCACAGCTGTCTCAATTCATGGATCAAAACAACCCGCTTTCAGAAGTAACGCATAAGCGTCGTATTTCTGCTTTAGGCCCAGGTGGTTTGACTCGTGAACGTGCAGGCTTCGAAGTACGTGACGTACATCCGACTCACTATGGTCGTCTATGTCCGATTGAAACGCCAGAGGGACCAAACATTGGTCTAATTAACTCTTTAGCAAGTTTCGCACGTACTAACTCATACGGCTTCCTAGAAACGCCTTATCGTAAGGTTGTTGATAGTGTAATTACTGATGAAGTTGAATACTTGTCAGCAATTGAAGAAGGTCGTTATGTTATTGCACAGGCAAACATTGAAGTAGATGGTTCTAGCCGAATCATTGAAGAGCAAGTTGCTTGTCGTCATAAAGGTGAATCTACCTTTATGCGTGCTGCTGACATTCAATATATGGATGTATCACCACAACAGATTATTTCTGTTGCGGCATCACTAATTCCGTTCCTAGAACACGATGATGCTAACCGTGCATTGATGGGTGCGAACATGCAACGTCAAGCGGTTCCTACTTTACGTGCTGATAAGCCGTTAGTCGGTACAGGTATTGAGCGCACTTTAGCGGTCGATTCTGGTGTTGTTGTTGCTGCGAAACGTGGCGGTGTTGTTGATTACGTTGATGCTAGCCGTATCGTTATCAAAGTTAATGAAGCAGAGTTAACACCGGGTGAAGCTGGTATTGATATCTACAACTTAACTAAGTATACCCGTTCAAACCAAAACACCTGTATTAACCAACGTCCTTGTTGTTCTGTTGGTGATCCAATTGTACGTGGTGATGTATTAGCTGACGGTCCATCAACCGATTTAGGTGATTTGGCTCTTGGTCAAAACATGCGTATCGCGTTCATGCCGTGGAATGGTTATAACTTCGAAGATTCTATCTTAATTTCTGAGCGCGTAGCGCAAGAAGATCGTTTTACTACTATTCATATCCAAGAGCTTTCATGTATTGCTCGTGATACGAAACTAGGTAGCGAAGAAATCACAGCTGATATTCCAAACGTAGGTGAGTCTGCTTTATCTAAACTAGATGAATCAGGTATCGTTTACATTGGTGCTGAAGTGAAAGGCGGCGACATTCTAGTTGGTAAAGTGACACCTAAAGGTGAAACTCAGCTGACGCCAGAAGAGAAGCTATTGCGTGCAATTTTCGGTGAGAAAGCTTCAGATGTTAAGGACAGCTCTTTACGTGTACCTAACTCTGTTAAAGGCACCATCATCGACGTTCAAGTATTCACTCGTGACGGTATCGAGAAAGATAAACGTGCGCTTGAAATTGAAGAGATGCATGTTAGCCAAGCTCGCAAAGATTTAGGCGAAGAGTTCCAGATCCTTGAAGAAGGTGTGTTGAGCCGTGCGCGTAACTTATTACTATCTACCGGTTTCTCAGAAGCTAAATTAGCAGAGCTACCGCGTAAAGATGTATTAATTCAAGTTATCGATGACGAAGCTAAACAAACTGAACTTGAGCAATTAGCTGAGCAACATGAAGAGCTAAAAGCAGACTTCGATAAGAAGTTTGAAGTTAAGCGTCGTAAGATCACCCAAGGTGATGACTTAGCACCTGGTGTACTGAAAATTGTTAAGGTTTACCTAGCAGTTAAACGTACTATCCAACCTGGTGATAAGATGGCGGGTCGTCACGGTAACAAGGGTGTAATCTCTAAGATTTGTCCTATCGAAGACATGCCTTACGATGAAACTGGTGATCCAGTTGATATCGTACTTAACCCATTGGGCGTACCATCGCGTATGAACATTGGTCAGGTACTAGAAGTCCACTTAGGTGCTGCAGCTAAAGGTATCGGTAATCGTATTACTGCTATGCTTGAAGAGCAACGCGAACTGGCAGAGCTACGTAGCTACATTCAGCAGGTTTATGACTTAGGTGATGACGTTCTTCAGAAAGTCGACATCAGTACATTTAGCGACCATGAAGTAGTGCGCTTAGCTAAGAACCTGAGAGGCGGCATACCAATTGCTACGCCAGCTTTCGATGGTGCTAAAGAGAAAGAGATCAAGCAAATGCTTGAACTTGCAGGCTTACCTTCATCTGGCCAGTTAACATTATGTGACGGCCGTACCGGTAACGAATTTGAGCGTAAAGTAACTGTTGGTTACATGTACATGCTTAAATTGAACCATTTAGTTGATGACAAGATGCACGCCCGTTCAACCGGTTCGTACAGCTTAGTTACACAACAACCATTGGGCGGTAAAGCTCAATTCGGTGGTCAGCGTTTCGGTGAGATGGAAGTATGGGCACTAGAAGCATACGGTGCTGCATATACTCTTCAGGAAATGCTAACGGTTAAATCAGATGACGTTAACGGTCGTACTCAGATGTATAAAAACATCGTCGACGGTAACCATCAGATGCACCCAGGCATGCCTGAGTCTTTCAACGTATTGTTGAAGGAAATTCGTTCACTTGGTATTAATATCGAGTTGGATCAAGAGTAAGCATCGCTCTTAAGCAATGTTTGGTAACCAAGGATGCTTTGCAATAGCAAGGCATCTGGTTTAACTCCTTCAGGAGAGAAACGTGAAAGACTTATTAAAGTTTCTTAAACAGCAAAGCAAGACTGAAGAATTTAACGGAATCAAAATTGGTTTGGCTTCGCCAGATCTAATCCGTTCTTGGTCTTTTGGTGAAGTTAAAAAACCAGAAACCATTAACTACCGTACCTTTAAACCTGAACGTGAAGGTTTATTCTGTGCGCGTATTTTCGGTCCTGTGAAAGATTACGAATGTTTGTGTGGTAAATACAAGCGTTTGAAGCACCGTGGTGTTATTTGTGAGAAGTGTGGCGTTGAAGTTACACAGACTAAAGTGCGTCGTGAGCGCATGGGTCATATTGATCTTGCAAGCCCAGTTGCCCACATTTGGTTCTTGAAATCACTTCCGTCTCGTATCGGCTTAATGCTTGATATGACACTTCGTGACATCGAACGTGTACTTTACTTCGAATCATTTGTTGTGATCGAGCCTGGCATGACCAGTCTTGAACGTGGCCAAATGCTTACTGAAGAAACGTATCTTGATGCACTTGAAGAATACGGTGACGAGTTCGAAGCTAAAATGGGTGCTGAAGCAGTCTTAGACTTGCTACGTGCAATTGATTTAGAAGAACAGATCGAACAAATGCGTGAAGAGTTGCCTTCAATCAACTCTGAAACCCGTCGTAAAAAGGTCACTAAACGCCTTAAACTGATGGAAGCATTCTTCACTTCAGGTAACAAGCCTGAGTGGATGATCTTAAAAGTTCTACCGGTTCTACCACCTGATTTACGTCCTCTAGTACCACTAGATGGCGGACGTTTTGCTACGTCTGATTTGAACGACCTTTACCGTCGTGTAATCAACCGTAACAACCGTCTAAAACGTCTATTAGACTTAGCTGCGCCAGACATTATCGTACGTAACGAAAAGCGTATGTTACAAGAGTCTGTTGATGCGCTATTAGATAATGGTCGTCGTGGTCGTGCTATTACAGGTTCTAACAAGCGTCCGCTAAAATCTTTGGCCGATATGATCAAAGGTAAGCAAGGTCGTTTCCGTCAGAACTTACTTGGTAAGCGTGTTGACTACTCAGGCCGTTCGGTAATTACCGTAGGTCCTACTTTACGTCTGCACCAGTGTGGTCTTCCTAAGAAGATGGCACTTGAGCTATTCAAACCATTCATTTATGGCAAGCTAGAAGGTCGTGGTTTAGCTACTACGATTAAAGCTGCTAAGAAAATGGTTGAACGCGAACAGCCAGAAGTATGGGATGTTTTAGACGAAGTAATTCGTGAACATCCAGTTATGCTTAACCGTGCACCAACACTTCATAGACTTGGTATCCAGGCATTTGAGCCGGTACTAATTGAAGGTAAAGCTATTCAATTGCACCCATTAGTATGTGCGGCATATAACGCCGACTTCGATGGTGACCAAATGGCTGTGCACGTACCGTTAACGCTTGAAGCTCAATTAGAAGCTCGCTCGTTAATGATGTCGACAAACAACATCCTTTCTCCAGCAAATGGTGAGCCAGTAATCACGCCTTCTCAAGACGTGGTACTTGGTCTTTACTATACCAGCCGTGAATGTGTTAACGGCCGTGGTGAAGGTATGACATTTATGTCTGTTGATGAAGTTGAAAAAGCGTATGCAACAGGTGCTGCAGAATTGCATGCACGCGTTAAAGTACGTATTACAGAGACTTCAACTGACGACAATGGTGAAAAGACTCAAAGCCGTCGTATTGTAGATACTACAGTGGGCCGTGCATTGTTATCGCAGATCTTGCCTAAAGGCTTACCCTATGAACTGGTTAACCAGAACATGGGTAAAAAGCAAATCTCGAAACTATTGAACACTTGTTACCGTGCGCTAGGCCTAAAAGATACTGTTATCTTTGCTGACCAATTAATGTATACCGGTTTCCGTTATGCAACTATCTCTGGTGCCTCTGTTGGTATCAACGATATGGTTATCCCAGATGAGAAGTACACTTTAGTTGAAGAAGCTGAACGTGAAGTGCTTGAAATTCAAGAGCAGTTCCAATCAGGTCTGGTTACCGCTGGTGAGCGTTACAACAAAGTTATCGATATTTGGGCAAGTACCAACGATAAAATCTCTAAAGCGATGATGGACAATTTGAAGAAAGAAGTTGTTATCAATCGTGATGGCGAAGAAGAAGAGCAAGATTCGTTTAACAGCATCTATATGATGGCTGACTCGGGCGCTCGTGGTAGTGCTGCTCAGATCCGTCAGTTAGCGGGTATGCGTGGTCTGATGGCTAAGCCAGATGGCTCAATCATCGAAACCCCAATTACTGCGAACTTCCGTGAAGGTCTAAACGTACTTCAGTACTTCATCTCTACTCACGGTGCGCGTAAAGGTCTTGCCGATACCGCATTGAAAACAGCTAACTCGGGTTACCTAACTCGTCGTCTTGTTGACGTTGCACAAGATCTAGTTGTTATTGAAGATGATTGTGGCACTGAAGCTGGCTTAACCATGAAGCCGTTGATTGAAGGTGGTGATGTTAAAGAGCCTCTTCGTGAACGTGTTCTTGGTCGTGTTGTTGCTATTGACGTACTTGAGCCTGGTACTGAAAAAGTACTTGCTCCACGCAATACGCTACTTGACGAAGCATGGTGTGATCTTCTTGAAGAGCACAGCGTTGATGAAGTTATCGTACGTTCTGTAATTTCATGTGAAACAGACTTTGGTGTTTGTGCCGCATGTTACGGTCGTGACTTAGCTCGTGGTCATATCATTAACCACGGTGAAGCTATCGGTGTTGTTGCTGCTCAATCAATCGGTGAGCCAGGTACACAGCTTACGATGCGTACCTTCCACATTGGTGGTGCAGCATCTCGTGACTCTGCTGAAAACAATGTTCAAGTTAAGAACTCAGGTACACTGAAGCTTCATAATGCGAAATACGTTAAGAGCATCGACAACAAGTTAGTTATTGTTTCTCGTTCATCTGAACTTGCAATTATTGACGAACTTGGTCGTGAAAAAGAGCGTTACAGAGTACCTTACGGTACTGTTTTAGAAGTGTTGGAAGACAGTGAAGTGGCAGCAGGCGCAATTATTGCGAACTGGGATCCACATACTCACCCAATTATTTCTGAAGTAGCCGGTTCAGTTAAATTCGTAGACATGATTGAAGGCGTTACTATGACGCGTCAAACAGATGACCTAACTGGTCTGTCTTCGATTGTGGTACTTGACCCAAGTGCTCGTAGCACAGCTGGTAAAGAAATGCGTCCTGCTATCCGTCTAATCGACGCTGATGGCAACGATCTTATGATCCCGGGTACCGATGTACCTGCGCAGTATTTCTTACCTGGTAACGCGATTGTAGCGAAAGACGATAATGCACAAATTAACGTTGGTGATGCTTTAGCACGTATTCCTCAGGAATCGTCTAAAACTCGCGATATTACCGGTGGTCTACCACGTGTTGCTGACTTGTTCGAAGCTCGTAAACCAAAAGAGCCTGCTATCCTTGCTGAAATCTCGGGTACTATCTCATTCGGTAAAGAAACCAAAGGTAAAGTACGTCTAGTCATCAGCCCTGCTGATGGTAGTGATCATTATGAAGAAATGATCCCTAAATGGCGTAACCTGAACGTGTTCGAAGGTGAAAAAGTTGAACGTGGTGAAGTTATTGCTGACGGCCCAGAAGCTGCGCATGACATCCTACGTTTACGTGGCATCCATCATGTTGCTAACTATATTGTTGATGAAGTTCAAGACGTTTACCGCCTACAGGGCGTTAAAATCAATGATAAGCACATTGAGGTGATTATTCGCCAAATGCTACGTAAGTGCTTAATTACTGACGCTGGTGATACCGAATTCTTAGTCGGTGAACAAGCTGAAGTTGCCCGCGTTAAGATCGCTAACCGCGAACTTGAAGCACAAGGCAAAACACCTGCGAAGTTTGAGCGTGAATTATTAGGTATTACCAAAGCATCTTTGGCTACTGAATCATTCATCTCAGCTGCATCGTTCCAGGAAACAACTCGCGTACTAACCGAAGCTGCTGTTGGCGGTAAGAGCGATCCATTACGTGGTCTGAAAGAAAACGTAATTGTTGGTCGTCTAATCCCAGCTGGTACCGGTTATGCATATCACACAGCTCGTAATGAAGCTCGTGCGAATGTCAAATCGGACAATGCAGAAGCGCCAGTGATCACTGCAAGTGAAGCAGAGAAGAACTTAGCTGACTTACTTAACTTAGCCGGAAGTGCTGATTAAAGTAAATGGTATGTTAAAAAAGGCGCCTTTGGCGCCTTTTTTATTGGAAATTGCATGAAAAGTTGTCTATTTCTTGACAGTTGGCCATTACCTTTCTAAACTTTCGCGTCCCATCATAGTGGGATATAGATTTTTCACACAAAATTGTTGAGATATTTCAACTGAACGGAGCTATTCATGGCAACTGTAAACCAGTTGGTACGTAAGCCTCGCTCGCCAAAAGTCGAAAAGACTAACGTGCCAGCGTTGAATGCGTGTCCACAAAAACGTGGAGTTTGTACTCGTGTGTACACAACTACTCCTAAAAAACCTAACTCTGCACTACGTAAAGTAGCACGTGTTCGCTTAACTAACGGTTTCGAAGTTACTTCGTACATCGGTGGTGAAGGTCACAACTTGCAGGAACATAGTGTAATTCTAATCCGTGGTGGTCGTGTTAAAGATCTACCTGGTGTGCGTTACCACACTATTCGCGGTGCATTAGATTGTGCTGGCGTAAGTGCTCGTCGCAACGGCCGTTCTAAGTACGGTGCTAAGCGTCCTAAGTCGTAACTTGTCCGTTTAAGTAAGGCCAAGCTAGTTAAAAAAATTCCAGTTTTGGAAGTACCTGAAGCATACGGAGAATTGTTATGCCAAGACGTCGCGTTGTAGGACAACGTAAAATCCTACCAGATCCAAAGTTCAAAAGTGAGTTGTTGGCTAAGTTCATCAACGTCATTATGGTTGACGGTAAAAAGTCAACTGCTGAAAAAATTATCTACCAAGCATTAGATGTTGTCGCTGAAAAGAAAAGCGAAGAGCATTTAAGCATCCTTGAAGCTGCTCTTGATAATGTTCGTCCATCAGTCGAAGTTAAATCTCGTCGCGTTGGTGGTTCAACTTATCAAGTACCATGTGAAGTTCGTCCAGTGCGTCGTAACGCACTAGCGATGCGCTGGTTAGTTGAAGCTGCTCGCAAGCGTGGTGAAAAATCTATGGCTCTACGTCTAGCTGGTGAAATGCTAGACGCATCTGAAAACAAAGGTACTGCTGTTAAGAAGCGTGAAGACGTGCATCGCATGGCTGAAGCTAACAAAGCCTTTGCTCATTACCGTTGGTAATTTGATGGAGTGGGCGTTAGCCCACTCCATATTGTTGATATTTTCTAAAGCACTTTAGCTTTAGTTGAGAGGGTATAAATAGTGGCTCGTACAACCCCAATTGAGCGTTATCGTAATATCGGTATCGTTGCTCATGTGGATGCAGGTAAAACTACCACAACAGAACGTGTTCTGTTCTATACCGGTTTGTCTCATAAAATCGGTGAGGTGCATGACGGCGCCGCTACCACTGACTGGATGGTTCAAGAGCAAGAGCGTGGTATTACTATCACATCTGCTGCTGTAACCACATTCTGGCGTGGTATGGATGCTCAATTCACCGAACATCGTATTAATATCATCGATACCCCTGGTCATGTTGACTTTACTATTGAAGTAGAACGTTCGCTTCGAGTACTTGATGGTGCAGTTGTTGTCTTCTGCGGATCATCAGGTGTCGAGCCACAATCTGAAACTGTTTGGCGTCAAGCTGATAAGTATCAGGTACCGCGCATGGTATTCGTTAATAAAATGGATCGTGCAGGTGCTGACTTTGATAGTGTCATCGACCAAATCCGTAACCGCCTAGGTGCGACTTGTGTCCCTATTCAATTGAATATTGGCGCTGAGGAGAACTTTAAAGGGGTTATTGATTTAATTAAGATGAAAGCAATTAATTGGTCTGAAAAAGACCAAGGAACGACTTTCTCTTATGAAGAAATTCCTGCAGATCTTCTCGCTAAGGCAGAAGAAATGCATGAGTATCTCGTGGAAAGTGCTGCAGAGGCCTCTGATGAATTGATGGAAAAATACCTTGAAGAAGGTGAGCTATCAGAATTAGAGATCAAGCAAGCATTACGTCAGCGCACAATTAACAATGAAATAGTATTAGCAACTTGTGGTTCTGCATTTAAGAACAAAGGTGTTCAAGCTGTTTTAGATGGTGTGGTCGATTACTTACCGGCTCCTACTGAAGTCCCAGCAATTAAAGGGATTGACGAGAACGATAATGAAGTCGAACGTCCATCAGACGATAATGCCCCTTTTGCGGCATTAGCGTTTAAAATTGCGACTGATCCATTTGTTGGAACTTTAACCTTTATCCGTGTATATTCAGGCGTATTAGAGTCGGGTGCAGCGGTTTACAACTCTGTCAAAGAGAAACGTGAACGCGTCGGCCGAATCGTACAAATGCATGCAAATGACCGAACCGAGCTGAAAGAAGTTCGTGCTGGTGATATTGCCGCGGCAATTGGCTTAAAAGATGTGACAACAGGAGATACTCTTTGCGCAAATGATCACAAAGTGATTTTAGAACGCATGGAGTTTCCAGAACCTGTAATTACTATTGCCGTTGAGCCACGTTCGCAAGCAGACCAAGATAAAATGGCGATTGCGCTGCAAAAATTAGCAGCTGAAGACCCGTCTTTTAGAGTGGAAACTGATGCAGAATCAGCTCAAACATTGATTTCTGGCATGGGTGAATTACATTTAGACATTATCGTAGACAGAATGCGTCGCGAATTTAATGTAGATTGTAACGTAGGTAAACCTCAGGTTGCTTATCGTGAAACAATTCGCTCAGCAGTTGAAGTGGAAGGTAAGTTCGTACGTCAATCAGGCGGACGTGGTCAGTTTGGCCATGTGTGGTTGAAAGTTGAACCTTCTGAAGAAGGTCAAGGCTACGAATTTGTTAACGAAATCGTTGGTGGTGCAGTTCCTCGTGAATTCATCCCATCCGTTGACAAAGGTATTCAAGAGCAAATGAATAACGGCGTATTAGCTGGTTATCCAATGCTTGATGTGAAAGTGACTTTATTTGACGGCTCATATCATGATGTCGACTCAAATGAGATGGCTTTCAAAATTGCTGGTTCAATGGGCTTCAAAAAGGGTGCGCTTGAAGCAACCCCTGTGTTACTAGAACCCACAATGAAAGTGGAAATAACCACACCTGAAAATAACATGGGCGATGTAGTGGGTGATTTGAACCGACGTCGCGGTATTATTGAAGGTATGGATGATGGTCTGGGTGGTGTTAAAATTATCCACGCTGTTGTACCGCTTTCTGAAATGTTTGGTTATGCTACTGACTTGCGAAGTGCAACTCAGGGTCGTGCTTCATACTCTATGGAGTTCTTAAAGTACGACGATGCACCATCAAATATTGCAAAGGCAATTATTGAATCACGTACTTAAATTTTTAAGTACTTAATTAACTGTTATATAGCTCGTTGTCGAGCACTTCTGAAAAGAAAGGAATATATCGTGGCTAAAGAAAAATTTGAACGTAGTAAACCACACGTAAACGTGGGTACAATTGGTCACGTCGACCATGGTAAAACTACTCTTACAGCAGCTATCTCAGCTGTATTGTCAAAAGTATATGGTGGTGAAGTTAAAGATTTCGCACAAATCGATAACGCTCCAGAAGAGCGTGAGCGCGGTATTACAATTAATACTTCTCACATCGAATATGACACACCATCTCGTCACTACGCACACGTA
>NZ_JBFRKG010000083.1:0-1116 GCF_041469325.1 Shewanella sp. 10N.286.51.B8
TGGGTGGCCTTGTTATTTGTTTAGCCAACTAGAATGGGTGGCCTTGTTATTATAACTAAAGCCTAGTAGAGCGTTTAACATTTAGCCAACTAGAATGGGTGGCCTTGTTATTCGTGTTCAACACTTGGGATAAGGCCGCGGCTACGCGCGGCCTATCCTTATCTGTTAGCACGACATTTACATTTCAATAAGATCTAGTTTTTCGGCTACGCGCGGCCTATCCTTATCTGTTAGCACGACATTTACATTTCAATAAGATCTAGTTTTTCAGAAATTACACCATTTTCAAAAGTAAGTAACTGTGTGCCATATTCACTGTCAGATTCACAAGAAATGTCAACAAAACCATTTTTATTAAGTGTTGTAAATGCGTACTCACAAAGCTCTTCAGGAAAAGCCCAAGGAAAAATCTCGACTGAAACTATAGATTGTTTAACAGACACTGTTACCACTCCAGTATCAATAGCGTTAAGATGCGAGTAGATTTCATCTGCGGTCAAAGTATCACTCACATCCTTAAGAGCTAAATTGAAGGCTTCTTTCCTCGAGTCAATATCTGTCCATTCTGATAGCCGCACTCCTTCGAATGATTTAAATGCTTCCATGAAGAAGACTGCTTTATTTTTACATTTAGTATCGAATGAGATTACAGAGGTGCATTCCATTTTATATTCCTTGAGTAATGTGTAGTGCTTAAGTATGCCGATCGTGCTAACGCCGTTTTAAGCGGCGAGAAATAGTTTGCTAAAATGTGAAACGAAGTGGAACCGAGCAAACTGTTACGAGTCCGACTTGAAAACCCTTGTTATATGACCTGTACCACCGTACCGCCAAAACGTGCTTCTTGAGCGACACACTCAATACCATTAACTTTACAGTTAACTGATAAATTTGAATACACATCAATTTTTGATTTAGGGATTATGTTCCCGTCGACTTCAACGCCGTCAGCTAAACAAGCTTCACAGACATATGCTAAATATCTAGGTTGAGGTTTAACATTTCCTTTGCATATAGGACAAAATTGTTCGGACATCCACTTTCCTTAAAGGACATATAACGATTTAGTTCACGAGCCGAAGGTCTCGTGTAACGGCTTGTTCTTTACTTTCGGAG
>NZ_JBFRKG010000084.1:0-512 GCF_041469325.1 Shewanella sp. 10N.286.51.B8
GATACAAAAAAGCCCCAACTAATGTTGAGGCTTTTTTGTACCATACACCTTAATACTAAGTCGTATGTAAGCGCTTTATAGAAGAATAATGGTACCCGAGGCCAGACTTGAACTGGCACGCCCTATTTTAGAACGACGAGGTTTTTTTTAGTAAAATCATTCCAACAAATTTCAGATACAAAAAAGCCCCAACTAATGTTGAGGCTTTTTCGCACCATACTCTTTAATACTAAGTCGTATGTAAGCGCTTTATAGAAGAATAATGGTACCCGAGGCCAGACTTGAACTGGCACGCCCTATCTTAAAACGACGAGGGATTTTTTAGTAAAATCATTCATTCCAACAAATTTCAGATACAAAAAAGCCCCAACTTACGTTGAGGCTTTTTGTACCATACACCTTAATACTAAGTCGTATGTAAATGATGGTACCCGAGGCCAGACTTGAACTGGCACGCCTATTAAGCGAGGGATTTTAAATCCCTTGTGTCTACCGATTCCACCACTCGGGCA
>NZ_JBFRKG010000085.1:0-235 GCF_041469325.1 Shewanella sp. 10N.286.51.B8
CTTGTTCTTTACTTTCGGAGAGAGAGGGTTATCGCTACTCAATCCGTGAGTTCATATTCCATGCCCTTGGGGCTTAATTGATGCCCCCTGCGGCGTGAGGGAAGCATCGCTGCTTTACTTGAAGTCAATTGCAGGTCTCTTTAAAAGCTTTGCTTTACGAGCCTTAGCAAGTGCCTTCAAGCTATCATAAATTAGGCGTTTCTTCCATCACGTTTGGCTCTATCTATTCCTTCGG
>NZ_JBFRKG010000086.1:0-4249 GCF_041469325.1 Shewanella sp. 10N.286.51.B8
GGTGGCTTTGTAATTGTATCTAAATAATGGGTGGCTTTGTAATTGCTATAATAAAATAGGCCTCGATTAATAATAATCGAGGCCTTAAACATGTTACTTCTTAGGTGTTACATGACAAGTTACACAGCTATATGGGTCAGGGAATGACTCAGTATTGTACCAGTCACTGTTACCAAAGCTTTGTTGTCTACCCGCAGGTAAATCATTATATTTTGAACCATCCCAATTCTGTTTCACTACATTCGGTTTATCAACCTGATCTGCACATGAACCTGGGCCAAATAGTTCGCTAGGTGCGTTTGGTCCCATATGTTGAGGGAAGCCACTACACTCTACGTCACTGAAAGCCATCCATTGAGATGCCTCACCATGGTTCTGCATTGCTTTATCTTCTGAGTGACACCAGAAACAACGCGCTGTTTCGCCATGCGCTTCAGGTGCACCATTACCACCGTGACACGATGCACAGAAATAAGGCTCATCACGCTCTAATGTATCAACTGCTTTGCTTTTATGAATGTCATCCTTAGAGTGACATAGCTGACAGTCAGCAATATTCCAACCAAAATGTTCTTCAGTCAGTGGCGCAATTGCTTTACTTATGTCTGCAATTTTCTCAGCTTTCTCTACTTGAGCTGGGAACCGATAAGTATCACCCATTAGGCGTGCTTCATTAACTGAGTTTACTTCTGATACGTTGTAAACTAGGAACATCTTTTTCACCCATGAAAAATAGATGTACTCCATACCATGGTTACGAACCATATTATCCATTGCTACGTGAAGTTTATTTCCGCCGAAAGTACCATACCAATGGTCGATACATTCTTTAGCTTTAATTTCAGTGATTGAGCCATCGCTTTCACGTAGCCATGAACACTCACGGTCAAGTTCAAATTCTGCTGCAATTTCAGGGTCTAAGAAGTCCTGTGCACTTGGCCATGAGCCCTGAGTAACAATGATATCTAATGTGTATTCATTCATACCCGCAGCGTAGTTCCAGCCGTCTAAGCCTTCAGCACGAAGTTTATTTGAAGGACCAACTTCAGGGTGGCTGATTTGATTCATCACATAACTGCCAAGTTTAGAACCTGTAGAAAGTGTTGGCCAGAAGGTAAAACCAAATTCAGCAGAACCGGCTTCTTTTGCTGTTTCGTTTGCAGAGATAACCATATCAAGGCTGGTGATGACGCCAGGGCGATAAATATCAGGGCGTAAGTTGTAAGCTTTTACTTCAACATCTTGAGCAATGGTTTTAATGAATTCATCACCATAACCGTCAGTATCCTCCATATCTAGGGTAATTTCTTTTAAAATTACCTTGCCACCGTTACTAGCTTTAAAGTTGACTTCATCAATATGGGTTTGCCACACACGATCACGATAGGCTTCACTCACTGGTTGTATACGGATCTGAGACCCATCACGCACAAGGGTTTCATCAAGGCGGTCATACACAGTTTCTAAATATCCGTTAAAATCATTTAGCATGTCACCACCACCGTGTGACAAAGTGACTCCCCAACTATCACTATCTTGGTAATCACCCCAGTGGGAATAATGTGTGGCAGGTGCGTTGTCAAATGTACCGTCGCCATCGGCATCAAATGACACGGTAAAGTCATAGCTTTGACGTGCTTCATTAAAGCCGCCTAACTTGACTTCAAAATCATCTCTTATCGATGAGATGTACATCATCAAGTCTAAAGCTGAGTAGTTACCAGGCATGAAAATATCATCACGAACAGCTTGCTCTTGCCAAGCTCGTAGATCGCTTAGCTGAACTTCCATGTAGTATTTGCTGTCGTCTCTGGTCCGCATGTTATATTTCGATGCTGTAGCGAAGGCTTCGCCATTCTTAAAGCCAGCATCGGGAACTTCAAAATCTTCCGGCATGTCACTTGAGCACATATCTTCGTGCCCTTTCATGCAAGGGAACCAACGACCTAAATAAACTTCGATAGTACCGTCAACGGCTGTTTCAGTATCAACGATAAGATCAAAGTGATTGCGTATTTCGTCAGGTAATTCAACTTCAGGAATTTCTGAGACCGGTGGAGGGGCATCATTTGAATCAGATCCACCACAAGCCGTCATTAAAGGTAGCAACATCATAGCAAACGTTGTTTTTTTCAAGTTTCCATATTTCAGGTTCTTGTTCATCATAAATAACCTTTTTAATTATCTTATTTAATATTCATTCTCCAGGAACAAGCTCAATATTAATTAAGGTGTAGATAAGGTCTCTTATGAGAATTCACAGAACATTATAAATATAGATTATTATCACATTGATAATAAATCTGATTATTTTAATTTAAATGCCCTTATGTAAAAATAGTTGGAGCTATTGTTGTGGGTATGTTTTTTATTTTTACTCCCTACCTTGTGTTGAGTCCATTGCCAATATGATAAGTCACGGTAGATGAGTTAATTTTGTTGAAAAACTGTGCTGATCAAAGCAATTATGTTCGTTGTGACTCTACACACACATACAACCTAAGAGAATTGTATTGCCTAATTGTGTAGATATAATAATAGAAATCAATATTAATTATGATGAATTGAGATGAGCATAATAATAAAAAACAAAAGAACCGCTATGGTCGAAACCGATGAAGGTTTGTTTTCTAGCTTTAAAATTACTCCTAAGTGGATTATATGTTTTGAGCAACTAGGTAAAGATGATATTCAATGTGTAAATAAAAGATTAGATTTGGTTGTGACTAATTGTGATGAGGGTTCGAGCACATTTTTATGTGAGTCTTTATTTGCCCAGCAAAAAAAACATAACGGTAAAGATGTTGTTATATGGAGAGATAATGATAGTTTTTACAGTAAAGTCGTAATTAGTATGAGCCCATTTAGCCAGACCAATGCTAGTGTAGTATTTATTGTAAATAATGAAATTGAACTTAGAGAAATTGAATGTAATATTCGTTCGATAAAAGTCTCTGTATTAAATATCTATAAAAAGTACGAAACGACTATCGTAAGCGAAGTCGCTAAAAACTATGGTATTAGCAAAAAATTACATTCCATTATTAACGCAATGTCGATGGGAATGACACGAAAAGAAGTATCTGACATGTTGAGTCTTAGTGAAAGAGGGGTTGATTATCATCTAGATACAGGCAAGTCATTGCTTCATGCGACAAACATTCCTCAACTTATCTTTAAGGCTAATCAGATAGGGGTTATAGGACAACATGATAAACTGTAAAGAGCTTGCCTCAATGGCAAAGGATTTAGATATTTCAGATATGATATTCAATGTTGACCTCAGTGAAAAATCCTCATTTTCAATTAATAAAAAAAACCTTTTAGCTAAAAGAACTAGGCTTATGTATAGTTCTGAAAATGCGATAAATTATAGTATCTCATCTAGGAGTAAATGGGCTAAATTAGACTACAATACTGATTTATCTTTGCTAAAGGAATATCATCATTGGGACTACGAAGATTGGCATCGTTCTGCTGCTTCCCCTTTAAATGTGATGGAAAAATATGGCTATAAAGGCAAAAGGACATTTGCCATTCCATGCTTGATTAGTGAACATTATGTTGGAAGGTTTTACTTGTTTTTAGATGAAGATGTTGAGTATGACAATCAGCGAATTCAACGTATTCAGAAGATTTTTACCGACTACCAGCACTATTGCTTAGATGATTTACCGATTCACCTTAATCCATTATTGGATTACAGGCTCATCAGTGAAAATGAGATTAAAGCTATTGAGATAGTTTCTAAAGGAGGTTCTCGCTCTGATATTGCTCAACAATGCTTTTTAACAGAGCGCGGTGTCGACTATCGACTCGCCAGTATTAAAAAGAAACTAAAGGTAAAAACAAACTCACAGTTGGTTCACTTAGCGTATAAATTAAGGTTGATTTAATATTCACAAACTCATTTCTAGCTTGTCTATAATTTAATTGTCAATCGTAATGTTCTTAACATATTAATCTAACTTGATTGAAAAGTGCTGTCTATTCTAGAATTAAACTCCGAAGCGTTAATCATTATGTAGAATATATTGATTGTTTTGATGGGTATAAATAACCTGTTCCTAAAATACTGGTATTCATTCGTTAGTTTAATGGGAGTTGTTTTTAACAATATCATGAGAGATATAACTGTGAAAATAACATGGCCACCCATTTTAGTTGGCTAAATGTTAAACACTCTACTAGGCTTTAGTTATTACTTAATTTTCGGTAATTAATGATGTCCAGACCTAGAAAAACACTC
>NZ_JBFRKG010000087.1:0-3731 GCF_041469325.1 Shewanella sp. 10N.286.51.B8
TGAAATTAACGCTGGTGATATTGTCCAAATTGAAGGCCCAAACGGTGCCGGAAAAACCAGTTTACTACGCATAATAGCCGGACTTTCAAGGCCATACGCTGGTGAAGTCGAATATATCGATACCGATATCACACAATGCCGTGATGAATTTAATGAAGATTTACTTTACCTAGGTCACTTAGCAGGTGTTAAAAGTGAGTTAACAGCAAAAGAAAATCTTAACTTCAATTTAAGGTTAAGTGGTTATGATGACTTTGATAGTTACGATATATTAGCCAAAGTTAACTTAGGCGGTTTTGAAGAAGCCCTAGCAGGACATTTATCTGCAGGTCAGCATCGTCGCACCGCATTAGCAAGACTGTGGCATACCAACAGTCGTATTTGGATTTTAGATGAGCCATTTACCGCCATTGATAAAAAAGGTGTTGAAGAACTAGAGCAATTATTTATTCAGCACACTAAAAATGGGGGTTGCGTGATTATGACAACTCACCAAGATATGGGCATCATTACTGATGATGTGCTTCGTAAGGTAAAACTAGACTATCGTTTCGTATAAGGTACAACAATGAAAAGAGGCATAAGTTACACCCAAGCATTTATGACATTGTTGCAACGGGATCTAAAAATTGCCATTAGACATCGTGGTGATATTTTTAACCCATTATTATTCTTTGTACTGGTAGTGACATTGTTTCCGCTAGGTATTGGCCCTGAACCACAAGTATTATCACGTGTGGCACCAGGCATTATTTGGGTCGCAGCCCTACTAGCATCGATGCTGTCATTAGAGCGTTTATTTAAAGCCGATTTTAGTGACGGCAGCCTAGAGCAAATGTTGCTCAGCCCACAGCCATTATCGATTTTGGTATTATCAAAAGTATTGGCGCACTGGATTTTAACCGGTGTACCATTAATATTAGTGGCACCTTTACTTGCTGTACTTCTGCATTTAGATAGTAATAGCTATGGCGCGCTAATCTCGACACTAGCAGTCGGAACACCAGTATTGTCCCTTCTTGGCGCTATTGGTGTTGCATTAACGGTTGGATTACGCAAAGGCGGTGTACTACTAAGCTTGCTAATTTTACCGCTATATATACCTGTTCTCATCTTCGCTACAAGTGCGATTGATGCGGCTGGAATGAATTTACCCTACACAGGTCAACTTGCTATTATTGGTGCAATGTTGGTCGGTTCATTAGTTATGGCACCATTTGCAATTGGTGCTTCATTAAGAGTGAGTACAAACTAAATGTGGAAATGGCTACATTCATACGCTGATCCAGAGCGTGCATACAAACTAGCATCAACCCTTTTACCTTGGTTTGCATTTTCGGCCATCTTATTTATAAGTGTCGGAACCATCTGGGGAATGCTCTTTGCCCCAATGGATTACCAACAAGGCGAAAGTTTCAGAATTATTTATATCCATGTACCAGCAGCCTCAATGTCTATGGCCGCGTATATGGCTATGGCATCCGCTTCATTTGTCGGGCTTGTATGGCAGATTAAAGCAGCCGATTGGGTTGCTGCCTCAATTGCACCAATAGGCGCTGTAATCACTTTTATCGCCTTATTAACTGGTGCTGCATGGGGCAAACCTATGTGGGGCACATGGTGGGTATGGGATGCACGCTTAACATCAGAACTGGTGCTATTATTCTTATACCTAGGTGTAATATCTCTTTACGCTTCATTTGAAGATAAAGTACTTGCAGCTCGTGCAGCGGGCATTTTAGCAATAGTTGGTGTAATTAATATTCCAATTATTAAATACTCAGTTGATTGGTGGAGCAGCTTACATCAACCTGCGACAATTAAAATCACTGAAAAGTCATCAATGCCAATGGAAATGTTAGCACCGTTACTTATCAATATCGTCGGTTTTGGATTAATGATTGGTGCAATCACTTTGCTACGCTACAAAGCTGAGATTTTAGCTAGAAATGGAATGCGTCCTTGGGTTAGAGAATTAGCAAAAGCGGAGGCATCGAAATGATACAGTTCGAATCATTTTCTGAATTTTTAAATATGGGCGGTTATGCATTCTATGTATGGTTGTCATACGGTGTTACCTTCGGAAGCTTAGGGACGTTACTATTCTTGAGCCTTCGTCAAAAAAGATCCGTCTTACTCGAAATATCTAAAAAGATGGAACGAGAAGACCGCCTTAAAGAAACTAGGAGTAGCAGATAGTGAATTCAAGACGCAAAAAGAGATTAACACTGGCAGTCGCATTAATTGCAGGTGTTGCCGGTATCGCATCATTACTAATATATGCGCTAAATTCAAACTTAAACTTATTCTATACTCCGTATGAAATTGTAAACGGTAAACCAGATACAGGTGACAAGCCTGAAGTTGGTCAACGTATACGTGTAGGTGGTATGGTGACCTTAGGCTCAATGGTACGTGATCCTGATAGTTTACATGTTGAATTTGCCATTCATGATATTCTTGGTGGCGAAATCATCGTAACATTTGATGACTTGTTGCCTGATCTATTCCGTGAAGGACAAGGTATTGTTGCACAAGGTGTATTAACAGAGCCTGGCGTATTACAAGCAACTGAAGTACTTGCAAAGCATGATGAAAATTACATGCCTCCAGAAGTTGCTGAAGCCATGGGCCAAAGCCATGAAAAATTAGATTACTCTGAGCAAACTCAATCCGAAGGTTATAAATACAACTAATCCAAGATTAAGTAGCGACCATACGAAATTTAAGCTTCATCCGTAAGCTAATCACCATGTAAAGCACTGACCACAATTGGTCGGTGCTTTTTTATTTGGCTTGCGTAATTAAAGTATAGGAAGTCAACTATGAGTTTAAGTTTACTGTTGCCCTCAAACAACCAAGAGTTAATGTTTAACCAAAAAGTTGTAATAATCAATCCCTCTGCATTAGCCGCAATTCCCCCCCAAAAAACTATAAAGTGCTAATTACCCGGAAAATGATAACCCTAGCCTCTGCGCACATTTAAACGGACTTATATTAACAAAGTACACTAAACCCTATATTAATCGTAATAAGCTGACTGGAAGCTTTTAAATAGCTCTCAAGCAATTATATTTCTAATACCTACAGCGCATGAATAGCTATCTTACCTATTAGCACCGCACAAAACCCTTCTTTAAAAAAATCCCTTAAACAAAACTATATTCTGCATTGGAGCAAACACCAATGCCAAACCAGGCTGCAATTGATATAGTTGACTTGAATACCTTTTTTAGCAGCTAATAAAAAGGAGTGTTATTTCACTGCTTAATAAAATCTAGAATGAATCAAAATAAATCTTAAAATTAGCAACTAGGGTTTAAATAACAGATAAATCACTTTCGTTGTCCACTAGATTCTGAGCCTAACAAGCAGGGACACTTGGTGATAAAGACTTAGGTGGACTCGTTTAACATGTGCTACTTGAAAAAGATAACTGGTTTTAAGCACACGTTTAGTGGCTTTATAAACAAAGACGCAGAACCCTTTAACGCTGCCAACTAACTTAAACAGTTAACCTTTCATGGCTAGTAAACCAACTTATGTCACCAAAAAATGACACAACTAAATGGCTACAGTCAAAACTGATTACAGCAATGCAAATGACAATTTAGCTATTACAGAAAGCTTCGTAAACAACTTTCAAAGCAGTTTAACTGACTTAGGTTCAGATGATTAACAATTACAACTGGGTAGTTTGCGAGTAAATCTAAGCTAATTACGAGAAGCTA
>NZ_JBFRKG010000087.1:4484-4613 GCF_041469325.1 Shewanella sp. 10N.286.51.B8
CTAATTACGAGAAGCTAATTGCGAGAAGCTAATTATTCATTTTCTTGTGGATTTACGAGTCTTCAGTCAGCAGCGAACTATTTTAAATTAATGGAAGCTCTATGCTGCTAGCCAGGTAAGCCAGGTAAG
>NZ_JBFRKG010000088.1:0-662 GCF_041469325.1 Shewanella sp. 10N.286.51.B8
AAAAAAAGATCGCATGATGATCTTTTCATCAAATACGATCTTTTTTAATCAATTCAGGTGTAATTAGTCTATTAAGTAAGCAACCTTATATCACTATCGTTAGACTTTAATTGCAATTTATTGAAACTGTCGTAAAAACTCAACAGCGTTTTCATCATCCCAATCGACATAAGTACGCACATAAGCAACCAATTCACCTTCTTTATTTAGAATAAAGGTCGCTGGTATGGTGTCTAGTGGAAATACTTCTCGTAAATTCTGTCTTGGGTCGTAATAAGAAGTAAAAGCACCTAGACCAATAGAATCAAGGAAAGGGCTAACTTGCTTCTTGCCTTCTGCATCAATAGAGATTGGCATCAACACATATTCGTCTTTACTCAGTGTTTTCTCTAATCGATTTAATGCAGGTAGCTCTCTTACACACGGAGGACACCAGGTCGCCCACATATTAATGATAACAACTTTGCCTTTATGGGCTTCGAAATCAACTTCATTGCCTTCGGCATCATTAAAACCAATGTGTGCAATAGGAAACGGCTGCGCTAATACATTTATCTTATCAAGTGTTGATTGACTAACATGCTGTTGCTGTTTTTCCATTCCAGGATATGCATTAGCGGTAAAACTTACCGCTAATGCACCAAGCATGATCAATTTGATCA
>NZ_JBFRKG010000088.1:1392-2349 GCF_041469325.1 Shewanella sp. 10N.286.51.B8
TGATCAATTTGATCATCTTGTTCATTTTTCATCTCGCTGTTGCTTGCTTGCTAATAAAGCGGCTAACTCGTCACGATCTGTGTCAGTTAACTCTTGCTCCACATTTGCTGCTTTACCACGTTGTTTACGAACAACAACCAATGCAATGTAAAGTGCAATAAGCATTAGTACAAATGGGCCAATCCATAGAATGTAGGTCTTAGGATCTAATCTTGGCTTATATAGTACAAAGTCACCGTAACGACTTGTCATAAAATCTACTATTTGATCATCACTCTTTCCTTCGTCAACCATGGTGTAGACTTCAAGACGGAGGTCTTGGGCTACTGGCGAATTAGAATCGATCAAGTTCTGATTTTGACACTGTGGGCAACGTAAAGAGTGCGCTAAGTTCAACGCACGCTTTTGGTTATCGGTAGAT
Organism: Shewanella sp. 10N.286.51.B8; assembly: GCF_041469325.1. Lineage (NCBI taxonomy): Bacteria > Pseudomonadati > Pseudomonadota > Gammaproteobacteria > Alteromonadales > Shewanellaceae > Shewanella > Shewanella sp. 10N.286.51.B8. The sequence goes on from NZ_JBFRKG010000088.1 coordinate 1,814, forward strand.
TTAAATTCATAAGTATCTACTGGCGTTGCCATCACATTAAAAGCTAAAACTAAACTTGTCATCAAGCCAACAAGTATTTTCAATGTTTTCATTATTAAACTCCGTCTTGTTTAGCTTCAGCTTGTAACTGTTGGATCATTGGGTAGAGTGTTTCACTCCAGACATTACTATCAACTGGCCCCGCGTAGCGGAAACGGATTATACCGTTATGGTCAACAATGAAACTTTCTGGTGCTCCATATACCCCAAGGTCTAAACCTAAACGTCCATCTTTATCAAAAATGTTAAGCGTGTAGGGATCGCCTTCACGACTTAACTCACGTATTGCTGGCGCACGCTCATCTCGATAATTAACACCATAAATAGGTAAAATATTTTTACGCGCAAGCATCATTAAAAAAGGATGTTCGTATTTACATGCCGGGCACCATGTAGCCCAAACATTGATCATCGACACTTCACCCTTTAAATCAGCTTGCGTTAACATTTCACCCGGCGTTTCAAGGCGTTCAAGTTGGAAAGCCGGTACCGGCTTT
>NZ_JBFRKG010000088.1:3086-6931 GCF_041469325.1 Shewanella sp. 10N.286.51.B8
AAAGCCGGTACCGGCTTTCCTTCTAGTGCTGAATCCAGCTTTTGTGGATTTAAGAATAACCCCTGATAAAGAAAAACTCCCATCCCCAAAAACAATACCAATGGTATAAACAGCACCAACTTTTTCATACTTTCTCCGATATATTAAGCAGTGGCTAATTTTGCTTGTTCTGCTTCTTCTTTAGCAGTTTTAGCTTCTTTAACGCGGTAACGCTTGTCTGATGCAGCTAAGAAACCGCCGACCATCATAAAGATTGAACCAAACCAAATCCAACGAACAAACGGTTTATAGTTAAGACGTACAGCAAATTGAGTCATGCTCAATGGATCACCCATAGTCACATATAGATCACGGAACAAGCCCCAATCAATACCTGCTTCAGTCATATCCATCGTACGTACATTGTATTGACGACGATCAGGTCTTAACAATGTAACAAATTCGTCATCGTAATAAACTTCAATCTGACCTTGTTGCGCGGTGTAGTTAGGACCAACCACGTTTTTGGTTTCAATATAGTTGAAGGTATAACCCGCTAACTCTTCACTGAGACCAGGGCCCATACGAACACTTTTCTCAATCGAGTAGTTAGACACCATAGTGGCACCAACAATTGATACGGCAATACCTAAATGGGCAATAATCATCCCCATTTCACTACGGCCTATCTTGTTAAGGGTGAACTTACCTTCTTTGTCAGTTACTAGGTTATATGCCGCTCTGAAGGTTGCTAGTGCTACCCATGTCGCAGCAGCAATACCGAATGCAACCCAAAGGTTCATTTCGTTACCAGCGATAAATGGTGTTGCCAAACCAACAATTGCAGCCACAATCGCAGGGATCATAAGTTGGCGTTTAATCTCACCCGCTTTAGATTTTTTCCAGCGAATGATTGGGCCAATTCCCATGAAGCCAAACAGTACAAGTACAATTGGTACAAATACAGCGTTGAAATATGGAGGTCCTACAGAGATTTTGCCCATACCTAATGCATCAATTAGCAATGGATATAGCGTACCAAGTAGTACAGTACCTGCTGCAACAGTTAATAACACATTACATACAAGTAAGAAGGTCTCTTTAGATTTGAGTTCAAACCTTGCAGGACTGCTCATTTGACTTGCTCTTAACGCAAACAAGGTCAAGGAGCCACCAACTGCGAGGCCAAGCAAGAGCAGAATAAACATACCACGGCTAGGATCGGCTGCAAATGAATGCACTGATGTTAAAACACCTGAACGAACAATAAAGGTACCTAGCAAGCTTAATGAGAAAGCGAATATTGACAGTAATACGGTCCAGTTACGGAATGCGCCACGTTTTTCAGTCACAATAAGTGAATGCACTAACGCTGTACCGATTAACCAAGGCATGAACGATGCGTTTTCAACTGGATCCCAGAACCACCATCCGCCCCAGCCAAGTTCGTAGTATGCCCACCAAGAGCCTAACGAGATACCGCCTGTTAGGAATACCCAAGCTGCTAGTGTCCAAGGACGTGACCAACGAGCCCAAGCAGAATCTAGACGACCACTCATAAGCGCAGCAATAGCAAATGCAAAGCTAACTGAGAAACCAACATACCCCAAGTACAACATTGGTGGATGGAAGATTAAGCCCACATCTTGCAACATTGGGTTTAAATCTCGACCTTCCATCGGTATTGGGAAAATACGCTCAAATGGGCTTGAAGTGATTAGCATGAATAAAGAGAAGCCAACAATGATCATTGCTAATACCGCAAGAACACGTGCGATAAAGACTTCTTCCATACCTTTACTGAACAATGCAACTGATGCAGCCCAGACAGATATAGAGAATACCCAGAATAGAAGTGACCCTTCATGGCCACCCCACACTGCTGCAATCTTAAAGAAGATTGGCAATTGTGAGTTTGAATGATGTGCGACATAAGCCACAGAGAAGTCATCAACGGCAAAACTATAGCCTAGGCTGATAACTGAAAGAGCGATGAAAAAGAACATACCGTAACAAATCGGCCAAGCATATCTTACGAGATACTGGTCCTTACGGGCTGCACCAATTAACGGCACGGTCATTAATAGCATGGCAAATGCCACACCTATAATGAGCGAGAAGTGTCCAAGTTCTGGGATCATGGGTATTCCTCAGTGTGATAAAAGTTGGTCCGAACCTAATCAAACCAACGCATAACTAACATAATGCTATATATCAGCTACATTAACATTAGCTAATACGAATTTTGTTATATTTTAGTATTTGCTGTTGTTTATGTCTGCCTATTTCATGCAAAACTGGGTCACTAGTCTCATTCTCAAAAAAATAGAGATTAAAAACACACAGTTATAACAGCTAAGCCTATGACTAAAAAAGTTCATTTAAGTTTCGTTTGATTTCAAAGGTGGTTATTTATTTGTGAACCAGTGCCCAACTATAAGGATTCTGACTAAGTAAAATCGTATATTACTGTTCAATGAATCATCTTTACGTATAATCTAGCACTCAAGTTAGGCGGCAGTTCCGCTTTATTTTTTCAGCAACCTAAAAGTGAATATTGAAACAATGACCACATTTTGGATATTTATTGCGCTTGTCGTACTCATCAGCTTAATGCTGATTTGGATCCCTCATTTTCGTCAGCAAAAAATGCTATCTGCTGAAGAATCAGGCGTACGTAAGCAAACTAACCTTGAACTCTTCAACGAGCGCGCAGGCATTTTAGCTAAAGAACTTGAAGAAGGCTTGCTTGATCAAACAGAGTTTGACGCGCTTAAAAAAGAACTAGAAATTGGCCTTCTGCAAGATATGAAGATTGCAGGTGACGATTCTTTAGATACGAAATTAAAAGCAAAAGGGATCTTATGGCCATCAATTATGACCGTTGGTGTCTTGGCTGTTTCAGGTTACTTTTACTCAACCCTTGGTGCATACCAGGAGTTAGCTACCCCGCCACAAGCTGAAGCTTCGCCACATCAAGGTATGAGCAATGAGCAGATTATGGCTCAACGTGTACAAATGATGGAGCAGCAAGTTCAAGCTGAGCCAGAAAACAGCCAAGCTTGGTTTAGCTTAGGTCATGCTTATATTTCAGCAAACCAGTTTGATCATGCTGTTGCCTCTTTTGATAAAGTGATGGAATTAGTTGGCACAGCTTCTGAATTATTAGGCCCTAAAGCGACGGCACTGTATTACAAAAATGGTCAGCAAATGAATCCTCAGATTCAAGCGCTTGTTGATCAATCTTTAGCTTTAGATCCAAACGACCCTTCTACATTGTTGCTTGTCGGTATGGATGCGTTTTTCACTGCTGACTATCAAAGCGCAATCACAGCGTGGCAATCTATTTTAGATAGCGATCGTAAAGATGTGGATCGCACTGCACTTATGAATGCTATTGAATCTGCCCAAATGCGTATTCAAGCTGAAACGGGAGTGATGCCAAACGATAGTACTCATAACCCAATGGCAGCAGCTACAGCCGAAGCAGGTATTAAAACTGTAGATGTCGCGATATCAATTGCTCCAGAGTTAGCCGATCAAGTTAGCTCTTCAGATATGGTATTTATCTTCGCCCGTTCAACTCAAGGCCCTAAGGTACCTTTAGCTGCGACCAAAATAAGTGCCAACAGTTTACCTGTAACGGTGACACTTGATGACACTACTTCAATGGGTGGCGATGTAAAACTAAGCAGTGCTGCAAATGTAGAAATTATCGCAGTGCTATCAAAACATGGCAGTGTGAAGGCGCAACCTGGTGATTTAAAAGGTATCGTTGCATCTGTTGCTGTGGGTAAAGAAGCTAAACTATTACTTGATACAGTGGTTCAATAATCCACTATCAATAAATAGACATAAAAAAACCG
>NZ_JBFRKG010000088.1:7759-8235 GCF_041469325.1 Shewanella sp. 10N.286.51.B8
TCAAGACCTTTAGCTAAACGTGGTTCCCAAGCTGCAGCGTCGTGAGTCTTTGGTGCACCAGCAACTCCCATGCTGTGACATACTGTACACGCTTTGTTATAAACCGCTTCGCCATCTTGGGCAAAAACGTTTGAAGACAAAGTCAACGCGGCAACTGCAGTCATTGCTAATAATTTTTTCATGTTCATCGTTCCTAAATGCAAATAAATTAACAGCTCAACGCCACCTTTTAATGAAGGCAGACTTATAAATCGTCATCAGATTACTACAAACTTCAATAAAACTCACCTTTTTGTGACAAGAATCTCACCTTGGCGTCCAAATGAAGACAATAAGCTAAGATAAAGTAATATATTAGAGAATCATGAAAAAGTTCACATAAGATGTATTTTATTGGAACCACTTCAAATACCTAGCACATAGATGAGCTGAATGCTAAACCGCTAATTGTGTTTATGTTAATATAAAATTATATT
>NZ_JBFRKG010000089.1:0-485 GCF_041469325.1 Shewanella sp. 10N.286.51.B8
GCCCATTGAAAGTTGAACCCTCCGAGCCAACCACTGACGTCCATCACTTCACCAATAAAGTACAATCCAGTAACCTTGCTAGACTGCATGGTTTTAGATGATAACTCATTAGTATCAACGCCACCCAAGGTGACTTCAGCAGTGCGATAGCCTTCGGTACCGTTCATCACGATTGACCATTCATTAAGGTCTTGTGCTATTTGCTCACGCTCACCGTGGCCTAACTGGTTTAAGGCTTTATCAAGCAGTGCTGCTTCAAATAACGCTTCAACCAAGCGCTTTGGTAGCCATTGGCTGATGGTGTTACGTAGGCTTTGCTTAGGGTGATTTGCAAGCGCTAGCTCGATTTTATCTTTCGCTGACTCATTGGGTAACAGGTTAATGCTAATACTTTGGCCTGCTTGCCAGTAATTTGAAATTTGTAAAATTGCCGGGCCTGATAAGCCGCGATGGGTAAATAACAATGCTTCGCTAAACTGAGTGCC
>NZ_JBFRKG010000090.1:0-1220 GCF_041469325.1 Shewanella sp. 10N.286.51.B8
TTGGGTTGACCAGTACAATCACCTTTAAGAGTATATAACGCACTGGCTATTTTGGAAGATCTGGAAAACAACAATGAAGCAGCAAGAACATATTTTAGACTCATACTAGCATTCCAACCTCAATCAGCAATTATCGCTACCAATTTAGGTTATTCATTTTATCTTGTGGGAGACTTTGATAATGCAGAGTCATATCTCAAGCAAGCACTAAGAGCTGATCCGAGTTTTACCCGAGCATGGTCGAATTTAGGTTTGGTTTATATCCGCCAAGGAAATTATAGAAGGGCACTGGCAAGTTTTGAACAAACCATGACAACAGCGGATGCATTAAATGATCTTGGCTACTTTTTGATGTTAGAAGGCAAGTACGAACAAGCGATAAGTTTATTTAAGCAAGCAATAGATACTTCACCGACCTATTTTGAACGAGCTCATAAAAATTTGAAAATTGCTTTAGCATCTAAGATTAATTAAAGCTGTGGCTAGATAGATATAAAGTGACTGAATTGAAACTTTACTGATAATGAGGTGGAGCTAGTAACTATTAACCTGCATCAAGTTGAAATGTCATTGAGATGACATACTCATCTTCAAGTTTTAGCCGTAAGCGCTAAAATAATGGATTAACCCTGCATCAAGTTGAATTGATATTGGGATTACACATTCATCGTCGAGCTCTAGCCGTAAGCGCTAAAGTAATGGTTTAACCCTGCATCAAGTTGAAATGTCATTGAGATTACATACTCATCTTCAAGTTTTAGCTGTAAGCGCTAAAATAATGGATTAACCCTGCATCAAGTTGAATTGATATTGGGTTTACACATTCATCGTCGAGTTCTAGCCGTAAGCGCTAAAGAAATGGATTAACCCTTCATCAAGTTGAAATGTCATTGAGATTACATGCTCATCGTCGAGTTCTAGCCGTAAGCATTAAACTGGTATTAATGAAGTTACAGCGCTAGTTGACGTATTGCAGACGTAGCAGCATATATAGAGCAGAGCCTGTAACTAGTGATTAAAACCAAATAAACAGCGATAAAATAGCCAGATTGTTTTATTTTAGCGCAATACGCTCAATTAAAAAGCACTTGAATCAATGTTTGTCAATTAATTTGTAAAAGCCCTTGCATGAAATTTTAGTTTCCCTATAATGCGCACCACTGACACGGAATAAGGCGTCTAAACGCTAGTTACCGAGTCCGCTCTTTAACAATTTATCA
>NZ_JBFRKG010000091.1:0-290 GCF_041469325.1 Shewanella sp. 10N.286.51.B8
TCGCTAACCGAATTATGTTTCACCCGGTTTTCATTGTTCATCATCATCCCCCATTTAGGGCATAGTTAATACGCTAGCGCATTATTAGCAAAACCCGCAAAGTAATACTTCTGGCAGCCCACTGGGTTGCCATTTTTTTGCGCTAAATTTATTTCTTTGATTAAAATTATGGGTAAAAGCTGGAACAAGCTGACTGATTAAACCGCTGATTTAAAGCTAAATTGCAGTAATAAAATCCAATCAAACCAGCTAGCCAAAAAAATTTTAAACTAATTTACCGCGGTAATGAA
>NZ_JBFRKG010000091.1:1176-1530 GCF_041469325.1 Shewanella sp. 10N.286.51.B8
TGTTTCACCCGGTTTTCATTATTCATCATCATCCCCCCATTTAGGGCATTGTTAATACGCTAGCGCATTATTAGCAAAACCCGCAAAGTAATACTTCTGGCAGCCCACTGGGTTGCCATTTTTTTGCGCTAAATTTATTTCTTTGATTAAAATTATGGGTAAAAGCTGGAACAAGCTGACTGATTAAACCGCTAAATTGCAGTAATAAAATCCAATCAAACCAGCTAGCCAAAAAAACTTTAAAATAATTTACCGCGGTAATGAACTTTTTTGAAATGAGCCACTCTGAGTAACTGTAGCAACGAGGTAATGTGCTTTTAAGGCGATGTTCACGAACTCTTCATCACAGTGACT
>NZ_JBFRKG010000092.1:0-968 GCF_041469325.1 Shewanella sp. 10N.286.51.B8
GTTTCTGAAGCAAAATCCACATCTTGAATACGGCTGCGGGCATCGGTTACGTTTGCCTGAATATTACTTAAGTTGTTAATGGTGAAGTTCATGCGGTTTTGCACCGCACCTAAGTCTGCACGCTGATTATCAATCATCGCAATTGCACCATCAATGGCAGCAATTGCATTTTGCGCACCATCAGCTGTTGAAATATCAACATCACTAATTGCATTTAGAGATGATGCCGTTCCACCTGACAACTCACCACTCTCAGTACCACTTAAAGTAAAAGCGCTGTTACTATCAAGCTTAACTACACCTGCAACCTTACCTGCTGCCGTAGCATTATAGTCTGCCGAACCAACCGCGCCATCAACCACAGAATTCATCGTAATCGCTGGACTGGTTGCACCTGTAAAAGCTGCGCTCTTAAACGAAAGGTCACTCCCTGATTCAGTTGAAATTCTTACCTTACCTTCATGTAAAGATGCGGTAATACCTGTTGCTGAGGCCTGGCTGTTTATCTGGTCAACTAAGTCATTCTCATCAGCAGCAGCAGTGATTGTCGCCTTGTTGCCATTATTGGTTAACTCCCAATCTAAAGTACCACCATCAAAATTCAAATCTGTTAACTCAACGGTATTAGATGCTGTCGCCTTTACACCTGTCGTTGATGAAATATCATTGATTTTACCTGCAATACTTGCCGCATCATCAGTGTCAGATGTTGTAATGTCAGATGTACCACCAGAAACATTATTGGTCAGGGTAATTGTACCACCGTCAGTATAATCTGACGGTGCTCCAACAACACCTGCCGTAGTACCTGCATTAATGATGCTATTTGAGCCAATAGCCTCCGCCCCAGTCGCCCTTAAAGACACGCTGATGGTTTCATTTGCATTAGAGCCTATCTGGAATGCTTGACTACCATAACTACCGTCCAATAACTTTTGGCCACCAAACGACGTTGTGTCAGCAATACG
>NZ_JBFRKG010000093.1:0-261 GCF_041469325.1 Shewanella sp. 10N.286.51.B8
TGGATTCAAATCAACATAAGCCATACAGGCGAGTACGGCCGCATCATCTAACAAGGCTTGAGATTTAAACCGCCCTTCCCAAAAACGGCCTGTACACTTGTCTTCTTTATTGGCCATTCTAGCAATCGGTTCACTCAAGGAACGCATAAACCAACTAATATCGGTTAAACGTTCTCGATATAGCCCAATACAATCATTAACCGTCTTTAATTCAAACTCATTAAGGACTTCAGCTTTAACAAATTTATGCGTCAACAGGGT
>NZ_JBFRKG010000094.1:0-1510 GCF_041469325.1 Shewanella sp. 10N.286.51.B8
ATGGGTGGCTTTGTAATTTTGTTGTAATTTTGGTGGCTTTGTAATTGTATCTAAATAATGGGTGGCTTTGTAATTGCTCAAAATTATTATTAATAATAGCTAAAATTTGAAAGTGAAAATATAAAAAACACATAAAATCACATTGATAACAAGTGGTTAATTGTATTTTTTAACTGATAATCTTTAGTATGACGGCATAGCCCTGATGCATAAACTATACTCAATGTGTCGTCAGTGAAGTTCAAATAGGTTATTCATGCCTAAGTATCTTCTTTACACACAAATACTAAATTATCAGATTAGGTGTGCATGAATAATAGAGTAGAGCATATAGATATTGCGAAAGGTATTTCTATTACTTTAGTTGCACTTGTGCATAGTAAGTTAGCGTCATTTTTTCCAGAAATAATAGACAGTATGTCATTATTTAGAATGCCATTCTTTTTCTTTTTGTCTGGTGTTTTCTTTTCTTTCTCTACTCCACCTAAATTATTTATTCTAAAAAAATCTGAAGCGCTTCTTAAGCCTTATTTCTCCGTACTATTATTGCTTTTTGTTATTGATGTTATCTTTCAAAATGATAATTTATTGCTGCAATTGCAAGGGATATTTTATGGTAATGGAGAGACCTTGAGGTGGGTTCAAATGTGGTTTTTAACACACTTGTTTACTGTTTACTGCTTTAGCTATGTTTTGTTTCGATTTACTCACTTTAATCTATTACCACTGCCTATTAAAATGTTCGTGTTAATGCTGCTACTTCTTTTGGGTGGTTTGTATGTTGATACTTTTTGGCTTAAAGAAATTACTATTGCTGGTAAGGTAAGTGTTCTTCCTGGTCTTCCTTTTTCTATTGATATTCTACTTATTTCCTCCTCATTCTTTATTTCTGGGTATTTAATGCGGAATAAAATAATTGGTTTTTCTCCTCATCGGTATTTGCTTGTCTTCGCTTGTTTTATTTTTGTTTGTATTATATTTTTCACCAAATCGTATACAGATTTAAATAAAAGAATATATGAGACAGCAATAACAGCTTCGATAGGTGCCATAAGTGGAATCTATATAGTTATGTGTATTTCAGTGTTGCTGGTAAAGCATAATGCATTCAAAGTCATATTTCAGAAGTTAGGGGCTGGGAGCTTATTTATCCTTATTTTTCATTACGTGATTCATTGGAAGGTTTATACATTCATATCTTCGGGTGATATTAATTATTCGATAGGGCTAGTGTTTGCAGTGGTAGCTTTTATTTTAAGTGTTTCTTTACCACTTTTAATACAAGAGATGGTTTACCGAAATAATTATTTAGCTTTATTTTTTCTGCCATTTAAATCAAATAAACTATTTACAAGAAAACTAACAGAAGATCCCGAGTAAAGGTTAACTTACTCGCGACTTGTAGTGTTGTTTGGCAGTAATTTTTATGATCTGAAATTATGTTATAGCTATTTATCCAGCCGCTATTCTTAAACTTCTCTGGTAAATCGAAAATAACAAGGCCACCCAT
>NZ_JBFRKG010000095.1:0-822 GCF_041469325.1 Shewanella sp. 10N.286.51.B8
GACGTTGTGTCAGCAATACGAGTTAACTCCGATTGTAATGCACCAATCTCTTTTTGCATTGAGGCGCGGTCATCAGCAGAGTTTGAACCATTTGCTGATTGCAGTGACAAGTCACGCATACGCTGTAAAATATTGGTAGATTCCTGCATCGAGCCCTCTGCGGTTTGGGCAATTGAGATACCGTCATTGGCGTTACGCATAGCAACCCCTATGCCGTTAATTTGACTGGTCATACGGTTTGAAATTTGCAAACCTGCCGAATCATCTTTGGCGCTGTTGATACGCATCCCTGATGATAAACGCTCCATTGAAGTTTGCAGTCCGCTGTTAGCACCGTTTAATGAGTTCTGAGCCTTCATTGAAGTGACGTTAGTATTAACTGAAATAGCCATGTATTGCCTCTCTTATATTTAATAGTGCCTGCCACTCAGGTCAGACGATACTTATCTTCTACAAACACTGTAACGGCGGCGATAAAAAAAGCTTTAGTAAAAAAATTAAACTTTTTATTAAATTCAATTAAAAAAGGCTATTTAACGTGCAATAAACTCGCTTAAACGACTACTTTATCAACAGCGTTTAAAAAGCTTAAACACAAAAAAGCAGCCAACGAAGGCTGCTTTGATTTTAAGCTCAGCAAATTAATTAAAAGCGATTACACTGCGCTTATAATTATTGTTTAACTAGCCACTTAAATAGCCATTAACCTAACAGCGACAATGCCGTTTGTGGTAACTGATTTGCCTGAGTTAACATCGCTGATGAGGTTTGTGACAGAATTTGCTGCTTAGTTAACTGCGCCGTTTCTGAAGCAAAATCCAC
>NZ_JBFRKG010000096.1:0-177 GCF_041469325.1 Shewanella sp. 10N.286.51.B8
TACTTGATAGAAAGAAAGAGAAAGATATCGAAAGGTATTTTTGAGTTTTTTGATTGTTAATCAAGGCGCTTGAGGAGTGAATGAGGACGTGTAGTACACTACACGACGATTGAACGACAAAAGCAACGCTGAGTAACGATTAAAAGACCAAAAAGAATGGGTCTGTAGCTCAGCTGG
>NZ_JBFRKG010000096.1:966-1129 GCF_041469325.1 Shewanella sp. 10N.286.51.B8
GTCCACTCTGACCCACCAAATCTTCATTTTATCTGCGTTAATTAAATACTCGTTTAGTGAACTAAACGTCGCATTGAATTAACTTGCTAAAATTCGATTTGGCTTCGCCAATTACTATAATTGGTACCTTGATATCCTACTCAACTGCATGTAAATGGGGCTA
>NZ_JBFRKG010000097.1:0-207 GCF_041469325.1 Shewanella sp. 10N.286.51.B8
TTCCGGCAGTATTTTGAGCAATACTTACATATTCTCGAAAATATTCAATTTACAACAAGGACTTAGCGGTGGTACCTTTGAAGTTTGAATTGAGCAGCCTGGAACATTATTGTGCTGCTATTGAATAAGCTGTTCTTGACCTGCGGTAGACGATTTTTAGCAAAAAAGAAGTGATATTTAAGTCTAACCGAAGGAATAGATAGAGCC
>NZ_JBFRKG010000098.1:0-272 GCF_041469325.1 Shewanella sp. 10N.286.51.B8
ACCAAATTTATACTTCATTTAAATTGGCTCAGTTACAGCAGGCCATTACTCCAATCTAATCCATTGCCTGCCGCAGGCTTATGTGCAGATGCATCCAAGACACGCCGTGAACACATCCCTGTGGGCTCTGCCAAAACAAATAACATCCATGTTAAACGGCCAGTTCGGCATCCATGCCTCTCGCTCAGAGCGCTTCACACTGTGAAACTTCGCCATGTTTTGGTCAAATTTGTTCCAGACAAATAATGACATTCCCACCATCCTTGGCGGTC
>NZ_JBFRKG010000099.1:0-204 GCF_041469325.1 Shewanella sp. 10N.286.51.B8
ACCTCGTTGCTACAGTTACTAAGAGTGCCTCATTTCAAAAAAGTTCATTACCGCGGTAAATTATTTTAAAATTTTTTTGGCTAGCTGGTTTGATTGGATTTTATTACTTCAATTTAGCTGTTTAATCAGTCAGCTTGTTCCAGCTTTTGCTCATAGCTCTAATCGAAGAAAATAAATTTAGCGCAAAAAAAATGGCAACCCAGT
>NZ_JBFRKG010000100.1:0-268 GCF_041469325.1 Shewanella sp. 10N.286.51.B8
TACTCACACACTGCGCCTAGCGGTATAAGTGGAAGACACAAGAGTACAAGGGCGGCAAAGAATCAGCCCTTTCGGCTGCGCCGACCCCTACCCATTTCGACTCAATTTTATGAGTGATTTGGGTATCTCTATGGTCGCTTTCAGATTGGGATTTGTCTCTTACCCTTTCGGGCTGCCCTGCGCTGTGAGTAAGGCTTTACGCCCCCATTCCGGTCTCACAACACTAATCATTTATTCCTTTCCCGCTTATCCCCTCTAGCAGCTACAA